>SXXK01000212.1 GCA_005791255.1 Planctomyces sp.
ACATTCCCAGCAAAGCGAACGACTCTATCAGGCCATCCGAGGCACAGGAGGTATCGCTCGACTCGTCATGCTGCCGCTCGAATCACACTCCTGCATAGCTCGCGAAAGCATCGAACACACACTCTGGGAAATGCAGGATTGGCTGCGCCGCTGGCTGCAGTCGACTGACAGCTAGTTTCCCGTATCCGCCGCTGCCGGTTTTCCGCTGCCCGCCAATCCTGCCTCCGCGGAACTGATCAGACCATCCGCATCTGTATCCAGTTGCTGAAACTGAACTGCTGTCCCAGGAAATTCC
The DNA here is from genome assembly GCA_005791255.1 of Planctomyces sp. Classification (GTDB taxonomy): domain Bacteria; phylum Planctomycetota; class Planctomycetia; order Planctomycetales; family Planctomycetaceae; genus SXXK01. The sequence goes on from SXXK01000212.1 coordinate 296, forward strand.
CGCGGAGACACATCCCCATCCTGATTGCGGTCCATCCGACGAAACCACAACGGCCCCGCCAGATTGCCGGTCCCCGGCAGAACCGCATCCGCCGCTCCCGGCATCATCGCTGCATTCATCGCCATATCCGCAGATGCCCGACGATACTCCGAACGACCCAGACCGATCGACAGCGAATACTCAGTCCCCAGCTCAAGCTCAGAAAACAGACCATCGGCATTCACGTCAAACTGTCTCAATACCGACTGCCCGGCACGAATTTCACGTCGCGTCAGTCGACGGTCGCGATTCACGTCAAGAAGGCTGAACAGAGTACGACCACTCTGCTCAACCGTCATTTCCACCCGCCCCGAAACAACCGCCTGCTCACTGTCCAGACTGCGGAACAGCTCCTTCCGACTTAATCCCCCGCTGTTGTCCTGATCCACTGCCGCAAACTCCAGATTCGCCCCTGCTCGGGCCAGACTGGCAGAAAGTCCGCTGAATTCATCAGCACTCAGTTCCTGACTGCGATCCGCATCCGCCATTGAAAACTCCTGACCGATGTAGCCCTTCGACATCATTCGATCATTCGCACCGCCTCCGCGAGCAACCAACTGCATCCGCATCCCATCCAGCTTCAGCATCAGCCGACCTCGCCCCACTTTCTCCACCTGACAAAACGTATCTGCCCCCGGTGCCGGAAACGCTTCAACATCACTGAGATTTGCTTTGTCCGACAAACGAAACTTCAGCACCAGATGACAGGCAGGAGCCCGCAGAAAGGCCCGCAAACCGTCATCCGACAGATGCCCCTCTGCGGCAGCTCCGGACAGCCTCAAAGTGGCTGCCGGTAACACTCCGTCACGACCATATCGCAATAACAGACGAGCCGCAGTATCAGCCACTGAACGCTCATCGCCGACATGCAAAAAGGGCAGAGACAGCACCTCAGGACGCACCGCAGCGTCCTGACTGAGCGGATCCCGATACGGCATGAGCTCAGCCAGCGCGAAGGTCTCGTCATCATCCAGATCTCGAAAACGCAGTGTCCTCGTCGCCGAAAGCAATTCCGACTCCGACACCGCCAGATCACCATTCAGATCCAGCAGCGCAACCAGGCGGACAGCATCATCGGCCGGCTGCGGCTGAGCAACGAGGTCCAGCAGACGCGGAATTCGGGCACTGAACCAACTGCGAAACTGCGATGCTGATAAGCCCCCGGCGTCCCCCGTCGGAAAGTCCGCGGCAGATGTGATTCCGGCAAATGCTCGCACACGAGGAGACAGCCCGGACAGCTCTGCCGCACCCAGCCGGCCGTCCGCATCGGCATCAAGAACCCTTGCCAGCAATCCGCTGATCCAGTCCCGATAGGCCCTGTTGCCCACCGAGATCTGCACATCCACCATGACCGGGCCCACTGGCCCCAGAATTACCAGTGTCAGGGAATCATAAGCCACATCAGCAGCCCTGGGCTGTTGCCCCTCAGCGCGACCGCTGCAGCAAAACTGACCGCACAGCGAAACCAGCACACAGGCCAGCAGCACACTGCCACTTCGATTTCGGCCGCACCCGGACATGCTATCGCCCCCGCGTCAGACTGTTGCCCTGAAAACACCTCTGCACTTCGTCGCCCCGCAGAACTCAGACCCTGCAAAAAACCAATTTTGTTCATGAATCAGCCTGCGACGGAAGCCGCCGATGTTCTCGAGGCAATCATACCGGCCACATACCCCCCCTTAAAGCCCGCATCAATATTCACGCATACAACACCCGATGCACAACAGGTCAGCATCGACAGCATCGCCGTTAAGCCACCCAGTGAAGCACCATAACCCACAGACGTCGGCACACCAATCACCGGACATGCAGCATACCCACCCAGCACCGATGGCAACGCAGCTTCCATTCCCGCCACACACACAATCGCCGCCACCCGACGAAACTCCGCAACATGCTGCAGCAGCCTGTGCGGCCCCGCAACACCCACATCCTGAATCAATCGCACCGGAACGCGCATCCATCGCACCGTTTCTGCCGCCTCCTCTGCCACCGGCAAGTCGCTGCTGCCCGCCGATACCACCAGCACCGCTCCACAGTCGCGATCACCCACACCGTCTCGACTGACACGGATCGTCCGCGCCACGGAATTCCATATGGCGCCCGGAATCGCCCCCAGAACCGCGTCCCGCTGCTCACCGGACACCCGAGTTACCAGGGAATCCTGACCATACTCCGCCTGCCGCTGCAGTATCCTGACCACCAGATCCGCAGGCTTTCCAGGACCATAGATCACCTCCGGAAAACCACACCGATCCTCCCTCAGCAAATCCAGATCACAATCCCCCATCTGACTTCCCACAGACCCCTGCTGCAAGCCCAGACTGCGCAGCCCCGCAAGGGCACGCTCCAGCTGTCCGCTGCCGCTGTATACACCGCCCAGCAACTCGCGCAGTGTCGCCTCATCCGGAAGTCCCATTGCCATCTCTGCTCTCCGCACCCTGTCCCCAACCGCAAAGATCACCGATACTCAGAGATCAACAAACGCATCAGCCGGATCGCCGCGTCACAGCCCGCGACGTCCACATCACCAGCCGCTCCAGCTGCCGCCCGGCAGCCCCGGACACAACAGCCGATCTCGCAAGCATTACGCCCTCCAAAGGACTCTTCACCCTGCCCAGCACATACAAACCCGCCCCGGCATTCGCCAGCACCATATCACTGGCCGGACCAACTGCCCCCGCAAACACATCTCGGATCACCGCTGCACTCTGATCCGCTCCGGCTATCCGCAGATCTGCCACATCACACTCCGGCAAACCCAGGTCCGCTGCCGTCCAGTACTGACGACTCACCTCCCCATCGCACACATCCAGCACCAGCGTCCGACCCCACAATGCAACCTCATCCAGTTGATTGTTACCACACACCACCAGACTTCGCCGACCACCCAAGACCCGCAATGCCTCCGCCAGCAGTTCCGCACGCTCGTCACTCGCAGCACCCAGCAACTGATACTCAGCACCCGCCGGATTCGTCAATGGCCCCAGCAGGTTAAAGATCGTCGGAAACCCCAGCTGCTTTCTCACCGGTGCCGCATGCTTCATCGCACCATGCAGCAACGGTGCAAAACAGAAAGCCAGTCCCAGATCATCCAAACATTCCCCCGCCTCGTCCGCCGTCAGGCCAATACTCACACCAAGATGCTCCAGCACATCCGCTGAACCACTGCGACTGGAAACACTGCGATTCCCGTGCTTCGCCACCGACGCACCACAGGCGGAAAGCACAATCGCCGCCGCCGTGCTGATATTGAATGTCTGCAACTCGTCGCCACCCGTCCCACAGGTGTCGATCAATGGAGACCTTCCTGTCCGAATTCTTGACGAACGAGCCCGCATTGCCGATGCCGCACCGGACAACTCACTCGCACGCAACCCCTTCATACTCAGCGCAGTCAGAAATGCAGCAATATCCAAAGCCTCCGCTTCACCATCCATGATCACACCAATGCAGGCAGAACACTCCGCAGCAGTCAGATCCTGACCACGCAGCATTCCCTGAACAGCAGATAACAACTGACCATGCACTGAACGTTCCTCCCCGGATTCCAGCACCAAACACCGTGAATTCCAGCGGTTCAACCGCCCTGCCTGTAGACTCACAGCCGAAAACGGCGACAATCCTTAAGGTCGACAGCAGGGAACGCTCTGCTCCACTCGCTGACGATTGCGTCTTCCGGGAACTCTACAGATGTCCGACCCCGACGTCACGTCCGAACTACCAGTCACAGAACTGGAACTGGCCGGCACCGAGGACGAATGCTCGTACCTGCCCGGCCAGACAAGCCGCATGATCTGGCGTTTGGCACGCCGACTCCCGGAAAGCCGATACGAACAACTGCTGGAACGCGGCTGGCGTCGTTTCGGGCGAGTCCTGTTTCGCCCCGCCTGCCCGGCCTGCAGCGCCTGCCAGGGACTGCGCATCTCCGTCCCGCATTTCCAGCCCTCCCGCAGCCAAAGACGCTGCCGTGAACAACTCGATCAGCAGCAGATCCAAATCACCATTCAGCAACCGACTCTCACCCCCGAACATATCGCACTCTACAACAGCTACCACAGCGATATGCACCACCGACGGGGCTGGCCTTTTCGCGAGATCACCCGGGAGGACTACTACGAGTCATTCATCGATGGCAACTTTTCATTCGCCCGCGAATTTCAATACCGTCACGCCGGACAACTGATCGGACTGGGCCTGGTGGATATCACCGAAAGCTGCCTGAGCAGCATCTACTTCTACCATGCACCGGAATGGAGACAAGCCGGGCTGGGTACATGGTCTGTTCTTCAGGAACTGCAGCACGCCCGCAGTCGCAGCCTCCAGTGGCTCTACATGGGCTACTTCATCTCCGACTGTCAGTCCATGAAATACAAAAGCTCCTTCCGCCCACACCAGCTGCTGAAAACATTCCCGCCGGACTACACCGCACCGGACTGGCAGTCCCCCGAAACGGCCTGATATCAAATAAAAAAGGGAGCAACCTTTGTTGCTCCCGCCGTAATCGGCCCACCCGTGCTGATCAATGGTCAGTGAGCCCCACCTTCGGTCGCTGCAGCGTGCTCGCGCTCGTACTCAGCCACCTCGTCAGCCCACGATGTCACCTGCGGCGCCGCGTTAATGTAATAGGACCGCCCTATGTCCGGAAACAATGCGATCGGCAGTCCAATCGCAAGGATCGTCGTGGGAGCCAACAATACGTACTTCCAATTCCCCTCAAACTTCAGGTGCATGAAGTACATCATCACGCTCATGGCCTTGGCACAGGCAACCGCCAGCACCAGAACAATCGTCACTCCTTTGGGCATCGACAGCACGTCGAACAGCACCGACAAACCCGTGCAGCCGCAAAGCACAAAAAATACAGCCAAATAATTGACGTGATGCGTCTGGTGATCATCGTGTGACATGTTGGGCCCGCAGACCAGTGGAAACAAACTGAGGAAAACAGCAACAACCGCTCAAATAATGTACAGCAGCGGAAACAGGAAAATCCAGACAAGGTCAACAAAGTGCCAGTACAGACCGCTGTTCTCAACCCAGTCAGTCCACCGCTCGTTCAGACTGCTGCCCTGCTTCAACACCATTCCAAACAGGATCATACCCACAATTACGTGAATCGCATGGAACCCAGTCATAATGAAGTAACATGAAGCAAAGATATTGCCGTAGACCATCGGGTGAGGATCGAAAACCCGGGCAGAAATCAGGCCCGCCATTTGGGTGTTCAGAGCCGTCACCGCATCCTGACCGGCATCTCCAGTCGCCGCAGCCTGTTCCGGCGATCCGGACTGCTCCGGCAATGCGTCACCAGCCTTGACCTTCAGAGGCCCTGAGGTTTTCAATCTGGCCAGACGCTCCCGGACTTCCTCAAGCTTCAGTGCCGGCAACCTGGCACCCTCTGCCAACTCTTCGCGTTTGGCAAGGTAATCCGCCGTCAAAGCTGGACTGTCCAGAGAAACGTCAGCCACAATGTGCTGCTTCAGATCCAGCCACTGCTGAAACAAAGCGTAATCCACCACTGACGAGGCCTGGAAGGCCTTAAACTCAGCATCCGTCAGGGAACTGGGGCGCTCGGCTGAGGGCAGTGCCTGCACCAGCGGAGCAATACCGATGATGTCAGCAGGACGCTCCGCTTTGATCACATCCGCATGCGTGTAAGCATGAAACCGCTCCCGTACCAGCTCTTCCAGCTGGTCAGCAACCTTCACCATCGCCTGAGATGATGTTTCCGGAATCCGCCCCGGAAGAATGTCATGATCAATCTTCCCCTTGTACTCGATGCCCTTAATCCCCAGAAACAGAAATGCCAGGATCGTCGTGACCCACAGATAACCCCGCGCCCGAGCGAAACTTTTCTGAGCCATCGCCTCATGAGCCACCACCACGCAGTAACTGGACACGATCAGCACGAACGTGTTGATACCACCCAGCAGCACATTGATGTGGGTGTCTTCATACCTCGTCGGCCAGCCGTTCGAACCAAGACGCAGCACAATATACGAGCCAATAAAGGCCGTAAAAAACATGATCTCTGTGCCCAGGAACAGCCACATCCCGAGTTTTGAATTCGGAATAGGAATCCCCATCCTCAGAGCAGGTGCTTTTGCAGTGTGAGACATAAATTCAGTACCAATCAGAATCCAGAGGCACCACGAATCCGCCAACGCCCGACCCGGGTCAAACCGTCAGCCTCAGAAAATCAAACACCAGACAAATCAGCAACACCGGCAGACATATCAAGGACCCGGCCATCAGTTGCCTTGCCCGGCCATCCGTTCTCTCGCAGAAAAATCGCCACGTCAGCCACAAATATCCGCTCGACAGGACAAGTGACGCTGCCAGATAACCGCCACCGGCAAGTCCCGCATACCGAGGCAGACAGGCGACAGGTACAAATAACACGGCATACACGAGAGCCACGATACCAGTACGCCAACCACCATCCGAGAACGATGGCAGCATCCGCAATCCGGCCTGCTCATACTCATTCCGGTAAATCCAGCCAATCGCCAGAAAATGCGGGAACTGCCACACGAAAAACACAGCAAACAAAGCCAGAGCCTCAGCACCCACGGATCCTCCGGCGGCAAACCAGCCCAACACCCCCGGCATCGCGCCCGGAACCGCACCCACCGTTGTGCACAAGGCCGAATAAGGCTTTAACGGAGTGTACACCAGCACATAACAAAGCATCGTCAGTACCGAAGCCACGCTCGTCAAAGGATTCACACACCACCACAGCACAACGCCACCCAGAACGGCCAGCGCTACCCCAAAACACACTCCCTCAAACCGACTTACACGTCCACTGGCAACCGGACGACCAGTCGTGCGCTTCATTCGGGCGTCACGCCCGGCTTCCCAGACCTGATTCAGCACACTGGAAGCGGCCACCAGACAAAGAATGCCAAACACAGCAATCGCCGCTATCAGCCAGTCGATCACCGGCGAAGCCAGCACATAACCCGCCAGGACAGCTACAGCAGACATCACCAGAATACGAGGCCTGGACATTTGCAGATAATCAGACCAGCGGCCCGAAATCGACAACCCAACAGTATCTGCCTGACCTGCGACTGCGCTCATGCCGCACCTCCGCGAAGCAGATCAGCCTGGGTCACCGTCAAGCCGGTCAACCGCCCCGCAGCCCGCAGACGGAGCACCGAAAGTGCACTGCAGTTGGTGGCAGCAAACAAAAACATTCCCGTCACTGTGTGCAGACTGCACACGAATGCCTGCTCAAAAGAACCGGAGACAGCCACATAGCCCACAGCACCTGCACCAAATCTTGTCGCCAGCGCACCAAGCCCCAGCAGCACCTGCGTGCTCAAAGCCGCCACAACGAAAATGCCACAATACCGCAGCAGGCGGTGCGAAGCAGTCAGCAAGTGCCACGCTGCCGCCACACACACCAAAGTCACGAAGACCGCCGATAACACGTGCTCAGTTCGCAAAATATGCAGGTGCCGCAATGCGCCGCCAAGGACATACTGAGCCAGAACCACCAGCGGAGCCAGCAGACTGAAGGCGAATCCGTTGACGCTGAAACGCGAATCCGACTGCCGCATCCAGGCTCGCCAGCCATCCAGCAGCGACAGCCTGAAAATCAGACAGAACGAGAAAAAGCAGGCTCCGGTAATGCTGTGCAGCATCGCCAGAGTACCACGATCAAACAGCACTCGCGCCCCGCCAAGACCGCCCTGAGCAATCACTGCCAGCAAAATCCCCAGCGTCCACCCGCGATGCCGGCCACCCTCGCGCCAACCCGCACAGGCCAGCGCCACGGACACCATCCCTATCAATACTCCCGCCAGACGGTGCCCATGCTCGACAAACTTCTCGTTATTCACCCGGAAATCACTCAGCCACGGGTACAACAACATGTTCTGACCGTCCGAGGACGGCCAGTCCGCGAAGGCCATCCCGGCCTTCATGGTTGTCACGAGTGATCCCATCCCGATGGGCAGCAAAGCGACCAGACAGGTCGCTGTCGCCAGCCGTCTCAGCAGAGATGAACAGGATGGGGCGGATGACCGCACGATACTCTCCCCGGCCGACAGTTGTCAGTGATGTGCTGCCACGGCCTTCACACCAGTTGGTGGAGCTGTGGTCTGCAAAATAAAGTCCTGCCCCAGCGCCTCCGACTCAGGCCCCGAATACTCGTACGGGCCACGATAACAAACCGGAGGAACATCGAAGTTACCGTGCCCCGGAGGACTGGGTGCCGACCACTCAAGCCCATTCGCACCCCAGGGATTCCTGCCAACCTTCTTCCCGTAAAACATGCTGAAGAAGAAATTGCCCAACAGCAGGAACTGAGCAAAACCCATGACAATCGCCGAGATCGTCATGAACTGATTCATCGGCAGCAAATGCTCCAGGTAGCCGTGCAGATAGGGATCGGCATATCGACGAGGCATACCCGCGATACCCAGCAGGTGCATTGGGAAGAACGTTCCGTTCATTCCAATAAACGTCAGCACAAAATGCACCTTCTGAACACCATCATGCATCTGGCGACCAAACATCTTCGGGAACCAGAACTGAACCCCGGCGAAGACACCAAACAACGTCGCCCCAAACAGTACATAGTGGAAGTGTGCCACAATGAAATACGTATCGTGGAAATAAATGTCCACCGGGACAGCGGCCATGAAAATCCCGCTCAGCCCGCCCACGATGAACAATGCCACAAATGCAGCACAGTTCAGGAACACGGCATTAAACTGAATGTTGCCGTCCCAGATCGTTCCGATCCAGTTAAACACCTTGATGGCGGAGGGCAGGGCAATCATCATAGTTGATGTCATGAACGTCATGCCCAACGCCGGATTCATGCCGCTGGTGAACATATGGTGGCCCTAGACGATGAAACCCAGCCCGGCAATGGCCGCCATCGAATAGACCATCGGCTTGTAACCAAACACGGGCTTCCGGCACATACATGCCAGCATGTCAGATACCATACCCATCGCAGGCAGCAGCATGATGTAAACCGCGGGATG
>SXXK01000213.1 GCA_005791255.1 Planctomyces sp.
CGGAATTCCCGGCTGCGGTCTTCGGCCCCAGCACCACGCGCAGTTGCTGCAGTGCCTGCAGAGCTGCCGGCAGATTGCCCCGCCGAAGCTCCAGTTGCTGCAGCTCGTGCAAAATTCGAGCCTCCACCAGCGCCTGCGACACCTGTGCAGTGCTCGCGGACTCCAGTGCTGTGTCCCCCGACTCCACCAGTGCTGTGTCCCCCGACAGCTCGGCCCCGCGACACACCTCCAGCGCCTGCTGATAAGACCTCGCCGCATCTTCCAGTCGTCCCAGCTGCCGCTGAATGTCGCCCACGCGACGTCGCGATTCCGCTGCCGTCAGTCCCAGATTCCGCGAATTCTCTGCCGCCAGTCGGTCAAAGAATCCCAGCAAAGTTTCCAGCAACGTCACGTCGGCCGCGCTCAGCACCGCCGCCGACTCCTCAATCGACTCCTCGCCACTGATCTCCTCCAGCAGCACTTCCGCTCGACCGCGGGCGGCAATGTTTGCAAACACTTCCTCGAACGCCGTCACTGCCAGCCGCAGATTTTTTTCCGCACGCTCCCGCTCACGATCCGCCTCCTGCAGTGCCTCCGCCTTCTGCTGCAGCGATTGCTCGGCCCGGCTGTACTGATTGTCCCGCGCTGTCAGCAACCGCTGGATCCGCCGATTGCTGACTGCCAGAATTACCACCACCGACAGCATCAGCAACAAAGTCGCTGCCGACATCGCTGCCAGCTGAGGATTGCGGCGCGACCAGCGCCACAATCGCTCGGCAATCCCCGCCGGACGCGCCATGATCGGACGATCTTCCAGAAATCTCCGCAGGTCGGCCTCAAATTCCGCGGCCGTCTGGTATCGCCGCTCCGGTTCCGCACTGCAGGCTTTCCGCGCAATCGTTTCCAGATCCCGCGGGATCTCAGGTCGCTTTGCACGCAGCGATACGGCCTCCCGCTGCCCGCTCGCTGACATCAGGGGAATTCCCGGTGGTTCCAGAGTCAGTAACTCCTGCAGCGTCAGACCCAAAGCATACACATCCGTCCGCGGATCCGCCTGTCCCCGCAACTGCTCCGGAGCCATGTATCGCAGCGTCCCGACAATATCCCCCGTCTGAGTTTGTGCGTCAGGCTCCACCGCCCGCGCCAAACCGAAATCCGCAATCCTGATGGTTCCATCCGCATCCAGCAGCAGATTGGCCGGCTTGATATCGCGATGCAGGATGCCCTGGCCATGAGCATAATGCAGGCCATTGGCCGCAGCAGCCGTCAGCCTTGCCACGTTCCGAAAATACTCGGGAGGCAACAGCAGCCCGCGATCCCCCGCCAGCTTCCCGGAAGCCGTCAGCCGTTCGTCCGAAAATGTCGCTGCCGGCACGGCCTGTGTCAGTTGAAAGTCACCGTGCGCAGAATCCGCTGCAGCAGCCACCACTGTGCGTCCCGGATCAGTCAAATCTGCCGCAACTGCCGACAGGTCCGCCGTACGATCGGCCCGTGACTCAGGACGACACGCGGGCTGTTCCGCAGAACTAAGCAGTCGCCTGGCCGCCGTGCCTGCACGCAGGCAGCGATGGCCGACGGAGGCTGACGTCGGCGAGGCCGAATGGCCCAGTTCCCGCAGACTGTCCAGCACCTCGGACAGCGTCGCACCCTCAATCAGCTGCATCGCATAGAATTGCAGCCCCTGATCCTCGCCAAAGCCGTACACCGGGACAATGTTGCTGTGATGCAGACTCGCTGCCGACTCTGCCTCCCGCCGAAATCGCCGCAACTGCTTCTCTGAACCGGCAATCAGCTGATTCACCACCTTCAGCGCCACACGCCGTTTCAACGACTTCTGCAAGGCCTCATACACCACGCCCATGCCACCTCGGCCAATCTCCCGCAGCAGTTGAAAGTCACCTGCTGTCTGAGGCATCTTCAGCGCTCCGTCGGTCAGCGTACAGTTCGCTGCCGCAGACTGCTGCCCGCTGACACGCTCCGTCGCAAGGACCGTGGACAGCACCGCACGCAGCAGATCGGCGTGCTCAGGCAGACGCCGACAGTAATCCTCCACCTCCGGTGACTCGCCCCCGCGCAGACGCTCTGCAAATTCCTCCGCCAGCATCTCCACCGGGTGCCGCTGTTCATCAGGCTGTTCGTTCGCAGTGCTCATCAGATGGACCCTCTGGAGTTCCTGTTGAACTGACTTTCAAGCCTGCTCCGACTCCCGGCTCCGCAGAATCTCCGCCAGCCTTGCTGCGGCACGCACGTACCGATTACTGGCCGCCGTCGGCGTCAGCTGCAGTACCTCCGCTGTCTGCTGATTGCTCAACTGCTCGAAATGCCGCAGCGCCAGAACCTCACGGTCCAGCTCCGGCAACGCATCCAGCGACTGCTGCAGTTGCTGAACTTCCTCCGCCCGTACCAGTCGACCGCTGGGGGATGTCAGTTGAGCCAGCAGCACTTCGGCCATTGACAAACTGGTGTCGCCCACCGGGCCGGCCGCTGCCAGATGCAGCTCCCGCCCCGCATCACGCCGCTGCCGAAACTCGTGCCGATGCATGTCCACCAGAGTTTGCAAAACAAGTTGTCGCAACCACACAAATGGTGAAACCGTCGGCTGCTGCAGATACTCGGCCAAACGCCGCGATGCTGTCAGCCAGGCCTCCTGCAGCACATCCGCAGACTCAACCCGACTGCGAATTCGCGGATCAATACGGAATCTCAGGATCCGCTCCAGCCGCGGCTGGCTGGCTCCGTACAAATCTGCCAGCGCAGTCTGGCCAAACTGCTGCAGTCGCTGCAGATCTTCCTGAAATGCGGCTGACGTCATCAAGTACCCCCCGCTCCCTATAACTGTATCCGGAAATGTGGGCCCCGCAGTCACCCAAACCCCCAATCCCAAACTCCCGGTGCCGACAATTCGTTCCCGGTGCCCGAAAATTATCAAAAGTCATGTGGATTCGAGGCAGTCAGTGTCGGAATTTCACAATGTCGGGGGTGAAATATGAGCAAGTGTCTGCCTGCCCGGTTCACCCCCATCAGTTCAGTCAATCCCAACCATGTGATCAGGAACTTCTCAAATGTCAGTGATACGCTGCCTTCCCTCCGGCATGGCCTTCCTCTTAATGACACTCCCCACAGTCGCCCAGGATGCACCGGAAGGCGGTCGTGGTGGCGGTCGGCAACGCATGGGCGCGGCACCCCTGATGCAGGCTCTGGACGCGGATCAGGATGGATCCCTGTCGCCCGCAGAAATCGAAAACGCCGCCAAAGCTCTGGCCAAACTGGACAAGAATGGTGACGGCACCCTCAGCACCGACGAGCTGCGGCCCGCACAGAGTGGCCCCGGGGACGCAGGTCGCACCCCCGGTGCTCCCGGGCGACAAGGGCAGGCGGGTGGAGCGATGACCGGGGAAATGCTCACCCGCATGTTCGAAACTCGCGATGCCGATAAAGATGGAAAGCTCACCGGGGATGAGATTCCCGAACGCATGCGTCAGAATCTCGAACGCGTCGACGCCAATAAGGACGGTGGAATTGACAAGACCGAACTGCAGCAGGCTATGGCTCGCATGGCTGGCGCCGCCGGTCGGAACCCCGCTGGCCGTCCTGAAGGCGGCCGTCGAGGGCAGGGTGGTGGTGGCGAAGGCGTGCGGCCGGGACGACCTGAAGGCGAGTGAGTGGGAGTGAGTGTGAAAAGGTTTGCGGTGATCGACCAGCCCTCAGGCGTCCCCGTGTCTGCTGCGGACGCCGGCTGGTTACATCGCTGTCTCTGATCTCATGGATTTTGCTCATGCTGCTGCCACTTCAATTCTGCTCAGTTGGGCGCCTGCTGCTCGCGATTCACGGGCTGTCATTCCTGCTGCCGGTCGCTGGTGTGGCGAATGCCGCCTGCGGTGATGAACCCGTAACGACGCAGGGGGCTGTTGTTGCGTCGGATGAGCCGAACATTTCGCCCGATCAGCAGCGTTTTTTTGAAGCTCGGATTCGGCCGGTGCTGATGGACAGCTGCGGGCGCTGCCATTCCACAGAGGGTGGCCAGGGAATTCGCGGCGGACTGTCGGTTTCCAGTCGTGAAGCTCTGCGAGTGGGCGGGGAATCGGGACCCGCCGTCGTGCCAGGCGACCTCGACGCCAGTCTGCTCTGGGAAGCCATCAACTACCGCGGTCTGCGAATGCCGCCCAACCAAAAGTTGCCCCCGGAAGTCATCGCCGATTTCCGGCAGTGGATCGAAATGGGGGCTCCGGATCCGCGAGTCCCCACGGAGCAGGTCGTGCAGTCGAAAGTGACACCTGAGAAGATTGCCGAAGGTCGCAGTTTCTGGGCCTTTCAGATGCCGCAGCGGTCGGAGTTGCCGCCGGCCACGCAGTGGTCCTCAGCCCCCATTGATCGATTACTGGCACGTCAGTATAGCGTCCGCAATCTGCAGCCGGCTCCGGATGCAGAACCCCTGACGCTGCTGCGACGCCTGTACCTGGATCTGATCGGACTGCCGCCCAGCCCTGATCAGCAGCAGCGGTTTGCTGCTGCATGGCAGCAGGATCCGCAGCAGGCAGTGGAAACCACCGCTGATGAGCTGCTGGCCAGACCGCAGTATGGTGAACGCTGGGGACGCCATTGGCTGGATGTCGTGCGTTTTGCAGAGTCCACCGGCAAGGAAGTCGATGTCTCGGCACCCAACGCGTGGCGTTATCGGGATTACGTGATTGACGCGTTCAACGAAGACAAGCCGTATGACCGGTTTGTCCGCGAGCAGCTGGCTGGTGATCTGCTGGCGGCAAAGACCGATGAACAATGGGCCAGCCAGCTGATTGCCACCGGCTTTCTGGCACTGGGTCCCAAAGCCCTGATCGAGCAGAATCCGCGGCAGTTTCAGGCCGATTTGATTGATGAGCAGATCGATGTGACCACTCGAGTGTTTCTGGGGGTGTCTGTCGCCTGTGCTCGCTGCCATGATCACAAGTTTGATCCGATTCCGCAGTCTGACTACTATGCCCTTGCCGGCATCTTTCAAAGCACGGAGACATGTTTTGGAGGCGTTCGCAGTCAGCGAAATCGGCATCCCTCGAATTTGCTGATCCTGCCGGTCGATGATCCCAACCCGTCTGACACTCCGCTGTCCAAAGACGAGCTGGCCGAGCTGCTGCGGCGGCGTGATGAAGTTCAGCAGCAGGCTGCAGAAGCTCGCAGAGCTGCCTTCCGGCCCCAGCCAGGTGGTACGAACCCTCAGGCTAATCCTGCAAATCAGTTCATACTCGATCAGCAGGCAACTCAGCTGACGACACGCATTAACAGCGTTGATGAAAATGGGCAGCCGCTGACGGTCTGCATGGGAGTACAGGATCGGCCACAGCCTCAGGATGCCCGCTTGCTGATTCGAGGTGAAATTGATCAGCAGGCTCAGACTGTGCCACGAGGATTCGTGCAGGTGCTGGGTGGGCCTGTCGCCGCCATGCCCGCAAACGGTTCCGGTCGCCTGCAGCTGGCCCGCTGGATTGCTGACGAATCCAATCCGCTGACGGCACGAGTCATGGTCAATCGCATCTGGCTCCACCTGTTTGGCGAGGCGATTGTCCGGGAGACAGAAAACTTCGGAGCCTCGGGGCCGCGGCCCACGGATCAGCAGCTCCTCGACTATCTGGCCGTTCAGTTCATGGACAACGGCTGGTCGGTGAAAACGCTGATTCGTGAGATTGTCAGCAGCCGAGCTTATCGCCTGAGCAGTGCCTGGAATCGGCAGCGGTTTGAGCAGGATCCGGATAACCTGTACTTTGCGCGCGCTCAGCCGCGACGGCTGCAGGCCGAAGTGCTGCGTGACTGCATGCTGGCTGCCAGTGGTGGACTTGATCTGCAGCGACCGCGCGGGTCCATGGTGGCTCAGTATCCCGCTGCCATACTGGGCCCGAACGGCCCGGTGGGAACGGTGATGGCACCTGCCGCAACCCGCCCCGTCGCCGGTCTCGGTATGTCGACCGCGAATGGTCCGGAAACGTCTGCCGGCGGCCCACTCGCTCGGCGCCTGCAGCAACTGGGTGGGGCCGCTGGCAGATTTCGACCTGGACAGGTGCAGGGCAACCCGTTTGATGCCAGTGTGGCCTATCGTTCGGTGTACTTGCCGGTGGCCCGCGGGCTGCTGCCTCGTGCGCTCGAAGTCTTCGATTTTGCCGAACCCAGCATGGTGATTGGGCAGCGCGAGTCGTCCAACACGCCGGCTCAGGCCTTGTACCTGCTGAACAATCGGTTTGTGATCGAACAGTCCGAAGTGCTTGCCAGTCGACTGCAGCAGGAGTCAGCTGACCGAACTTCGCAGATACAGCTGGCATTCCGACTGGTTTACGGACGAGCGGCGACGGAGCAGGAACTGGCGGCCAGTCAGAGCTTTCTGCTGCAGGCCGCAGATGTTTCTGTCGGGCTGGCGGAATTCTGTCAGGCCCTGTTTGCCACGGCCGAGTTTCGTTACGTGAATTGAGCATCAGGAGTCAGTTATGACAGGAACCACAGGTGACACTCGGCGCCGTTTGCTGCAGACGGCATCGGCAGGTTTTGGCTATGTGGCTCTGGCCGGATTGCTGGCTCGGGCTGACGAATCGTCGGAACAGGCTCAGCCGCAGGCCGCTCAGCCGTTGGCCCCCAGGCCCACCCACTTTCCTCCGCGGGCGAAGCGTGTGATTTTTCTGTGCATGCAGGGGGGACCGTCGCATGTTGACACTTTTGATTACAAACCCCAGCTGATCGCCGACGCAGGCAAAACAATTGGTGCCGGACGTCGTTCACTGATGGCGCCCGTGTCACCGTTTCGCCAGCGCGGGCAAAGCGGACTCTGGATATCCGATCTGTTTCCCAGCCTCGCTGAACAGGCCGACAAACTGTGCCTGCTCCGTTCGCTGCACTGTGATCAGCCCACTCATCCCCGCGCTGTCACCCAGATGCACACCGGCAATGCGCAGTTCGTGCGGCCATCACTGGGGGCGTGGACGCTGTATGGGCTGGGCACAGAAAATGACAGTTTGCCGGGCTTCGTGGCACTGAATGCTCCGCCGGCGTCAGCGCAGAATTACGGCAGCGCGTTTCTGCCGGCAGTGTACCAGGGCAGTCGCGTCGGACCGTCTGTGCAGCGTGGTCCTGCTCAGGCCCGCGCGGCCGGTACTGCACCGGCACTGCCCGACATTCGCAATCCGCGGATGTCACGGGACGCGCAGCGCCGGCAACTGGATTTCATTCAGGAACTGAATCGCCAGAAATTGGAACGTGAAGAGGTGCAGCCCGGAGTGGAGGGGGTGATTGAATCCTACGAGCTGGCGTTTCGCATGCAGGACAGTCTGCCCGATCTGATGGATCTGTCCGCCGAAAGCCAGGCCACACAGACGTTGTACGGACTTGACGAAAATCAGACATCGGTCTTTGGTCGACAATGCCTGCTGGCACGTCGCTTTGTGGAAGCTGGAGTTCGCTTTGTCGAGATCAACCATGGAAACTGGGATCATCACGCGCGACTGGAAACTGACCTGCAGGCGCGCAGCCGTGAAGTGGACCGGCCGATTGCCGGCCTGCTGGCTGATCTGGACCAGCGTGGATTGCTGAAGGACACGCTGGTCATGTGGGGAGGGGAATTTGGTCGTACCCCGGATGCTCAAAACGGCAGCGGTCGTGACCACAACCATCGCGGCTACACTTACTGGATGGCGGGTGGCGGCGTCAAAGGTGGCTTCAGCTACGGCAGCACGGATGAACACGGAGCTGCGGCAGTGGAAAACAAATGTCACGTGCACGACTGGCATGCTACAATTCTGCACCTGCTGGGGCTGGACCACACGAAACTGACATACCGGTATGCGGGCCGCAATTTCCGTCTGACGGACGTCTACGGCAACGTTGTGCACGACATCCTGTCATAAAGTGCCTCGGGTGATTTCCCGCAGTCTGTCACGCTGCCGTTTGCGGCGTCCGAGGTCGCGTCTCCAGTCCCTCAGTTGCGGCGGCACTTCGCGTCCGACAACTGAGTTGCATGAAAGGTGGGTACTGAGATAATGCGGCCGGCTGTTTGCTTCTGTATTCTGATCTGACGTCGGATTTTTGTTCCCATGCCGCATTTGATTGAAGTGATTGACAACGCATTGCCTCCGGAACTGTGTCAGCAGTGGCTGACAGCTTTTGACAGTTCTCCGCACCAGAGTGCCGGTAAGACGGGTGGCGGTGTCGATACGCAGAAGAAACGCAGCCGGGACATCAATGTGACGGGACGCCCCGAGTTTCGTTCGTTGCTGAAGCCCGTCATGCAGGCCACAACTCAGGGTATCATGCACTACATGCGAAAACACCCGCTGGCCATGATCAGCGGCCTCGGGCTGAAGCTGGCTCATCCGGACAGTGGCGAAATTGTCAGTGTGACGATTGACAATTTTGCGGTGGTGGCCGAGCCGCAGTTGCCGCTGCTGTTGCAGCGGTTGTTTCGCATCGGTCAGATCAACGCGCAGAAGTATGAACAGTCGGCGGGCGGCTATCCGTATGTGCACAGCGAGGTCTATCCGGAGGGCGGCGACAACGATGCGCTGCATCGAGTGCTGCTGTTTATGTTTTATCTGAACGACGTCGAAGTCGGGGGTGAGACCGAATTTTATTACCAGCAGAGTCGCATTGCCCCTAAGGCCGGTCGCATGGTGATTGCTCCGGCGTACTTCACCCATTCTCACTGTGGGCACGTCCCTCAATCCGGCGACAAGTACATCCTGACATCGTGGGTGCTGTTCAATCGGTCAGAGCAGATATTTTCGCAGCCGCGGTGAACCCCGTTGTCAACAAAAAACAGCGAAACTGTGCAGCGTTTCGCCCCGCCCAGCGGACTTTGACAGCGTGTTGACAAAAAGCGACAGTGGAATCGGCGATTTCCCGATCGCTTGTTCCTTTGTTCCTTCGCCTCCAGCGCCTCCCGTTCCCGGGGACACAGCACTTTTCGTTCCCGGCGTTTTCGGGGGACACGGTTTCCTGGGGACACAGCACTTTTGTCGTTCCCGGCGTTTTCGGGGACACAGCAGGCGTTTTCGGGGATACAGCACATTTGGACGAGCGGGTACCCGCTCCCATGCAGTCTAAATCGGAGAATCATTTCAGGACTCCTTGGCTTGGTACTGGCGGTGATCTGCCCCATATTCTAGAGGTTCCCGCGTATCCGGGGAGGTGGTCCCGAGGTCCCGGCAGTCCGGGGGCATGTGCGGGCAGTGCGGGGACACATGCGGGCAGTGCGGGGACACAGAATCTTTGGTAGTGCCGGGAGTGGGTAGTGCCGGGGACACAGAATCTTTTCATGTCGTTGACGACGTTACCGGGCGAGGGTTCCCGGGGACACAGCATTTGTTCGGGAGCGATCACTGGCTCCCATGCAGTCTCAGTCGGAAAATCGTTGGGACACTCATAGCCTGCTATACGGCGCTGGCCTGCCGCTGACTTTAAGTGCCTGACTACCAGGCATTACCACCGAATGGCGGTGCGTCTGCGCTCGAAAGCCCGAGATCAGGGTGTGCTGCTGGACAGTTTCAGTGCACTCGCACGCGGCAGGTGGGTGTTCTGCCGCGCGGCAGGAGACACCAAAGATCAAATCGACTCACAGGCGGCGGAGGCGGCAGAGATGCCCACTGTGGCAGACTCAGACGCCCGCCAGTAGTTCGCGAACCGCGGGACGGGCTCTGTAGCGATGTTTGCCAGTTCTGGAAGCGTGACTGTCCACCACCACTGGCTTGCCCGCAACGATACAGAACAACCGGCCAAAATTGCGAACCAGTTCGTTCCACGCTGTCGCCGAAATCCCCAGACGTTTGAACAGTCGTCTGATCTGCTTCGGCTTCCTTCCTGCCTTTTTTGCTCGCTGCTGACGGACTGTCCATTCCAGCAACGACAAATACCGGGCTGTCGAAATCGGCAGAAATCCCTTGTTGCTGCACCGCACTCCGTCACGATTTGCGTCGGGGCCCGGATGGCCATCACGTTCCTTCAGTTCCACGGGTGCCAGATGCTGCGACAAACCCGGATTTACAGCGGCGCGATGATCGTTCATGCCTGCAGCATGTGTGAAACCCGAGGGGCCGTCCGAACCTGTGGAATCCGGTTGAAGTTCTCTCTGTGATTCCGCGGTGAGGTCCATCGATCTCTTTTGCGCTGACGTAAAGTCACTGTTAGCAATCGTTTGCGCCATCGCTGCGCGAATCGGATTTAAATCCACATATGCCGCACACGACAAGATCGCAATCTCATCCAGAAGGCGTACAGCGCGATAGCGAGCCTGCCAGAATTTGCCGACTTCGCCGTCTTCCCTGTTTGCCCGCTGAGCAATGTTCTGGCAGAGCAGTCGCATCCACCACGAAACATCACTCAGGCGACTTCGAACAGCCGCAAGTTTTTCCTCGTTGTTTACAAGTCTGTTGATCTCGAATTCTGTGGGTGCCAGCGGACGACGATTTTCATCCCTTCGCTCGGGGCACAACATCAGCCAGCGACGAGCCACCTCTTCAGAGTTCCATTCCTGCACCACATCCGGCCGGGATCGCAGTACAAGGTGCAGGTGATTCGACATGATCGCCTGACACAGCAAATCAATACCAAAGTGTTTGGCCTGATGAACCAGTTGCTCGTCGATCCAGACCTTGCGATGGTCGTGGTTTCTGCCGCTGACTGGATCATAGCCCAGCAGAAAACAGCGCCGCACTGTGCGATTCATCACGTGGACAATCGCAACTTCATCTGCCGCAAAGACTTCGACGCGAGCCAATCGTGCCATCTGGGCACCTCAATTAACGGCATAAAGGCGTTGGATTAAGTGTGTTTTCGGGGATGTCAGTGTACAGCGTCAGGTGACCGGGTCAATAAAAACTTACGACATTAAAGGGGTATTCACTCACATACTGCAATGTGTTATTCAGGATCGCTATGTCTCCAGTCGTTGCGAGTTCGCAAAAACGGCTGTGTCCCCGATTGTCCCTCTGTGTCCCCGATTGCCTGTCCCCGATTGCCCCCCCCGGACTCGGTACTCGCCCGCCAAAAATGCTGTGTCCCCGCCAACCCGCGTCCCAGATGCTGTGTCCCCGCTGCCCCCACCAACCCGCGATGCTGTGTCCCCGCGGCCCAAGGTGACATGCGGACTGGGAATTCTCCGACGGTGGACTCCGTGTGGACGACCGGTCTGGCACTGTGGCACCTCGCTCGCTAGGCTGACGGTCTCGAAAGGCAAATCTTCGCGTGACTGATCATCAATTGCATGCCCGACTCAAGAAACTGGTGCGCCGTGGTCGCGTCCTCACTGCTCCTGCGCAACTTGCCGGGTACGACACTGACGCCATCGGCTACCGTTCTTTTCGCCCGCAGGCTGTCGTGCTGCCGGCTGACGCAGCAGAACTGACCGAACTAATGCGGGCAGCACCGCAGCTGCGCGTTCCAGTCACAATTCGCGGTGCCGGCACCTCCCTGTCCGGAGGACCGGTGGCTGCCGAAGGCGGCGTGCTCGTGCACACCTCGGCCCTGCGTGCCATCCGCAGAATTGACCCCGCCAATTTTTGCTGCGAGGTGGAATCCGGTGTCGTGCTCAATCAGCTCGACGCTGCGCTCGCCTCGCACGGCCTGTTCTATCCGCCGGATCC
>SXXK01000214.1 GCA_005791255.1 Planctomyces sp.
CTCGTGCTCCTTCTCGCCCAATTGTCGCCCCCGCAAATCGGCAACCGAAAACTAATTCCCCCCTCGCCCCCGTGAAACGGGGGAGAGGGGTCGGGGGTGAGGGGGCCACACACCTCAACACAAAACCACAGGCCCACCCGCCACGGCACTGCAACTCACCCCCCGCCTCCACCCGCGGACTGCCCTCCGCGGCTCGCCCGACCATTGCCACCGGGAAAAACAATCCTGCTGCAGGTTCCCAGCGACGCTCTGATTCTCGCGTTCGGGCCGGAACGCCCAGGCCATCACGCTTCGGCACTTCCCGCCGATTCTCACCCCACTCCCTGCAACCCACCACCTCTCCAGCCCCGTCACACTCACCACTGGACCTTCCACACAATCACAACACCCGCCTAAAATTCCCCACAAACCACTCAGTGGCCGACAACACCGGAACTTCAGCACATGCCCGGAACCGTGACCCGCATCGCCGCCATCGCAATCCTGCCGCTGCTCGTCAGCGCCGCAGGCTGCCGCTACGATGGGTCCTTCATGCAGATGGACAGCAACGCACCGTTCCCCTTCTTCGGGCTGCAGCTCTCCGTTGACTCAGGCTCCCGCACTCCGCGACACCCACTGTCCCGCGAACTGCACATTCCGCTGGGCGCACCTGACCTCAGCACACAGGGCAGGGCACCCCAACACCCGCGCAGCCCTCAACTGAAACTCGTCAGACTGTCACAACACTGACCGGACCGGCTTACCGAACACCACCTGACGACAGTCGCAGTGCCCGCACACGATGATTGTTGCTGTCCCCGATGTACAGCACACCATCCGGCGACACATACACTCCATGCAGTCGATCCATCCGACATTGTCCCGGAGCTCCGTCCGGACCATCACCCTTCTGACCATCTCCCACCACCGTCCGCACCACTCCCTCAGACGGCACATACACACGCACCGTGTGACTCTCAGTGTCAGCAAAATACACATTCCCATCCGGCCCCACCGCCACACCCTTGGGCCCCGACAGCAGGGCCTCGCGAGCCGGTCCGCCGTCGCCCGCGTAACCACTCTTCCCGGTCCCCGCCAAATGCTGCAGCGTCCCCTTCTGCAAATCCATCCGATACAGCGCATTCCCCTCACGCAGCGACAAATACAGTGAACCTCGACCGTCGTAGTCCAGGGCTCGCGGGCCGTTCAGCGGAGTCCCCGTGATGGGAGCACCATCCGGAGTCGCCCGGCGCTCACCCGTACCCGCAAAAGTCCGCATCATTCCCGTTCGCAGATCCACAGCTCGCACCCGATGATTGCCAATATCGCAGATATACAAAGTCCCCGCGCCGTCCAGAGCAATGGAATGCGGCTGCCTCAGCTGTGCAGCAGTCGCCGGACCACCGTCACCCGAAAACCCCGCAACCCCCGTGCCCGCAACCGTACTGATAATCCCTGTGGCCGCATCCACTCGCCGCACCACATGATTCTGCATTTCCACAAAAAACATCGAACCATCGCGATCAAAACGCACTTCATACGGCTCATTCAGCTCCGCTGCCGTTGCCGCACCTCCGTCACCCGAGTAACCCTTCACACCGGTCCCGGCCACCACCACTGTCTTCCCGGTGCTCAGCTCCACACGCCGAATCACATGCCCGCCCACTTCACACACATACAACACACCCGGCTCACGCATCGACAAACCAAAGGGCTCGTTCACCGCAGTCTGCAGAGCCTCCTCGGATGACGCCACATACGGCCCCCGCTGCCCCGTACCCGCCACCGTCTTCACCACAGCCGCCGGCTCATCAGCCACCACCACACCAATCCCGCAAAACCAAACCACACAACTCATCCACACGCGCACCAGTCGCACACACATCTCGCCACCGCCTCTCAAACCTGCCCTCAACAACGCCTCGACTCAGAACACATCCAGCGGACCCTCTTCCGGACCAGGCAGCGGAGTACCATCACGCAGCGCAGCCCACAGCTTCATAATAAAAGGCTCCGCTCCCTCCTTCACAAACGGTGACAGCAGCTCCCGCGCCTGATCCCGATTGTCCTGCTCCGCCAGATACCACGCCTGATATACCCGCCCCCACATCGTGTCCGGACTGCTCACAATCACCTGCTCCATGTGCACCAAAGCCTCTTCGGCACGCCGCAGTTTTTCCGTCCTCTGCTTCCACTCCGCCGACTTCTCAGGCTGATTCAGCAACCCATACAGTCGCTGCAGCAGAAATCCAGTCGAACTCCTTAAACCCGGCTGCTCTTCCAGAGGCTGCAGTCGCGCCAACGCCCCCGCAAAATCCTGCCGCTGCATCAGCAGCTCCGCCAGCCCCTCCGCAGCCATGGCATTCAACGGCTCCAGTTCCACCGCTCGCAGCCACGTCCGCTCACTGTCCTGCCGTCGCCCCAGCTGCTGCTGAGCCTTCCCCAGCCATGCCAGTGCCGCCGCACTCTCACCCGCACTCACTCCACGCACCAGCGCTGACTCAGCCTTTGACGCATCACCCGTCAACAACAACGCCTTCCCGTACTCCTGAAAAAACTCGGCCGCCGAAACCTGCAAATCCTTCGCATCCGGACGCAGCTCCAACACCCGACTCCAGGCCTCCGCACACTTCTGATTGTTCCCCCGGTCACGCTCCAGCAAACCAATCAGGGTAAACCCGCGAGCTTCGTTGCCCGGCAGCTTCGAAAACTGCACCGCCGCCGCTATCGACTCGTCATAACGCCCCAGTCGAGCCCGACAGGCACTCAACTCGTGCAGCAAATCACCGTCCGCAGGCTCCAGCTTCACCAAATGCTCAAGCACCGGCAAGGCACTCGTCCAACGCTGCAGCATCAGCGACGCCTGCGCATAAGCCCGCATCTCCGGAACACTGGCCGCACCCACACGCTCAATCAATCGCAGAGCCTCAGCCGGCTGCCCCAGCTTCACCAGCACTCGAGCCTTCAATGCGAGCCCCGACTCGGTGCCGCCCTGAGTCTCCAGGTACTCATCCACCGTCGCCAAAGCACCAGCAGCGTCCCCCGACTCCAACTGCCACTCCGCCACTCGCAGCCCACGCTCGTTCCACCACGGAATCAACAGCAACGCCAGCACACCCAGCACCAGTGGCACCAGCCACAACCACATCCGACGACCACGCCGCCGACGACGACTGCTGCCACCACCACCGCTGCGCCGACGCTCACCGTCCACCCGCGAACCCGATGACCCCCCCGATCGCTCCGATCGCTCCGATCGCTGCACACCAGCACGCTCACCGGAAGATCCCGCTGAATCACCGCTGCTGCTGCTTCGACGACGACGACGCTCGCCACTCATGCCTTCAGTCCATCAGGCCAAAACGCACAATACACCACAACGCCTGAAAACCATCCTTCCAGCCAATCTTCTTGCCCTCAGCATACGTCCGACCCGCATAACTGACCGACGTCTCATAAACACGCAGACCACGCCGGGCAACCCGAGCCGTGATTTCCGGCTCAAAGCCAAACCGATTCTGCTGCAGCTTCGGACAAATCTCGTCAATCACCTCCCGACGAAATACCTTATAACAGGTCTCCATGTCCGTCAGATTCAGATTCGTGAAACAGTTCGACAGCGTCGTAAGAAAACGATTGCCCAGATAATGCCAGTAATACAGCACGCGATGCGCCTGGTCACCCAAAAACCGACTGCCAAAAACCACGTCGGCACGGTTCTCCACGATCGGCTTCAACAGCTTCGGATACTCCGCAGGATCATATTCCAAATCCGCATCCTGAATGATCACGATATCGCCCTGCACCTGACGAAAACCCGTCCGCAGCGCCGCACCCTTGCCCTGATTCACATCGTGAAAGAAAATCCGCACTCGATTGAAGTCGTCCGCACCACCCTCCGCCTCAAGGGCCTTCAGGACATCCCGAGTCCGATCGCGACTGCAGTCGTCAACCAGAATCAACTCCTTGCGAATCGGCACTGCACGCACGCGATCCACCAGCACCCGCAGGGTCTTCTCTTCGTTATACACCGGAATCACCACCGACAGCCGCAGCTCCGGAGGAATCACGTAGAAGCCCAAAGCCCGACACGCAGACTCACCCAAAGTACTCGCCTGCTGACTGTACCACTCCGCTGACCACGGTCGCAGTCCGCCACCGTCCGCTTTCCCCGCTTCCGACATCCCTCACCCCCCTCCACACACCCAACCGGCCCGCTTACTCACGCCAGTCAAAACCCAGTTCACTCAGCACACTCCGCAACTTCCCCGAATCTTCCGCAATCACCAGCCAGCTTCGCAAGCGAGCAGGCCGGGCATTCAGCACTTCCGCACTTGTCGAGACCACTCGGAGCCCCGCATGCCCCTCCTGAACATGCGAAATCAGCCGCATCGCACCCGACTCCGCCGGGAAATGCAGCCACGCACCCCACTCTCCTCCCCGCAGCTGACCACCCAAACGCAATGCCAAACGCCCCATCGTCTGACGCCCGTTCACGTCATGCACCGGTCGCACACACTCCCGACCACCAAATCGAATCCGCATACAGTCAATCCCCAGCGGACCACGAAAGCCCAAACCCGCCGCTCGCTCCACCACCCGCCGACTCACACCCACCGCACCACTCGACTCCCACCACCGCCCCCGCCGATCACACCCACCACGCAGCACACTGCCCCGATACTCACCACCCTGATCCGCCAAAAAATCGGCCGCTCCCACAAACTCCACTCGCCAGCCACCACCTGCCTCCGCCTCCACCACCTCCCACTGCAAACCACACTCCCCCAAACGCTCAACCCACGGCTCCCCATACACACAACCACCCCGCTCCAGCCGACGCAACAACCAGCCACGCTCACGCTCACCCAACTCCTCACCACGACCCACCAGGCGATTTCGAGCCGCATGGCTGAAATTCGACTTCAAAACCCAGCCACCCTCATTACCACTCCCCGCCAACTCACCCAAAAACAACTCCACCTCCCCCCCACTGCGACACAACCGCCCAAACAACTCATCCCCACCCGCCGACAACAACACATCCTCGCTCGCCGAAAATTCCCGCGAATTCACCACCCGCACCACCTCCGGATCCGGCACCACCTGCCGGATCCCCAGTCGACGCACCAGACCCGCCGACCACTCCGACCAGCCCCACGGCTGCACCTGCCAACCCACCCGCTCACCAACCGTCAACCCCCCAAACCAGCCGCAA
>SXXK01000022.1 GCA_005791255.1 Planctomyces sp.
GACGCACACCCGCCGCTCAGGGTCACGACGGACGCGATCATCACCCCCACGCCTTCAGCTGCTGGCTGGCCGGCGGCGGAATTCGCGGTGGCCTGACATACGGTCAGACCGATGAATTCGGCTACTATGTCACCGAAAACAAAGTCACCATGCCGGACTTCCACGCCACCATCCTGCACACTCTGGGCCTGGATCACGAAAAACTGACCTTCCGCCACGCCGGTCGAGATTACCGTCTGACGGACGTGCAAGGACACGTCATCCGAAACATTCTGAACCAGCCAGCCCCGGCAACCTGATCGAAAGCCCTCAGATGAAACAACTCCTGAGTTTCGCACTGCTGCTGACACTTTTCTGCCCGACATCAGCAGATGACCCACCAGGCTCTCCGCCCCTCATCGGCTACACACAGCACCGCACAAATCTGCCAGGCGGTCGACATGCCAATGTCTGTACCAGTCGGGCCATGCTTGTTCGGGCCGACGGAACACAACTGCAAACCATCGGCAGCGAACTCGCAGATATCCCCGGAGCCTGGACGCAGTTCGCCGGCTGGTCCCCGGATGGTCGCACAGCCGTGATCCTGCGAGGCTGGGAAAGTGCCGAAAACGCGCAGTGGGAGGAAGAGCACAAAACATTTCGCTTCACACCCGAAGGCTGGCTCGTGGATTCCTTCCTCGTCGACATGGCCAGCCGCAAAGCACAAAATGTGACCGCAGTGGACCGCGTCAGCTTCTATAACTCAGGCCTCTTCTTCTGGCCCGCTGATCCCTCAAAATTGGGCTTCACGGCACTGATTGACGGGAATTCTCAGCCCTTCCGCATGGATCGCGATGGCCGTAACAAAACCGATCTGTCAAAGGACTCCAACGGCTTCTCCTACGGCTTCAGCAGTTCTCCGGACGGATCACGAATCTCCTGGCACGAAAACTATCAGATCAGCCTCGCCGATGCTGACGGATCAAATCGGATTCACGTACAGACCGGCCATCCGTTTAATTTCGCCCCGTCCTGGTCACCCAATGGCAAATGGCTGCTGTTCGTTTCCGGCGAACACTACAACTGCCATCCACACATCGTAAAGGCCGATGGAACGGGTCTGAAAAAACTGGTCGATCGCGGCGGCTATCGTGGCGTCACCCAGTTTCTGGATGTCCCGGACTACCACGATGGCAGCAGCGACGTACCCGTCTGGGCAGCAGATGGCCAGTCCGTCTTCTGCACCGCCACCATCAGCGGCAGTGTGGAATTGCTTCGCGTTACACTCGCAGGCCGGATCAGTCAGCTGACCCACTCAGCGGAAGGCACCTCACACTATCACCCCAAACCATCGCCCGATGGTCAGTGGCTGGTCTATGGCTCAAATCGCAATGGAATTCGCAATCTGTACGTCATGCACCTGGCCGATGGCAAGGAACATCCGCTGACAAACGTACCGGCTGGCCATGCCGCCATGCACGCCTGGTGGCAGCCAGCCGACGCCGCACAACCACAGCAATCGCAATGATACCCTGAACAGGTCCGGTCTTCGAAAATTCCCTGTCAGCTGCGGTCAAAACCAATGCCTGATACGACCACACAGAGTCTTCAAGGGACCTGCACCCGCCAGCACGTCACACATCCAGCCCCAGCATCCGCATCAGTTCAATCGCGTTGCTGCGTTCCACCACGCCATCCCGCAGCCGATAGTCAAACAGCATCGTCCCCTCAACCACCGTATCCTCAAAGTGCTTGTTGACCGCCAGCCCCGGCATGCTGTCGGCGATACGAGTGAGTGCCAGGTCATGCGTGGTCACAATTCCCACAGCTCGACGATCCACCAGCGAACGAATGACTGCCTCCGCGCCCCGGCGACGGTCATGCGAATTCGTACCGTGCAGAATCTCATCCAGCAGAAACAGCACCGTCCGCGATCCGGTCGTCAGATCCACCACGGACTTCAGTCGCTGCACCACACTAAAAAACAGCGAACGACCCTCCTGCAGTGAATCGCTAACACGCATCGCTGTCGCCAGTTGGAAAGGATGCGTCTGAAAACGAGTCGCGCGAACGACGGAACCGCAGAAGGACAGCACAATGCTGGTCCCGATGCTCCGCAGAAATGTGCTCTTGCCCGACATATTCGAACCACTGATCAGCATCAGGGGTGCCTCAGGAGTCAACTGCACGCTGTTCCGTACACATACCGATTCCGGCAGCAGCGGATGCCCCAGATCCTCCGCATTCAGCTCCGCTCGCTCCTCCAGGATCTCCGGCACACAGTCGCGAGGATGATCAAAGCAGTAACCCGCCACCGAAATCGTGGCCTCCAGACACGCCACTGTCTCCAGCCAGTCCGCCACCTCCACACCATAACGACGACGCCAGCATTCAATGCGGTGCGTCAACAGCACAAACAACCCGCAGAACCACGCAATCGGCGCGAAAAACTGATTGCGAGTCGCATTGTTGAGCCATGCCGTCAAACGACCGAGCCGCCGAATGGCTGCCGACGCCGTGCCGTCCTCCGTATGAAACCGGTTCATCAGATCACGCACCGCCGGCTCCTCCACCGGATGAGCCTCAAACGCCGCAATCACCAGACTGAACTGCCGCAGCGCCGTGTCCACGTCATCCATGATACCAGTCGTTCGCTGAATCTGTCGGCGAGTCATAATAATGGCGGGCAACTGCAGCAGTGCCAGTACCGGAAGCCACCGAAACAGCATGGGATCCCGCACCATCAGCCCCAGCACCACGACCGATGCCAATCCAATCAGCAGGGCCCACAAAATAATCCCCAGAGAAATCGGCTCAGCCGGTTCCCGCACCCAGCTCTTCAGCAATCGCTCGGCAGATTCCCACCCGCGAGCCTCAGGAATGCAGGCCAGCGACTCACGCAGCCGCAACGCCTGCTTCAGACCCTGAGCCCTCGCCTGACGCACACGTATCTCAGACGCCTCCGGAACCGTCGTCATCCAGCCAGCCAGCACCTTCTGACCAGGCCGTGTACGACACTCATTCAAAAGCTGAAACAACGATCCCCGACCAAACACATCAAGATCACGAATCCACGGATGAGACTCATCGTCGTATGCACTGCCAAATTCGCTCTCACCACTGAAATCCCGCTTCAGCCGCCGCAAACGACTTTCATGGAATCCTCGCACCTGACGCAGACGAGATAACTGCGCCAGACAACTGCGGTCAAATGGCAGCACGATCAGAAACACCGTCAGCGGCAGCAGCATCCAGTACCACGACACCACGTCCGAACGACCAATACAAAGCACTCCCAGTCCAATCGAAACCACACCCAGAATACTGCGCACCCGCAAAAATTTACGGTCACGACCCTCCAGCAGCAGTATCGCTGCTGAAACCTCCTGCAAACGACCCTGATAAGCCGCCTCAGGTTCCACCACCATGTGGTCTGCTGGGTATCCACTCGCCACTGAGTCTGATCTGACCGACATTGACTGCATTCGCTGAAAGAAACTATGAATCAGACCAGCAACGCTTCCAGAACCCGTGCTTCGTCCGTTGGACCAATCAGCCGGTTCTGCAAACCCTGATAAAAATAACTGAAACGCTGCGGATCCAAACCCAGAACATGCAGAATCGTCGCCTGCAGATCCCGAATCGTCGTCGGATGCTCCACCGGATAATAACCAAATTCATCCGTGCTGCCCCACGCCAGTCCGCCTCGGATGCCTCCACCCGCCAGCCACATCGTAAACGCATACGGATGATGGTCGCGACCCACAAACCCCTTCTGCAACTCCGATCGCACATTATTCTGCATCATCGGAGTCCGACCGAATTCACCACCCCACACAATCAGCGTCTCATCCAGCAGCCCCCGCTGCTCCAAATCCCTGATCAAGGCCGCAATCGCCCGCTCAGACGCCTGACACTTGATCGGCAGCGTCTCATCAATGCTCTCACCCTTCGATGAACCATGATGGTCCCAGCCCCAGTCGTACAACTGCACAAATCGCACACCACTCTCCACCAGCCGTCGCGCCAGCAGACAGTTGTTCGCAAACGTCGGATCATCACCCCGATACAGCACCCGCGGATCATCCGCACTCTCGGCCGGTGATGTGTACCCCGGCTGAGCACCATACATCTCAAGAATATGCTTCGGCTCACCCGACAGATCCATCACCCGCGGTACCGCCGTCTGCATCCGATACGCCAGCTCATACTGCGAAATTCGAGTCTGAGTTTCGGGATCGCCACTGCGAGCAAACTCGGCGGAATTCATTTCCGCCAGCGTATCCAGCATCCGCCTGCGAGTCCTGCGGTCAATCCCCGCCGGGTCACCAAGATACAGCACCGGATCACCGCTGGCTCGACAGTTCACACCCTGATACACCGATGGCAGAAACCCCGAACCCCACAGAGATTTGCCGGCATCCGGAGTCTTCCCGCCGGATAACAGCACCACAAACCCCGGCAAATTCTCGTTCAAACTGCCCAAACCCCAGGTCACCCACGACCCCAGAGATGGATTCCCCAGCCGCGCTGTTCCCGTGTGCAGAAATAACTGCGACGGAGCATGATTGAACTGCTCCGTCTGCATCGTCCGAATCACACAGGCCCGATCCACTACACCCGCAAAATTCGGCAGCAACTCGCTGATCCACTGACCACTCTCACCATACTGACGAAATCGAAACTGACCCGCCAGAATCTTCGGTACACCACGAATAAACGCAAAACGCTTGCCCTTCAGAAACGACTCCGGACAATCCTGCAAATGCAGCCGCTGCAGCTCCGGCTTGTGCTCAAATAACTCCAGCTGCGACGGAGAACCCGCCATGTGCAGGTAAATCACGTGCTTCGCACGAGGAGCAAGCAGCGGCGGTCGAGCAGCCAGGGCAGCTGACTCAGACGCACCAGCAACTGCCGGCACCACCCCGTCTCGCGCCAACAAAGACTGCACCGCCATCGCACCTATCCCCAGACCCGCCGTCTGCAGCAGATGCCTCCGCGTCCCATTCAGGTGCCACTCAATCGCCGGATTCATCACCAAAACTCCCCCGCTGACTCACAGACCGTTCCATCACCGACGACTCAGAAACTCGTCCAGATTCAGAATTGTGCTGGCCACCACAACCAGTCCCGCAAACTCAGCCTGAGATATCGACTGCGGCCGCTGAGCCCGCGCACCCGCAAGCAGCGCCACCGCCTGCTCCGGATGCTCCTCAAACATCACTCGCACATCCGCCAGCAGTCGCTCGAGGGCAGCCAACTCGTCCTGTGTCACCGGACGAATCAACGCACGCCGCAAACCACGCTCCACACGCTGATCCAATTCCCCGCTCATCCACTCCGCCAGCCCGCCAGCACACTCCAGACTGGTCGGATCATTCAGTGTCACCAGTGCCTGCAACGGAGTATTCGTGCGGATACGACGAATCTGACACACCTCACCACTGCCACCATCAAACGTCGTAGACATCGGATGCGGAGTCGTCCGTTTAAGATACGTGTAAAGCCCCCGACGATACCGGTCCTCACCCTCCGCATTGACCCACTTCTGGCCGTTGTAAGTCGAACGCCACAACCCGTCCGGCTGAGGCGGCATCACCGGCGGACCTCCCCGCTTCAGCGACAGACGGCCGGAAACCGCCAGCATCTGATCACGCAGCACCTCCGCCCCAGGACGAAAACGACCGCCCCGAGAAAGCAGCACATTGCCCGGATCTTCACGCCGCAACTGCTCCGTCACATGCGAATCCTGCGCATACACCCGACTCAGTACAATCACCTTCAGCAGTCGCTTCAGCGACCAGCCATTCTGCCGATACTCCAGCGCCAGAAAATCCAGCAGCTCCGCATTCGATGGCAGTGAACCCAGCGCTCCGAAATCTTCTTCCGTCTCCACCAGTCCCTGACCAAACAACCGCGACCAGATACGATTCGACCAGACTCGAGCAGTCAGTGGATTGCCCGGTGACATCAGCCAGCGAGCCGCATCAAGCCGCGTCGCAGGCCCCCGCAGCTCATATCCAAAACGCAACTCCGACGGCAGCGACGGCTGCACCGGTTCACCCGGATCCAGAAAATTGCCCCGCCGATGAATCCTCGTCTCTCGCTGACGTTCCACCGGCAACGCCGACAGCACCGGTACCTTCGACACCCCCGCTGCCACTGCCGCCAGTTCCTGGTCCACCGCAGTCAACTCGGACTGCAGCCCGCGAGTCTTCTCAGAGGCCTGCAGCGGCTGCAGACCAGCAGCTTCTCCACCATGCACACTCCAGCGAAACTGCCGAAACGTCAGCGAATTCCCATAGTGCTGCCGCATCACCAGCCGCAGCTCCGCAGCCGCAGACAAATGCACCGGCTGCTCCAGCTCAAAAATCGCCGCATGCGGCTCACGCTGCCGCGGACTGATCGCCCAGCCCGTCTTCAAATCACCATCCAGCGCGGCCGCCACAGGCCAGTTATTCTGCTCAAAATCTGCCCGCGGACGCACCAGCCTCAATCGCTGAACCCGACCGCCGGTCACCAGCTCTGCTTCCAGCTCCGACAACACAAAATTCGGATCCGTCCCGTTTCGCCCAACCCCCGCGACACTCGCCCCGATCCCAGGCAACGCCTGCAGTCTCAGGGCTGTCATGACTCCCGCCGGCGTTTGCAGAGTCAGAGTATACACGTCCTCAGCCGGTCGTACTCCGCTGACCAGAATTGATCCGTCCGCCTCAGCCTTCAACAGAGCACCACCCTGCGACTCGCCAGCAGCCAATGACAACACCCGCCAGCCCTCGTCACCCCCCAACATATCAGCCGCCCGCGATTCCTCAAGACGCACTCGCAGGTCCGCCTGACGCACCTGCAGCTCACTCCGCTTCTGCCGCTGCTGATCACCGAGCAACTCCAGAGTGGGTGCGTCGTCATAACGATCCGCATCCTCAGTCTGATTAAAAATCGCATACAGACCATAATAGTCCGTGATCGAAATCGGATCGTACTTGTGCGAATGACACTTGGCACATCCAGCCGTCAGACCCATCCACACCTGCAGCGTCGTATCCACCCGATCCTTCACCGCAATCGAACGAAACTCTTCGTCATCCGTTCCACCCTCGTCATTGCTCATCGTGTTGCGATGAAATGCGGTCGCCAGTCGCTGCTGGTCTTCAGCACCCGACAGCAAATCACCCGCCAGCAATTGCTCCGTCAGAACATCCAGCGAAACGTCTGCATTCAATGACCTCACCAGCCAGTCGCGCCAGGGCCACATCGTTCGCCCCAGATCCTTCTCGTATCCCTTCGTATCCGCATAACGCGCCAGATCCATCCACATCCGCGCCCAGTGCTCACCAAAATCCTCACGCGCCAGCAACGTATCCACCAGATGCTCCAGCGCCCGCGGATCTGCACTGGCCGCAAATGCCTCTGCCTCCGCAACCGTCGGTGGCAGTCCAATCAGATCCAGAGACAATCGACGAATCAGCGTGTAACGATCGGCCGCCGGACGCAGCCCCAAACCACGAGCGGCCAGCCGAACTTCCGCCAGCCGGTCAATCCCCGCACTGCCCGCAGGAACCTCACCAGACACCACTGGTGATTCAAATGACCAGTGACGGCCCCACTGAGCACCCTCAGTAATCCACCGCTGCAGAATTGACTTCTGCAACTCCGTCAAAGTGCGATGAGAATCCGGCGGAGGCATCAGGACCTCAGGGTCACTACTGGTAATCCGCTGCACCAAAGTGCTGTCAGCCACCTTGCCCGCAACAATCGGTGTGCCGCCACTGTGACTGCCCTTCGCCTCAGACTCCAGATCCAGACGCAGCCCCGCCTTTCGCTGAGACTCATCCGGACCATGACAGGAAAAACAATTGGCACCGGTTTTTGTCACTGGTTCAAGTGCGTTGCTCTCAACACCAGCATACGCCTTCTCGATCCCCGGTAGAACGCGGTCGACGCGATTGCCAGCGCCGTCAAATACGGCGTAAGCCCAAAATCCGTTTGGCAACGTAAACGCCGTACGAATTTCATCTGGTTTGAATGGCGTCTTGATCGACGGCGTCGCCTTCGGGCCAAGCGGGTGCTCGAAGAGATCTTGCTCACCGCTACTGGTCGCGAAATCA
>SXXK01000023.1 GCA_005791255.1 Planctomyces sp.
CGTCACGGCTGAGAACATCGCCCAGTGCTGCATCTCATGCAATGCGAGCAAAAGCACAAAAGAACTCACTGTCTGGATCAAATCCGATGATTGCTCGTCTCGTGGAATCACCATCGATACAGTCGCTCCGGTGATCAGGAATGCATTGCAGAGAGCCGGCTGAAAGTTCTGATCACGAACTGTCAGCTCGGAAACCGGAATGATTTTCGGCCGCACACAGTGTCAGCAGGGGCTTGCACACAAAAATACTTTGCACTACTTTTCTGGAGGCGTTGAAAATCCGTGTTCGTGGAGTGCCTGAGGGTACGTCAGACAACAGCAGCACCGGGCCAGCCTTTGCCCCCAAAGCTGCTGTGGTAAGCACGCATCGGCAGCAAGTCGGCAAAGGCACAACCCGACGGAAACTCTGGTCCATGCCCACGCTCCCAAATTCAGAGTTTACGCATTTCTTTCCGGCAGTCATCGACGCCCTGAAAAGTCTCGGAGGGTCCGCATCCACAGAGGAGGCTGTCGACAAGAGCCTGGCACTGCGTGGCATTGTCGAAGACGAACTGTCCTCCAAAGAAGCGTCCAGAATTCGCAATCAGGTGAATTGGGCTCGCCTCTATCTCGTTCGAGCTGGATTCCTGGAACCCACGTCAAAGCGAGGTGTCTGGCAACTGTCGGAATCCGGCTACCACCTCGATACACAAACACACGACTGGATCACAACATTCAGGACGGTTCAGAAGCTGTTTCAGGAACAGCGACGACAGCGAGTTGAATCAACGCAGCCTGCGGAGCCAGGCACGTTTACACAAACCACGAATGTTGAGATTGTCGGGACGGCCCCTGTCTCGGATGGTTTTGCAGAACCTCCGGAAGCAGACACGCTGCTGCCCGAGGACCTTGATTCGCGACTGCTGGCCACAATCCTTGCTCTGCCACCCGCCGGCTTCGAGCGACTGTGCCAGCGACTGCTGCGAGAAGCCGACTTCGAAAAGGTTGAAGTGATCGGGCAGTCCGGCGACGGAGGCATCGATGGCATTGGCATTTTGCGTATCAACCACTTCGTCAGCCTCAAAGTGCTGTTTCAGTGCAAAAGGTATGCGGGCAGCGTCTCTTCAAGACACATCCGAGACTTTCGCGGCGCCATGCTGGGCCGCGCCGAAAAAGGGCTGATACTGACCACCGGAACGTTCACCCGCGACGCTCGCGATGAAGCGAGACGCGACGGTGCACCTCCCATCGAACTGGTTGACGGCACCGCCCTCATTGCTCTGATGAAGCAACTGCAACTGGGACTGCAGGAACAATTCACCTGGACCATCGACCACAGGTTCTTTGATCAGTTTCGAGACTGAACGAGTCGGAAACGATCCAGGCAGACGGCAAAAACTTATCGGGAACTTTTTCAACCACCGCCCTGCACCATCACCACCGCATTACGGCTGGCTGACGTACAGCCGGACATTGTGAGTCGCGCGGCCGCCGGCGACGATGTCCGGACGACCATCGCCCGTCAGATCCGCAACCGTCAGGTCCTCAGTTGCCATACCGCCCTCGTCCAGCACCTGCCCCAGCCACTCCGCTCCCGCTCCGTCCGAATTCCACCACACCTGGACGCCGAATTTTTCAGGAGTATCACTGTGGCCGAACGCTATCTCGTCCACACCGTCTCCATTGAAATCCGCCGTCCACAAAGCATGACCCCGCCGAAATCCTTCATGAATCACTCGACGCGGCCACGGATCTGTCGGCTGACCCGGCTGCAGATACACCACCAGCTGGTCACCATGCATCGGTTCAACAGAAACCAGATAACGCCGACCATCCTTCAGTCGCCCCACTCGCACTTCACCCGCACCGTTCAAATTCACATCCGCCTGTCCCGTACGACCTGCACTTAAACTGGTCCGCTGCCAGCCATCACCCGCCCGACGCACCAGCGACAACCCCTCACGACTGGCCGCGATCGTGTCCACTGCACCCTGCCCGTCAAAATCCACATGCACATGATTGTGCATGCGATTCAATTCAGCATTCAATACCGTCGCAGGCCACCGCTGCACAGCCGGCTGCGCAGGCACCTCAAACGCCAGCAGCCGCACCCCCGCTTCCACACTGGCATTCAACGGCGAAACCACCAGCTGCGGACGCCCCGTCCCCAGCACGTCCGCCCACCGCATGCGATGCACTGAAGTCTCTTCCGCTACAGCTGACACCGTCCATAAACCGTCAGGATCCGCACCACGCCTGATCCAGTGCAATGTCCCGGTTTTGGTCCAGCCCGCTCCCAGAGCAAAGTCCACTCGCCCGTCACCATCAATGTCATGCGCAGCAATGCAGACGTTGTCCGGCGGAGTCTGGTCACGCAGGATCACTCGCTTACCCCACCCCGGCTGCTGATACCAGATCACCGAACTTTCCGTCAGCGCCACAATGTCCTGATCCCCGTCACCGTCCACATCCGCCACAGTCACAGCATACACCACTCGCCCCGCCTCAGGGTCGATTGTCTGAGCCTGAAAGGTGGCAGGAAACGAATCCGCCGGAAACGAAAGCAACGACTGAGCAGTCAGGAGAAGAAGTGTCAGGAACATCGAGAGATCCGGAAAGGAGGGAGTGAGGGAGTGAGGGAGTGAGGAACGAGGAACGAGGGGATGGCTTACTGGCTACTGGCTCACTGGCTACTGGCTACTGGCTGCCGCAGGCTGGCCCGGAGTTCTGGGGACAGGCTTTGCCAGCGGACTTTGATCCGAAAACAGAATCTGCTCGTACCACGCATGCAGTTCCACCGTGTTGCCGTTGCGAGTC
>SXXK01000215.1 GCA_005791255.1 Planctomyces sp.
CGCCCTCGGGAACCGACATGCAGACGCAGGTGGCGCTTTCCTGGCTCGCCAGACGCGAGTTGGCAAAGCTCTGCAGGCCCATATCGAGGGTCAGCGTCACCGCCTTGCCCGGCCGGCCCTCGTTGCGATTGAGCTCGCGGATGACGCGCCCGAGCGCGTTGACCTCGACCTGGCTGGTGCCGGCGGTACCGCGCAGCACGTTGTCGTGCTGGCGCTCGACGCCGCTCTTGCCGATCCGCATGTCGGGCAGCTCGAGCAGCGGATCGCCGGTCAGGTCCTGCTCGGACACCGCGGCGACGTAGCCGGCGGCGTGCACCACCGACGGCCCGAAGGGATAGGCGCGGGTCAGGCCGACCTCGATCTGCATTCCCGGCAGGCTGGTCGCGTTGACCTCGATGCGGCTGACCTCTTCCCAGGTCAGGTTGTCGCGGACGGTGACTGGCACGAAGCTGCGCTTGCGCCGTATCTCGCGCATGACCCGCCGGCGCACGTAGTCCGGAACCTCGACCACCTCAGAAAGCGCGTCCAGCGCCAGCGTGACGTCGCTCACCTGCTCGGGCACCACGACGACGCGATAGTTCTGCTGGTTATGCGCCAGGATCTCGCCGTGGCGGTCGTAGATGACGCCTCGCGGCGGCGCCAGCAGGCGGAGATTGATGCGGTTGTCATCGGCGAGCTTCTGGTACTTCGCCGACTCGACCACCTGCAGGTAGTACATGCGGCCGACCAGCGTCGACAGCAGACTGCGACGCGGTGGGAACAGCGTCGCAGACAGCTGCGGCAGGCGACTCAGGCCCGTTTATCCGAGCTGCAGATTCAGTGCGACGCCGAATGTGAAGCGGTTGAACAGAAGCTGCAGAGCGAACTGTGGGTTCTGCAGTCCGTCTGTGATGAGACTCAGGAGGACACACCGCTCAGTGAAGCTGCACGGGCTCAGGAAAACTTCCAGACGCAGTCCGTCTGGCTGGATCAGCGGCTCGCTGACCTGGAACAGCGGATCGGTATCTCAGCCGACTACCTCCGCCTCTGCCACGCACGGGCGGATGAAACACTGCCACCTCCTGTCGCCGAAGCGCGCAACCGCGAGGAAGCTCGGCAGAAGGCCACTGAGCAAATGGATGAGGCCCTGAAGTGTGCGGTCGACATCGACCGCCGTTCGCTGCCGCAGTGGGTGCTGGGTTGGCGAGTCCTCGGGCTGGCCGTTTTGACATTCCTGAGCGTGGCCGTCTTCACAACAATTTCCCGCGCTGACATTTCATTGTT
The DNA here is from genome assembly GCA_005791255.1 of Planctomyces sp. Taxonomy (GTDB): domain Bacteria; phylum Planctomycetota; class Planctomycetia; order Planctomycetales; family Planctomycetaceae; genus SXXK01. The sequence continues at coordinate 1,264 of SXXK01000215.1, forward strand.
TCTGAATCCTGCTGCCGGTCGCCCGGACTGGCAGTGGCTGGGCGTTTCGTGCGGCATCGGTGCAGCCGCGTCTTTCCTGATTTCGATCATTGTCGTCAGCATAGTCCAGGGACAGCTCAGAACCCCTTTTGGTCGGATGCAGCAGTGTACCGCCAATGCTCAGGCCCTGTCCGAATACTGGCGGCAGAAAACGGCCCTCGAAGTGGCTCGACTGCAGGCTGCCGGTGAACGCTGGCTGCTGGATCTGCAGCAGCGTCGTGAACAGCGTGTGGCTGCCCTGCGGGCAGCAGCACAGTGGTCAGCGACTGAGGCTCGTCAGCAGTTCCAGCAGCAGAGTCAGCACGAACAGTCCGAACTGGATCGGCTGCTGGCTGAGGTGGCCCTCGAAGAGTCTCGTGAAGACGCCGAAACGGACAACTGGAACGAGCGATCGACCACGGAACTGCTGTCGACGCTGCAGCAGTCTTTTCGCCGGCAGCAGCGGCAGTCGGAGCAGCAGTTTCAGGAACTGAGCAGTCAGTTGCTGGCGGAAGCCACGCGGCTTACTAATGACTGGAACACAACTCTGCAGACCGGGCGAGCCATGACTCGCATGGCATTGCAGGGCGGGCACTTCAGTTCTGCCTGGCCGACTGCCGGCTGGTCGCCACCGGCGCAGCTTCCTCAGTCGTTGTCATGCGGGACCCTGCGGGCTCGATTTCCTGCCTGCCCCGCGAGGCCTGCGGACGCGATCACTGTACCGACAGCAATGCCGGGAGACACTGACCTGCAGTTGCCGGCCCTGCTGGCATTTCCGTCCGACACGTCAATCTCCATTCGTCATGACGCCGCGGGACGCGAGCGGGCGCTGGATTTCGTCCGCATGCTGCTGCTGCGACTGCTGACCAGCGTTCTGCCGGGACGCATCCAGTTCACTCTGATCGACCCGATCGGGCTGGGCCAGAGCTTTTCTGCGATGATGCATCTGGCGGACTTTGATGAGCTGCTGATCAACAGTCGCATCTGGACTGATGCCACGCAGATTCGGGATCGGCTGCAGAAAGTGACTGAGCACATGGAGAGTGTGTTTCAGACGTATCTGCGCAGCGAGTTTGAGACGATTGAGGATTACAATCGGGCTGCCGGAGAGGTGGCAGAGCCCTATCATTTTGTCGTGATCGCCGGCTTCCCGGCGGGGTTTACCGAAGAAGCCTGCCGCAGTCTGTCGGGCATTCTGACCAGCGGAGCGCGGTGTGGAGTGCATGCGATTGTGGCCTGGTCGCCCGATCAGCTGCTGCCCCGGAACTTTGACCTGGAACTGTTGCGGACCGGATGTCTGCAGTTTGAGGTTCGGGGAACAGCGGTCGTGCCGGCTCAGCTGCCCGCGCTGCCGGCGGCGATTGCTGATCGCCTGCAGTTCACGGCACAGGCATCACCGGACTCGTCCACCAGCGTCGGCGTGGTACGCATGGTCGGTGAAAAAAGTCGCGATGCAAGACGCGTGGAAGTGTCGTTCCAGCGAATTGCGCCGAAAGCCGAAGCCATCTGGGCCGACAGCACGGCCGAGGGCATCAATCTGCCGATCGGACGCGCCGGAGCCGCTCGACTGCAGTACCTGCGACTGGGGCGCGGCACCAGTCAGCATGTGCTGATCGCCGGTAAAACCGGTTCCGGCAAATCCACGCTGATGCACATTCTGGTCACCAATCTGGCGCTGCACTACAGTCCGGCGGAGATTGAATTCTACCTCGTGGACTTCAAGAAGGGTGTCGAGTTTCGCAGTTATTCGGCCTGCCGACTGCCGCATGCTCGAGTCATTGCCATCGAAAGTGACCGCGAGTTTGGTCTCAGTGTGCTGGAGCGACTGGATCAGGTGCTGCAGGAACGTGGTGAGTTGTTTCGAGCGCGGGGTGCTCAGGATGTACCTTCCTTTCGTCGTCAGTTTCCCGAGCACCGCATGCCGCGACTGCTGCTGCTGATTGACGAGTTTCAGGAGTTCTTCACCTCGGAAGACCGAGTCTCTTCAAGAGCCTCGCTGCTGCTTGATCGGCTGATTCGCCAGGGACGTGCGTTCGGGATTCACGTAGTGCTCGGTTCCCAGACTCTGGGTGGCGCCTATTCACTGGCCCGCAGTACTCTGGGACAGGTCGCTGTGCGAATCGCCCTGCAGTGCAGTGAAAATGACGCCCATCTGATTCTCAGCGAAGACAACTCGGCCGCCAGACTGCTGACGCGTCCGGGTGAAGCCATTTACAACGATGCCAACGGTCTGGTTGAGGGCAATCATCCGTTTCAGATCGCGTGGCTTGACGAGGACAAGCGGGATGAGCTGCTGAGTGATCTGCATCGGCGTCCTGAATCGCTGCAGTCGTCGCAACCGCCGACCATCGTGTTCGAGGGAAATGTGCCTCCGGTGATGGAACAGTGTCGACCGCTGCAGACGTGGCTGCGCACGGGCGTCGGAGCGACCGACCGACTGCCGGTCTGGGCTGGCGAACCAGTAGCGATTGCACCGCCGCTGGAGATCTGTTTCGAGCCGGCAGCCGGTCAGAATGTGCTGCTTGCCGGTCAGGAAGCCGAGGCTGTCGATGCGATGTTTGCAGCGACAGTGGTTTCTGCAGCGTTGCCGGTTGCCGGACGATCGTCGCGGGTTGTACTGCTGCATGATGGCCGTGATCAGGTGTCGCTGCAGAATTTTCGCAGCGCGTTTGCTGACGTGGCTGCGGATCGCTGGCAGCTGGCACTGCCTCAGCAGACCGACGAAGTGCTGCGTGAGTTGTGGGATCTGCTGCTGCTGCGTGAAGCCGATTCACAGCAGCGCGACCCGCTGGTCCTGTGCATTCGCAACCTGGGACAGTTCCGGGATTTGCGGAGGGACGAAGATGACTTTGGGATGGGAGGGTTCGGGGCACCGAAGGAACTGAATGCCGCCGGGCGACTGAGTGATCTGATTCGCCGCGGCCCGGCGGTGGGAATGCATCTGATGATCTGGGCGGATACTTATGCGAATGCCGTGCGCTGGCTGTCTTCGTCACTGCTGCGTGAATTTGATTCCCGCATTGCATTCCGAATGAATCAGACGGACTCTTCCAGTTTGATTGACACTCCGGCGGCGGCCATGCTGGGGCAGGGTCGGGCGATCCTGTATCGGGACCGCACCGGCACTGCCACTCCATTTCGCCCCTTCGCCTGGCCGACACACAACTGGTTATCCTCGCTGGTGGGGAAGAGCCAGCCCCCGGTGACTGTCGTTTCTGAGGCTGCAGAGATTCCGGACATCAATGAGCTGGTAATCGAGTAGCGAAGCGTCCTCGCAGCGGCTCTTGAAACCGTCAGCCCGGGCATGCAGCCGGAGATCCCCCGCCACACCTGACATTTCAATCCTCCCCTCGCCCCCGCGGGGCGAGAGGGGTCGGGGGTGAGGGGGAAAGTCCCCCGCAACCTGCAACGGATTCTCGTCCCATACACGCATCCATGGGAGGGCGAGGCTCCTGCCGAGCCCCCTGAGTCCTCAAAAGAAGTGCGGCTCAGCAGGAGCTTCGCCCTCCCGACGC
>SXXK01000216.1 GCA_005791255.1 Planctomyces sp.
CAGACTCGAGAAAGTTGAAGGGAGAAATGACCGCAACACCACGCAACACTCAGCAGGGGTTTGTCTCACGCGAGGCCGCGAAGCAGAGTTACTGTGCTGTGCTGCGGCTCACAAGAGACAATCGATTCGCAAAGGGCCGGCAGGATTCTTCAGCATCTCACCGTTCTGTGTGTTCCCTCGCGACTTCGCGTGACTCCCACAGTGTCAAGCACACCGAGGATTATGGGATGGGCATGGGGAAGGTCGTGTTACCCCTCACCCCCGACCCCTCTCCCCGTCCAGGGGCGAGGGGAGCTATGCGCGATTTCTTTGCAGTCAAAAACACAAAATCCTCCGCTCGCCCCGCAGGGGGAGAGGGGTCGGGGGAGAGGGGGCGACGGCATCCCTGCCATAGAGAGCAGACTCGAGAAAGCTGAAATAAGAGGAGTACAGTTTCGCACACACACCACTTCAGCACCTGACGCTGTTCCTCGCGGCTTCGCGTGAGGCCGACAGTCTGCAGAATTCACACCCGTGGACTTCCGTCCGCGGCTCACCTGACCGCACCGAACCCCGAAATTCCGATGGCCTCCCCCAAATCCCCTCTCCCCGAAAAAATCTGCGTCGCCTGCGGTCGCCCCTATCAATGGCGTCGCCGCTGGGCACGTGACTGGGAACACGTCAAATACTGCAGCGAACGCTGTCGCCGCAGCAAAAAATCCAGCGATGCTTCGGCCCCCACCCCCGACGCCAGCCAAATCCCAGCACAGACCCAGCCTGCCAGACACCGGAGCCGTCGATGAAGTCCACCGTGACCCCACCCGCATGGCTCAGCCCGCTGCCCGCACACCTCGCCGAACGCTGCCGCTGCGTCAACTCCGGCACGCCCCAAACCAGCGGTGAATTTGTGCTCTATTGGATGTGCACCGCAGTCCGCACCGAGGAAAATCCGGCGCTCGATGCCGCCTGCCACCTCGCGACCAGCCTCCAAAAACCTCTGCTCGTGTATCACGCACTTTCGGAAACCTACCCTTTCGCCTCCGACCGCCATCACCTGTTCATTTTGCAGGGCGCCCGCGATGTGCAGCGACAGATGGCTGAACGCGGACTGTCGTATGTGTTCCACCTCGAACAACGCGGAAGTCGCCACGACAGCCTGAAAAAACTGGCCGATCGAGCCTGTGTGGTGCTGACCGAAGATATGCCGACGGCTCCCGCCCGCCTGTTTCTGCAGGGACTGACGGCACGCACCACCACTCCGATCGTCGCAGTGGACACCGCCTGCGTGGCTCCAATGCTGCTGCAGGGCAAGGCATACGAACGCGCGTTTCAGTTTCGTGATGCGACGCGGCGGCTGTACGACGAACGACTGCACCGCCCCTGGCCCGCCTGCACTCAGATTCCACACCCGGCTTCCATCAACGCACCGGACCTCCCGTTTGCGCCGATCGAGCTGCAGCAGGCGTCGCTGCCCGCACTGATTGCGGACTGCCGCATCGATCACAGCGTGGGGCCGGTGGTGGACACGGTCGGCGGCACCACAGCCGGCATGGAACGCTGGCAGGCTTTTCGACAGCAGGGACTGAAACGCTATGCCGATCGTCGCAATGACCCGCTGCTTGACGGATCCAGTCGCATGTCCGCGTATCTGCATTACGGCATGGTGTCGCCGCTGCGGATCGCGCGTGAAGCCGCTGCTGCAGGAGGTGCGGGTGCCGAGAAGTACGTGGAAGAACTGCTGATCTGGCGTGAGCTGGCGTATGGCTTCTGCTTCTATCGGCCGGATCACGAACAGTGGTCGGCACTGCCCGGGTGGGCCCGACGGACGCTTGAGCAGCATGCCGCAGATCGCCGGCCGCAGCTGTACTCGTGGGAACAACTCGCTCGCGGAACCACCAGCGAACCACTCTGGAACGCCGCCCAGCAATCACTGCTGGTGCAGGGCGAACTGCACAACAATGTGCGCATGACCTGGGGCAAAGCCTTCCTGGCGTGGACGGAAACTCCGCAACTGGCACTGCAACTGCTGATTGATCTCAATCATCGCTACGCACTGGACGGTCGGGATCCGGCATCCTACGGTGGCATTCTGTGGTGTCTGGGGCAGTTTGACCGGCCGTTTGAACCGGAGCAGCCGGTGCTTGGCACGGTACGTCCCCGCCCGGTCCGCGAACACGCTCGACGGCTGGATGTCAGTGCTTATCGCCGGATCACCGCCACCACTCGGTGCCAGCCTGTGCCATCGATTGCTGTGATCGGCGCCGGACTGTCAGGGTGCTGTGCAGCGCGGACTCTGGCGGATCACGGACTGCCGGTGCAGCTGTTTGAAAAGAGCCGCGGCGCGGGAGGACGCATGTCAGCGCGTCGCACGGAACAGTTCACCATCGACCACGGTGCGCCCGCATTCACAGCGCGTGATGAACGCTTTCGGCGGTATGTACGCAGTTGGGAGCAGCAGGGACTGGTCCGCAACTGGCGCGGCCGGTTCGTGCTGCTGGATGCAGACGGGCGGGAAACAGAACTCCCTGCACGTCGCCGCATGGTGGCGATCCCGGGGATGTCATCGCTGTGCCAGCGACTGGTGCAGGAGTTGCCCGTTCGAACGGAGACTCGCATTGTGCAGCTGCAGCAGCAGGGCTCACAGTGGCGATTGCAGGATGAACAGCAGCAATGGTCGGGCCCCTTTGATCAGGTGGTGCTGGCACTGCCGGGGCCACAGGCAGATGCCCTGCTCAGCACGGCCGGACTGACGACTGCGGCAGTGGTCCCGGAATATCAGTCCTGCTGGACACTCCTGGCGGCCAGTCCGCATCTCAGCTCGGCAGACTGGGTCCAGGCGGAATTCCCCGACGGTCTGATTCAACGAATCAGCCGCTGTCAGACACGGCCCGGCTATGCAGGCCCGGGGGGTGAGCAACTGGCGGTGGCGGCCAGTTTTGCATGGTCGAAAGAGCAGCGTGAGACCACGGCAGAGGACGCCGGTCACAGGCTGATCAATTCCCTGCAACAAATCCGGGCGTTTCGCGGGCTGAGTGACTGGACGTGGAAGGCGCATCACTGGCGTTATGCATTACCCGGTATCGGTGATCCGCACGTAATCTCGGGCGATCTGCTGCGACTGGGATCACTGGGATTGCAGCTGTGCGGAGACTGGACGATGGCTGATGGACGCAGCTCGTGTGCCGCGGAATCCGCGTGGCTGAGCGGTCAGGCAGCCGCCGGACGGATTCTGTGCGGTCTGCAGCTGGTCAAACGCCGGCAGCGCGGCCTGCTGTGGGACAGCGAACCCTGAGCCTGCACGACAGGTTCAGCGGATTGGTCGCAGCACCCGCGGACTCCCGTCCGCGGCTCGCCAGACCGAACACCGAACACCAAACACCGAACAAATAGCAAAGAATACCGAACTTATGTGTTTCCCTTCGCGGTTTCGCGGCTTCGCGTGAGCCACCACAACTGCTGACGCCTCCCCATGGCCTAAGGATTGTTCCCCGCAATGCAGCCGGACAGATCTCGGGCTGGACAGCCCGAGCTACATTCATTCGTGCCAATTTGTGTCCATTCGTGGTTCAAAACGCCCCCCAACATCCACCCTGCGATGATCCGTGAAAATCCGTGCCAATCCGTGGCGAAAAAAAACATCCGCGGCTCGCCTGCTGAACTCCGAACCTGTGTGTTTTCCCTGGCGACTTCGCGGCTTCGCGTGAGCCACCACAACTGCAGGCGCCGCCTCATTGCCTCAGCATCGTTCCCCGGTACGCAGCAGGACAGATCTCGAGCTGGAAAGCCCGAGCTGCATCGATTCGTGTCCATTCGTGGTTCAAATTTCCCCACAACATCACCCTGCGATTATCCGTGAAAATCCGTGTTCATCCGTGGCAAAAAAAATCCGTGGCTCGCCAAATGAACACCGAACTTGTGTGTTTCCCTTCGCGGCTTCGCGTGAGACACCACAACTGCAAGCGACCCCTGTGGCCTCCGGGTGGTTACAGGGACGCAGCCGGACAGATCTCGGGCTGGAAAGCCCGAGCTGCATTCATTCGTGCCTATTCGTGTCCATTCGTGGTTCAAAACGTCCGTGGCACCGCACCCGCGGACTCCCGTCCGTGGCTCGCCTGAGGACTGACCGCTGCTCAGTCGTTGTTTTCGGGTCGTCCTTCGGTGTAGTGCCAGTTGTGAATTGGCTGCAGCACCTGCAGTACGTCGGCCAGCAGCTGCTGATCGAGGGGTTCAGCTGCCCAGGCTGCCCACTGCCGAATCCGGGCCGGGTTGGCGGAACCGGTAATGCAGGTGGTGAAATCCGGATTGGCGATGGAAAATTGCAGCGCCAGTTTGGCGATGTCAGACCCACGGTCGCGACACAGCTGAGCGGCAGCAGCAGCAATTCGGCGGACTTCCGGAGTCGCCTTGTGCCAGACCGGCAGCGGATCGTTCGAAAGCAGCCGCGCGGAGAACGGCGCAGCATTCATCAGCCCCACTCCCTTCTGCTGACAGAGCGGAACCAGTTCGAGCGCCATGTCGTTCTGCAGTGTGTAGTGGTTGTAGGTCAGGATCACATCCACATCGTCTGACTTCTGCAGCACATACTTGAACATCTTCATCGGGTATCCGCTGACTCCGATGTAACGCACCTTGCCTTTCTGCACCAGCCGCCGCAGGGCCGGCAATGTCTCTTCAACAATCTGCGACATCTCCACATATTCCAGATCATGGCACAGCACGATGTCCAGATAATCCGTCCGCATTCGCTCGAGTGAAATATCAACGCTTTCAATCACCCGTTTGGCACTGAAATCAAAGTGCCGCGGGGCGTATCGCCCCAGTTTGGTGCCCAGGTAGTAGCTGTCTCGAGGAATCCCGGGAAGCACCTGCCCCAGCAGCACTTCGCTCATACCCCGGCCATAGTACGGTGACGTATCGATGAAGTTCATTCCGACCTCAATGGCGGTCGTCACACTCCGCAGACACTCCTGCAGATCCACGCTGCGAAACTCGGCCCCCAGCGAAGACGCGCCGAATGACAGTGTTGTGAGATTCAGTCCGGTTTTTCCCAGCGGTCGCATCGGCAGCATGGCAGCAGTATCCCGTCAGTTCCCTGCACAGTTTCAATTCGGTTCGACAGCCGCAGAATACAGAAAGCCGAGCTTTTGGGAAAACACCAGTCCCGAAATCCTCGCACAAGCGGTCGCTCAGGCCACAGTCGCGAGGTTGTGGTTCTCGATCTGGTGCCGAATCACAAACGAAGACACACCATACTCGGAGGCAGGATCATCGATTTCCTCTTCAGTCACCCACGAGCCGGAAAGATCCCTGCGAAGCATCTCGTGCGGCGCCAGGAATTCTGCAGCAAAAGGCCTGCTCATCTGCTGTCGATCGGCCAGCTGTTCGACACTGGTCGACTTCCAGTTTTCTCCACCCGGAGCGGACGGGGCTGTTGCAGCGTATCCGTACCCACTTTCCCACGCGGTTCCTGCACCGCAGACTGCCGACAGGGCACCGCGCATGCGAACCAGTGCATCTGTTGTACTGGTGTCATCGGTGATTATTGCA
>SXXK01000217.1 GCA_005791255.1 Planctomyces sp.
CGCCTTCCGGATCAGAATCATGGCCAAGCAGATGTGGTAATTGTTTAAGGATCAGAATCATTCCGATTGCCGCCAGCAGTCCCTGAATCACGCTGGTCGGAAAAAATGAGGACAGATTTCCTGCTTTCAGCATTCCGAGTGCGATCTGCAATCCCCCGGCGATGACTACTGCCAGCAGAAATGCGTCGAAACTGCCCAGCCCTCTGACCTGTGCAGCAACGATGGCTGTCAGACCTGCCGCTGGTCCGCTGACACTGGTGGATGAACCACTGAGCAACCCAACCACAACGCCGCCAATGATCCCTGATACAAGACCGGAAATCAGTGGTGTCCCGGAGGCGAGAGCGATTCCCAAACACAGTGGCAGTGCAATCAAAAAAACCACGAGGCCGGAAATCAAATTGCTGACCACATCGCTGGATTTACCCCGAGCTTCACGCACACGGGAATCCTCAGGACGCGGTGCAGGGAACTTTGTTCGCATGGTCTGATTCCGGCCGGGAGGTGAAGCGGATCAACGCGATCCTTGCCTGGACGGAGCCACCAACTGAGGGCAGGCCCAGTTTTGTGTGCAGCCGCAGGCCGGCACATGCTATCGATCATTGCTGCCTGCGAAAAGTCCTCACTGCATCCAACATCACCCATAGAGATGATTCAGGGCCTGCTTCAGCTGCGGGAACTGGAATTCGAACCCGGCTTCAGTCAGGCGTTTTGATCGCACAAAACGCCCGTACAGTGCCAGTTCGGGATCCGTCCGCAGCAGCCAGCGGGCTCCCAGTCGGACCATCCATTCAGTGGCTGGCAGTCCCACAGGCATTCCCACAACTCGCCGCAGTTCCCGCATGAATTCGGACTGCGTCACGGGGTGCGGGGCAGATGCCACGTAGATGCCCTGCATGGTGGGCTCACCTGCCGCCAGCGTCATCAATCGACACAGGTCGGTTTCGTGGATCCAGCTCAGGCCCTGCCGTCCGGATCCGACTCGCCCCCCGAGGCCGCAGCGTGCCAGCGGCAGCAGCTTATTCATGGCACTGGCACCAGCACCGCGGTCACGGCCCAGCACGAAGCTCGTCCGCAAAATGACCTGCCTCTGTGCAGGCAGCACGCTGTCACGATATGCCTCCTCCCAGGCCTTGCCGACAAATGGTGCCAGCCCATACCCTGTTGCCGAATCTTCGTCACACCACGCAGTCGGAGGATCTCCGTAGATGTGCGCGGTGCTCATCTGTACCCAGACCGGTGGTGGAGCCGCCACGGATCGCAGGGCAGCTCCAAGGACTCGGGTTGACTCAACGCGTGACCGCAGGATCTCATCCTGATGATCGGGTGTTTTGATGCAGTCGACGCTGCGTCCAGCCAGATTGATCAAACACGCGGTCCCCTCAAGACAACTCGCCCATGCACCCGCCGTACGCCCGTCCCAGCAAACGTGTCGCCACGGCCCGACAGGCGGGCTGCTGCGAGCCAGGATGACCACTTCTGCCCCGAGACTGTTCAGGTGGGTGGCAATTGACAGGCCGAGGAACCCGCTGCCGCCGGCGATTACAACACGGCGATTGCAGATGGCGGCAGCGGCAGCAGATTCGTTCAGCGACAGGGAATTTGACATACGCAGGCCTCCATCAAAGTTCTCCGCTCCAACGGCACTGCGAAAACCGCCGCCCGGAGCAGGAAATTAACAATGATGGACGACCTCCCTGCCAATCAATTGTCGGTGCGTACACAGTAGATCCGAGTACCCGTCCGAATTACAAAGTTGCCATCGGCGGCAGCCACGCCATAAACGATAGGGTCGCGAGCGGATTCCCGAGACCCCTCGCGGCGCTTACGAAAGCTCTCTTCCATGGATTTCATCTCAGCACCGTCAATAGATTTGTCGCCATTCAAATCCACGCGCGGAAGCATTTCCCGAAACTCGGCCGGCAGCTCCTGTTCGCTGATCAGCCCATCCGCGTTTGCATCGGCCTTCATCAGCACGGCCAGCATCCCAGTTGCAGGACCACCGCGACGACCTTCCGCGGGAGCTTTCGCAGGATCCGACGGAGCATCCGCCACTCCCCCGGTCCGCCCATTCTCCGTGGCTGCCGGCGGGCCATAGGCACTTCCCTCGCCCTCACGATACGATTCCGGCTTAGGCGGATTCACGGGATCCCACAGCAAATTCACACTGACCCTTTCAAAACTCGCTCCACCCTTAACGACGTGAGTACTGCCATCCTTTCCAAAAAACCACGTATAGGGTCCGGCAACGACCGGAGTCGCCCAGCATGTTGTTCCCAGTCGTTCCATATACTGCAGCCGACCAGTATCCGTCTGCAGACACGACAACACACCGACGTTGTTCAGATAGTACACGTGCGAGCCATTGACAACCGGGCTGGCATAATCACAGAAAGACTTCGAAGCACGCCAGAGCACAGCAGGAGCCTGACCGGGGTTCCCACCGAGAGACAGGCACAGATTTGACTGAGCAGCATCCTGAGTCGAGCCGAATTCCGGCACTCGAGCCCCAACAAACAGTCGACTGTCAACAGCTGCAGGTGACGGAACTGAATTGCCGGCGAGGCCACCGACGGTCCACAACCGCGTTCCGTCCAGCGGGCTCCACGCGGTCACCGAACCTGCAGAGCTGACGATCACCTGCTGTTCGCCATTAATCTCTGCCACAATCGGAGATGTCCACGAACTTCCAGAAGGACGTTCCGCCCTCCAGGCAGTTGCACCGGTCTGCTTTTGAAGTGCCAGCAGACATGATGGGCCACGGTGCTCCAGATTCAGAATCACAAGGTCGTCTGTCTGCGTCGGCGAGCTGCCGAGGCCATGGTTATTCAGAAATGGCCCGTAATCTGCTGCGAGATTGCGTTTCCACAGCAATTCACCAGTATGCGACAATGCCACGATGTCGCCACCCTCAAAGAAACAGTACGCGGCCCTTGCATCCACCACGGGTGTAGGCGCAGATCGGGCAGCCGAGTAGTTTGACGGGCCGGTCACAGCCGCCGCCTGCCGATAAGTCCACAGAACTTTTCCGCTGCCCAATTCGAGGCAGCTGACACAACACTCTTCCTTTTGGGGACCGATGACACTGCAAACAAATACCCGACCACTGAGGACTACCGGGCTGGACTGACCGTAACCAGGCAACTCGATCTGCCAGGCCACGTTTTTTTCCGGAGACCATGCGACTGGAAAACTGCCATGGGCCGCGGACGAACCACCATTGCGAAAACTTGTCCAGCCGGATCCCGGTTCCCCACCCCTGAGAAGTCCGGAGGTGCACATCAGCGACAACATCAACCCCATTCGACCCCAGCAAAAACCGTTTCCTGACATCATTAAACTCCTGCATCCAAAACCACATGGATCCGGGATACGCAATCCGGCGACCACAGCGGAGGACAGGCAGTTCGCAGACGCCCTGCATCACAGCCTCGACTCAGCCCGGGCAGGAAGCACGGCAGTCTTCCGAGAATCATCTCGGAAGACCACGATGTCGCGGGCAGCAGACCTGGTCGAACTGCGCAGCACATACCGCCATTCCTGAGAAGTCACCAATGTGCGGCCGACCAGTCGCCTGGGTGTTTTTGCACAACGTGTGCAAAACTGCAAGAGAACCGCCGTCAATTCCTGGGAGACTTCAACTATCTTTGACAATCTGACACTTTCAAAAATTTTCGCCGGTTGTCGGGCCGCTGCTGCAGTACCATTCGAGAGGTGCTCCCACGCCCAGGTGCCAGCCTCGCCATTCATCAACCTGCCTCATCACAACAGCCTTCTCAAACAGCACAGCCTGATGCCAACTGCAGCCCAGCCTGAGAGCTTCGCCGGTGTTGCTGCTCAGCCACCGGTGGTGCCGCCTCCTGTCAGAGTTCGGTCTTTTGCAATCTTTGCGGTCGTGTGTATGCTGATTTGTGGTCTGTGGCTGCAACGCCGACCAGCGGACACGAAACGGCAGAGGGTCTGGGTCAAACAGGCAGCCGAAGCCAGCGGATTTCGCAGCGAGGTCGTGCGACGGGGCCGACTCGTGCGAACAGTTCCTGTCCGTGGGGAGATCGCCACTCATCAGCCTGGCGTCGTATACAACGACTGCCGCTACTGGCCGCGCAAGATCGTGGAATTGCTGCCCGAAGGAACCCAGGTGCAGCCCGGTGATATACTCTGCGAACTGGATTCCGCTGAAATCCGCACAAAGTTGCGGGACCAGAAGCTGCTGCTGATTCGGGCCAGAGCGGGCTGGCAAACGGCGGTGGCCGGAGAAACTCTGCAGCAACTGAAGAATGATCGCCGGCTCAGCACCAACCAGTTGCAGGCACAGTCGACGCAGGATCTGTCAACAGCCTTTCGGGAAGCGGAGGCATTTCAGGAGCTGTTGCAGCTTGAGGGTGATGTGATCATGCGTCAGGAAGCAGCGACGATGGCTCAGGAATCCTGGGAACGGACTCGTGAACTGTCAGCACTCGGCATCAACAGCATCGCCGAGCTGGATATTCGGGAGGTGGAAAAACAGAATGCAGACCGTGCCGTGCTGCGGGCGGCAGGCAAGCTGAATCTGACAGAGACCTTCCATCACCGCAAAAAATCGGCCGAGCTGCAGTTCAATGCCCAGCTGGCTGCCGATGAACTGCGTCGCACAGGACTGCAGAACGAACTGGCCGCAGCTGTGCAGCGGGTAAAAGCTCTGGAGATGCAGCAGTCTGTGGCCGGACTGCAGCTGCATGTCGACTACCTTGAGCGGGCACTCAGTGCCTGCACCATCCGAGCGACCCGCGCCGGAGAACTGATCTACTGCCACAATCGCGACGAAGGCAAGTACATAGAAATCGGCGGCACAGCCCATTACAGTCAGGAGATGTTTCGAATCGTCGATCGTAATCGCATGATTGTGGCTGGCCGGGTCAGTGAAACACAGGTGTTCGACTTGTCCGTCGGGCTTCCCGCCGTGGTTCGAATTCCCACGCTGCCGACACTGGAACTGTCAGCAGAACTCAAATGGATCGCCCCCATCCCATCACCAATCTCGTGGTTTGCACCCAACGACCTGTTCAATGCCGTTCAGCTGGAATTGCTGGGCTCGGAAGAGTCCCTTGCAAGCATCGCATTCGGCACAACAGCCACGTGTGAGATTCTGGTGGAGGATCGTCCGGGGGTGCTGCAGATCCCGGTGCAGGCGGTTTTTCGCAACGGTCCGCAGACTGAAGTCCTGCTGGCGAGCCCGACCGGCCTGCAGAGACGACAGGTGATTACGGGGAAGTGCACCGAATCGCAGGCTGAAATCCGTGAAGGGCTGGCAGAGGGTGACACAGTGCTCGTTGGCGAACAGCACAGGCTGCGGCGACTGGCCGACAGCCTGCCGTGATCTTCCTTGCCGACTTCAGCGTCCGTCCCGCAGGCGATCACCCAGAAAATTGTCCAGTTCCGGGATGTCGTAGATCTTCGAGATTGTTGTCTCGACGTCATAGGGCACACGATGGAACTCGATCATGTCATCGTGCACGGTCACGTAGGAGGATCGTGGGTCATTGTTGCGAGGCTGACCAACCGACCCAACGTTGACCATAATCTTGCCGCCGCCGATGCGATATTTAAACCCGATCTCTTCGGGCACAAGAAAATCCAGAGTGTCGGTGAAAACCCCCGGTATGTGCGTGTGCCCCTGGAAGCAGATCTTCTCAATCAGCGCGAAGATTTTCTCCATCTTCACCTTGTTGTAGATATCGTCAGGGAATACGTACTCATTCAGCGGATTGCGTGCTGAACCGTGCACGTACATTGTCTGCGAAGCTTCGTCGCGATATCGACGATTCAGTTCCCCGAGGAAGTCCCAGCGTTTTTCAGCTTTCGGCCCGACACCGCGTTCGAGGACGTTGCGAGTCCAGAAGATGGAACGCTCGGCGGCAGCGTTGAATCCTTCCGGGTCAAACAATGCGGCCTGATCGTGATTGCCCAGCAGACAGAGATCCAGATCCATCACCAGATCAATGCACTCGGCCGGATTGGGACCATAGCCAACAACGTCACCCAGACAGTAGATTTCGGTGATCCCTTTGCTGCGAATATCGGCCAGCACTGCCTGGAGTGCTTCGAGATTGCCGTGGATGTCGCTGATCAACGCTCTCAAGGGACTGGTCCTGATATCACTGGGAACCATCGACAGACGTACTTCGGGAGTCTGTCGAAAAAACGGACTGTTGGAATACGGCTGAATCAGCCAGATTCCACAGTGAAAGGCCGAATGAGGGCCTGCAGCCCGCAAAGATCCGGGGATTCCGAAGCTTCGGCAATCCACGTCCGAAGTCAGGTCTAGTGTACGCAGTGGAAAAGTCGCGGACAAGCGCCAAAGTCTGCCCGTTTCGCCCGGACTGCCTGTCTCTCAGAGTCGACCATTTCGGAATCAGTTGTGGGCAGTTCCCAGCATAATGGAGTTCAGTCCGCTGCCGATCCCCAGCAGCGCGAATCGCTCACCCGAACGCGGCGGTTCCGCCTGCATCCCCAGCGACAGAGCCATCGGCAGAGCCGCAGCGCCGGTGTTTCCAAGGAATTCGACTGTTGGAAAATCGAGCGATGGATCCAGCTGCAGCCGCTGCATGAGAGCCGTGCGGTGCTGGCGACCAACCTGGTGAGTGAAGACGCGGCTGACATCGGCCGCCTGCCACCCGAGCACCTGCTGGGTTTTCTGCCACGTTCTTTGGGCCAGTGCGATCCCCGCGTGCAGCAGGGCTTCGGAATCTGTCTCCATGCGGGGACGCCCGTCCCCTCCCCCAGCCTCAACTCCCCCGGCGCACAGATTGTGAGCCGACGAATCGGACAGCCAGGCTCCACCCAGCAGGCGATGGCCGGTGCGACTGAGTCGCCGATCACACAGCACAATCGCCGCGGAGCCGGAACCGATGGTCAGTGACGCAAAAGCGGACTTGATGGACTGCCGTGTGAGTGCCGAATCCTGCAGCAGGCTGTCAATCGTGCCTTCGACCAGGTCTCGACCGGTCTCTGTACCAACCACAATACCCGCACGAATCCGCCCCAGTTCAATCTGGTCGGCAATCAGGAGCAGTCCGTTGAGCAGTCCGAGGCAGGCGTTGCTGACGTCCAGCACCAGACAATCCGCAGGCAGACCAGCTCCGTGGTGTACTCCCGCCGCCGTAGCAGGCTCCATACGGTCGCGGCAAACAGAGCCGTGGACCAGCGCGCCAATGACATCAACCGGCAAACCGGACTGCTGCAGAGCCAGTCGTGCAGTCTGGACACTGACCGTTCCGGGCAGCATCCCAGGATCCCACCAGCGACGCTCACGGATCCCGGTCATCAGTTCCAGTCGACCAGCCGGCAGTCCCAGTCGTTCGTAGACCGGTGACAGCCGAGCCTCAATCTCTTCGGAAGTGATCACGTGAGGCGGCAGCAGATGAGCTGCCGCCTCGATGCACACATTGTGATATCTCATCTCGCTGCCCGAAGGTACTACTGCTGCTTTGCCAGCTTCGCCACGACATCGGCGATTGCTCTGCTGTCCTCAGCCGCCACCACCATGGTGTTTTTCGCGGCTATCCGCCCGTCCCGATCGATCACAAAGGTCCAGCGTTTGGCAGTGATGCTGCGGAGCAGTATTTCATCCTTACCGTCGATCACAGCTTTCACGGACTTCTCTTCTTTCGTCACAGGAACGCCAAACGCTTCAGCCACTCGCCCCTCGGTATCGGCCAGCAGCGTGAAATTCAGACTGTGAGCTTTGCGGAAGAGCTGGTGGTTGCGAACCGAATCTCCGCTGACCCCCACCACCTCAACACCCTTCTGCTTCAGTTGCGACAGGTCGTCGCGAAACGCACAGGCCTGCTTTGTGCAGCCTCCGGTCATGTCCGCCGGGTAAAAGTATACGACCACGATTTTGCTGCCCACGTGGTCTTCTGATTTCCACTGCCTGCCGTCCTGATCGAGCGCAGTGAAGGCAGGTGCACTGTCACCAACATTGACTTCACCGGCATCCGCGTCTGCGGACACAATGCCGCTGATCAGCCCGCAGCACAACAGCAATAAATGCCCTGACGGTGATGGAGCAGTGCGTTTGTGGCTCGACAACTTCATGGCCAATCCCCCTGTTTTCACCAGTTTCCGAAAGAATCCAACTGAGCGCATAAAAAAACGGCTGACAGAGAACTGTCAGCCGCCGGAAGATATCCGAAGGAGTGATCAGATCACTTCTTCTTTGCAGCCTTCTTTGCAGGTGCAGCAGTAGCAGCCTTCTTCGCGGCCTTCTTTGCAGCTTTCTTTGCCACAGTACGTTCCTCCAGAAAACGTTGAACTTGATGTGGCAGTCCTGCCAAGGCTTACCGGGCTTTGAACACTCAGGACAACCACGGACCAAAACATCACTCGCTGATGTCCCAGTGACAACAGCGACGCAGATTCCGTTCTTGCAAGATGATCGCTTTGAAGTCCGCTTTGAGAGGCGATGTCCTTCGCCACGTGCATCCAGCACTTGTGCAACAGAATCTGCTGTTGGTGGTCAGAATGTTAGGTGAATATATGGATAACGCAAGACTGTTCGACATTTTTCTGACACTGATCTCAGGATTTTTTTTGACATCAATGACAAGGTCACATCAGCTTGCTCCACGTTCACCATTCGTCGCACGTTCATCGTCAGTGTGACCATCACTGCTGCACTCTGTTGTCGCGCCGTGCCACATCTCACACATCAGTCTGCATCACAGCATCACACACCTGTGCTGCTTCTGCAATTGCTGCTCAGTGCATCCCACTGTCCTGCAGCATCAGCCGGAATTTCACAACTCACTGAGCACCTGCTGCATGTAACGAATGCTGCTCTCAGCAATGAATTGCGCGCCTGGTGAATAGTCGAAGACTTCCACAGAGACCCAACCTGAGTATCCGCTGGACTGCAGCGCAGCAAGAATTGGATGGTAGTCCACAGCACCCATCCCTGGCCCCAGCAGATTCGTGTCGTTGACATGAAAGTGTCGACACAGACCCCGCCAGCGATCAATCAGAACCGGTATCGATTCCGTCTCTCCACCCAGCATCGCCTTCACATCCTGATGCAGCATGACGGCAGGATGCCCCACACGCTCAATCACCTGCACCGCATCAGCACAGGTGTTGATGAAGTCCGTCTCCTTCGGTGTCAAAGGCTCCAGACACAATGTCACGCCAGCCGCAGCAAAGGCCGGAGCTGCGGCAGAGAAGACTTCTGCAGCATATTCCACGGCCTGTTCACGACTGACGCCGGGCAGCAGATTGCGCTGCTGCGGTGACCCGAACACCATTACATCGCCCCCCAGCTGCCCGCACACATCCGCCAGAAAGGACAGATATTCGGCAGTCGCACGGCGCACCGCAGCATCCGGGCTGGTCAGATAGAATCCGCTGGTTTTCGCCAGCAGCCAGTGCAGACCGATAATCTCCAGACCATGCTCCGCTGCCTGCTCACGCATGCGGGAAAACACTCCCCGCGAAACAGATCGCAGGTCGGCAGCGATCGAAAACGGTGCCACCTCAATCCCGCCATAGCCAGCCTCGGCAATCAGCCGACACTGCTCAGCCCACGCAACACCCTCATACAGTTCCTGGCATATCGCAAACTTCACCGTCGCACCTCCACAACTGAACGACCGACATCAGGCCGCGTCGCCAGAGTCGTCAGGACCCCACCATCTGCTGCAACCGGCACCAACCTGTTCCGCATTCTCCCGATTTGTCGCCCCGTTGCAACAGCGTTTGACCAGCGACGTTTTCTGACCTAGTGGTTTTCGGTTGATACTATTTGCTGTCGCCGGCGCTGCCATTACGGACAGAGCCGGATGGAGACTGAGAGCGTGTCTGCTTCCTACAGTTCACACACCGGCACTTCCACCGAATCATTTGAAGACCTGTTCGAGCGGGTCAACATGATTCTGGGCGATGCCGCACCCACGCGACAGGAATCCCCCGATTCCGACACGTTCGTCCCCCGCCAGCCACTGACACTCAAGGACGCCGGCGTCACCTACGCCCTGCTCGAACGCATCATTCTGCGGTTCATGTTCAGCAACTCGGCCGTGACCGGACGCCGGATCGCCGCTCAGCTGCGGCTGCCATGGAAGCTGACCGAACCTCTGCTGAAACAACTGCGGCAGGAAAAACACATCGACCTGTCCGGCACAACCGCCGCCGGAGACTCAGAGTTCATCCTGACCCCCACTGGCCGCGAACGAGCCCGGCAGTACATCCTGGAATCAAGCTATTTTGGTGCCGCCCCGGTACCGCTGGAGGACTACGCCACCGCTGTGGCCTTGCAAAGCCCGTCCAGACTGCAGATTCGCATGCCCGATCTGCGCCGCGCATTTCGCAGCCTTGTGCTCAGCGATCAGATCCTCGAAAGACTGGGGCCCGCCATCAAAGCCGGACGCGGACTGTTCCTCTACGGAAATTCCGGCAATGGCAAAACCAGCATCGCCGAACGGATTTCCGAAGCCTTCGGATCCACCATCTGGATCCCCCGGTCCGTCGCAGTCGAAGGTGACATCATCCGCATCTTTGACCCGCGCGTGCACACCGAAATCGATGACAGCACTGCCGGCAGCGGACTCCTCGACTCCCAGGACATCGATCGCCGCTGGGTCCGCATCCGCCGCCCGACCATCATTGCCGGTGGTGAACTTACCATGAACGAACTCGAACTGCAGCTCAATCCGACATCGCGAGTCTGCGAAGCCCCGCTGCAGGTCAAAAGCAACTGCGGCACACTGGTCATCGATGACTTCGGCCGACAGCGAATGCCAATCGATGAACTTCTCAACCGCTGGATCATTCCACTGGAACGTCGCTACGATTTTCTCAATACACCCTCCGGCAAAAAGGTCCGATTCCCCTTCGACCTGCTGATGGTGTTCTCCACAAACATTGAGCCGCACGAACTGGTTGACGGGGCATTCCTGAGACGCATCCCGTACAAAATTGAAATCTCAGACCCCTCCGAAGCTGAATTTCGACAACTGTTCGAATCCGTCTCACGCGGCATGAATGTGCCCATCGACGACAGCACCATGGACTATCTGCTGGCACGACACTACCGCGAAGCCGAACGCCCCATGCGGTGCTGCCATGCCCGGGACCTGCTGCTGCAGGTGCAGAACTACTGCCAGTTCCACGATACGCCCATCCGTGCCACCCGCGAAGCCATCGATGCGGCCGTCGTCAACTACTTCGCAATCACCGCCCCGGCGAGAACTGGACGAATAAACGTCAGCCGAAACTGATTCTCAAAAGCAATCAGTCCCCGGACACTTTGCCATCCACAGCATTCTTCGCCTTCACCGCATTCTGCAGATCCAGACACACCAGCCAGTTTTCACTCCGCAGATACAGTTTCCCATCGGACACCACCGGCGCCACCCAGGCCGGATTGCCAATCTCGTCCAGAGAAAAACGACCACGCTCCACAAAACGATCGCGGTTCACGTCCACCACGGCCAGCGTGCCTCGCTCACCCAGCACGATGAACCGGTCGCCCACTCGAGTCAGCGAGCCGCGGCCAAAAAACGGGTAGGGGATTTCCTTGCCCGTCTCGGAGTCCACAACCTTCCCATTTGCCCTGTTCACCCGCAGATTCGTCAGATCTCCGTCAAACCCGGATGTGCTCCACTGCAGCCCACCATCCTGCAGCCGCACACACCGAAGCTCTCCTTCATTCTCGTGCCGCCCCGAAAAACCATACACGCACCCATCCACGTGAATCGGAGTCGACCAGTGCGCCAGCAGATTGCTGCGGTCTGACCACACCGGGCTGACTGCACGCCCGTCAGGACTGACTTTCAGCAGTGCTGACCCCACCTGATAGGCGGCCGACAGAAAAATCTGATCTGCAACAACGATCGGGCGAGCGGCATTCACCGACTCATGCACTCTTGAACGAAACCACCAGTGAAAATTCGTGGCTCCGGTTTCCGGATCCAGGGAGACCAGTCCCTGGCGAACAAGACACAACAGGTGTCGTCGCCCATGAATCTCGGCAATCATCGGAGACGAATAGCTGACAACCATCTCCTCCCCCGTCCACGCGTACTTGTTGCCCTCGGGGGTTTCAGTACCATCCCAGGTCTGCTTACCAACCGCTTCCCACAGCACCTTGCCGGTCGCAGTATCGAATGCCACCACACCGGAATTTGGCTGACCTCCCACCAGTACAATCAGACGCTCACCGTCCAGCAGCGGCGAACACCCCATCCCAAAGAACCACTCAGGCAGCTGAAAAGTCGCCTTCAGGTCGTTTTTCCAGACCAGACTGCCGTCCTGCAGCGACACGCAGCAGAGCATGCCTTCCGCTCCCAGCGTAAAACAGTACCGGTCCGTCAGCACCGGCGAACAGCGAGGCCCGTTGTTGTAGCCGTAGGGATCTTCGAACGCCGACTCATAAGTGTATTGCCAGAGTTCTTCGCCCGAGCTGCGGCGACGGCACGAAATGATTTCCTGCTTTCCCTGGCGGTGATGAATCACCAGCCGATCTCCCAGCAGTGACGGAGCACTGTAGCCCGTGCCGATTGCCTGCTTCCAGAGTACCGGCGGCGGCCCCGCAGTCCAGTCCAGCACAATCCCCGTTTCCCCGGATTCGCCGGTATGTCGGGGCCCCAAAAACCACGGCCAGTCCTCGCCACACACGGAGCCCGTGGCAAAGTACAGTCCACTCGCCAGCACACCCGCCAGAAGCAGCCCGCGCAGGGATCGCAGAAGGACGCTTCCACTGAATTGCACGCTCACAGCTGAGCTCCGTTTCTTGCACTGTTCCATCTCGATGCCGGACGATCGACCACGACGCGACTGGCAGTAGGCTGTTAAGAGTAGGATTTTCGTGTGGAAAAGTCATCCGTCCACTTGCGATTCACAGGCCTAACCGTCAACTTCTCGCCGCTGCAGGGCTGCCACCTGCCGCACCGCTGTCGCTCGGAGACCATCATGGAGTGTTATGACCGCCCGGACCTGTGGGACTTTGCGTTTTCCGATGAGACGGATTTCGAGGCCGATTTCATCCAGCAGATGGCATCCCGATGGCTGAATACGAACCGTCCTGCGGTGCTGGAAATTGGCTGCGGCGGTGGCCGTCAGACCGTGAACCTTGCGATGCGCGGGCTGCCGGTTACCGCGTTCGACCTGAACCCGACCTGTGTG
This sequence comes from Planctomyces sp., assembly GCA_005791255.1. Classification (GTDB taxonomy): domain Bacteria; phylum Planctomycetota; class Planctomycetia; order Planctomycetales; family Planctomycetaceae; genus SXXK01. Next base: position 13,156 of record SXXK01000217.1, read on the forward strand.
CGTGAGACACTGCGGCGACTGAAAAGACGGCGGCTGGCAGCAAATGTGTTCACCGCCGACATGCTGGATTTCCAGACCAGCGAGACGTTTGATCTCGCACACTGTCTCGTGAATACATTTCGCCACCTGACGGACGAGCGGTCCGCACGATGCCACCTGCAGGCTGTCGCCAGGGCACTCAGACCCGGCGGCCTGTATCTCCTCGGTTTTCATCTGCTGCCACCGGATGCAGCCGAAGAAGACTGTGAGCGCTGGACACTGCGACGGGGAAAAAAATCCGTCACGGTCACTGTGCGGGTACTGCAATTCTGTCGCAGGACTCGCCTCGAGACAGTGCGGTTCAGCCTGAAAGCAACCCTGCCCTCCGGAGTGATCCGGCTGCGCAGCGATCATCAGCTGCGGATTTATCGAGCCGATCAGTTTCGCAGCCTGCTGCGGGCTGTTCCCGAATTTGAACTGCTGAGTGTTCACGATTTCTGCTACGACGCCGACAATCCACTGCCACTGGACGATCAACTGGGTGATGCAGTCTTTGTGCTGCGTCGCCGCGGCTGAACAGCTCGTCGCTCCCGTCCGGCACGATCACCTTTGTCTGCCGGGATTCTGAGATTCAAGGCGCATACCGGAGTACTGAAGATGAGTTCCTCACTGACGGCCCCTGAAGCCTGTATCGAACTGGAGGGAGTCAGGGTCAACAATCTCAGACAGGTATCGCTGCGGATTCGTCATGAATCGCTGACGGTAATCTGCGGTCTCAGCGGTTCCGGCAAAAGCAGTCTGGCATTCGATACGCTGTACGCTGAAGGTCAGCGAAGGTACGTGGAAACATTTTCTCCGGCAGCGCGTCAGTTTCTGGAACGGATTGAACGTCCGGCGGCCGACCGCATCTCGGGCCTGCCGCCGGCCGTGGCCATTCACCAGTCAGCCCGGGGTGATGGACCGCGGAGCACGGTGGGCAGTCGCACCGAAGTTCTGGATGCACTTCAGATCCTGTTCGCCCACGCCGGCACGCCGCACTGCCCTGGATGCGGTATCGCCGTCTGCCGCCACTCGCCCGCGACAGCCGTTGCGGCTCTGTTGCAGACTGTCCCGGGAGCCAGGCTGCTGCTGGGATTTCCGCTGGCAAAAGCGAGGGGCGGTCCGCCGGCGACTCCTGAGTTCTGGCTGCAGCGTGGCATCACGCGCTGTCTGCTGAATTCCCGGCAGACACCGCTTGACCAGTGGCCCCACGGCAGTCCACTGCCACCGGATACGATATTTATTGTGGATCGTCTAAAAGCCGATCCGACTCAGTCCTCCAGACTCGAGGACAGCGCTGCGACCGCACTGCAGCTTGCCGATATACTGCTGGTGCTCAGCGATGTGCAGCCTGCAGCACCTTCGGTCTGCGTCACTGTCGATGACCGCCCGTGGCACCAAATAATCTACCCGTTTCGGCTCGAATGCGCCGGCTGCGGCACAGAATTCAGTGACATCACACCCCAGCATTTCAGCTTCAATTCCCCGCTGGGCGCATGTCCGGATTGTGGCGGTACCGGTACTGCCGGCGACGAATCCTCCGTGCAGCAGTGCGCAGGCTGCAGCGGAACACGACTGGCGGCATTTCCGGCAGCGGCACGGTGGCGCGGCGCGACTCTGCCGGAAGTCTGTCGCCTTGAAGCCGGCGCTCTGATGAGCTGGCTGCAAATGGCAGAGCAGGAGCTTTCCAACTCTGATCGCCACGCCATCACTCCTGCGTTTCGACACGCTCTCCGGCGCCTGGATCTGCTGTGTCGCTGCGGCCTTGAATACCTGACGCTGGAACGGAGCATGAAGTCGCTGTCAGGCGGCGAGGCGCGACGCACTCTGCTGGTCGCCGCACTCAGCTCCGGACTGACAGGAACACTGTACGTGCTGGACGAACCAACACAAGGTCTGCACCCGGCCGATACCGCCCGCGTGATGACTGTGATTCGGGAACTGCAGCAGGCAGGAAACACCGTGGTCGTGGTGGAACACGATCCGACAGTGATCCTCGCGGCGGACGAGGTGATCGAAACAGGACCCGGTGCCGGTGATGACGGTGGTCGCATCGTGTTCCAGGGCTCGCCGGAACGGCTGGCGCAGCAGGATACCGCCACGGGACGACTGCTGGCAGGTCGTCATGCACAAACCGGCCCGGCTGCCGGCACACCGCGTCTCCGAGATCTGCGCACACCTCAGCACTGGTTGCGGCTCACCGATATTCACTGCCGCAATCTGGTCGGCACGGATGTGGAGTTTCCGCTGGGAGTCCTGTGTGGTATCTGCGGTGTCAGCGGCAGTGGCAAGAGCTCCCTGATGACAGAAACTCTGTACCCGCACCTGCTGTCCCGCCTGCAGCCCGGTGTACGTCAGCAGCCCGTGAGTTCCCGTGTTGCCTCGATCAGCGGAACTGAACATCTGGAAAGTGTGCTGTTGATGGACCAGCAGCCAGTGCGACGCAGCACTCGCAGCATCCCCGCCACGTGGCTGGGGATCTTTGATGAAATTCGAGCTTTGATGGCTGATACTCATGAAGCTCGCCGCCGTAATCTCACCCGCGGCATGTTCAGCTTCAATTCATCGCGTGGGGGTCGTTGTCCGGCCTGCGAAGGGCGCGGACAGGTTACCGTCCCCATGCAGTTTCTGGCCGATATCGAAACCGTCTGCGAGGCCTGTGGAGGTCGTCGCTTCCGCCCGGACGTGCTGGAGATTCGTTACCGGGGACGCAGCATCGATGAGATTCTGCAGATGTCGGCTGACGAAGCATTTCGCTTCTTTCACGCCAATTATCGGATTCAGACAAAACTTAATGCGCTCCGACAGGCCGGTCTGTCCTACCTGCGTCTGGGTCAGCCGCTCTCCGTACTCTCAGGCGGAGAAGCTCAGCGTCTGAGAATCGCGGCCATGCTGGCCGGAGTTCCGCAGGACCTGCCGGACACACCGGCCGGCGAAACCACAGCCGCCCAGCTGACGAATTCAGGACGCACTCTGTTCCTGTTTGATGAACCGTCCAGTGGACTGCATGGGAATGACGTGCAGAATCTTGTCGCCTGCCTCGACTTTCTGGTGCAGACCGGTCATTCGGTGATTATCATAGACCACGATCAGGAGTTGCTCTCACAGGCAGACTGGCTGATTGAACTGGGTCCTGGCCCCGGCGCCAGGGGTGGTCAGGTGCTGCACTCGGGGCAGCCTTCGGCGCAAGGGAAAGGAGTCGAATTATGGCGGAAGTGAAGGAAGCAATTGCCTGCTGCGATCAACTGCTGCAGCAGTACGGCCTGTGGGAACAGGGCTGGCGTACCACCCTGGACCGGGCCAAAATGCGAGCCGGCTGCTGTCGCTACAACCGCCGCACCATCAGTCTCAGTGCGCCGATCATTGCGTTGAACTCGTGGCAGGAAACTCTGGACACCATTCGGCATGAAGTGGCACACGCACTGGTCGGTCCCGGTCACGCGCACGATCAGGTTTGGCAGGAGATGGCTGTCAGGCTTGGGGCTCAGCCAAAGGCTCGCTGCACCAGCAAAACCCCACGGGCACGCTACCAGCTCTTCTGCATGCGGTGCGGATCCCTCGTGCGCAAGTATCATCGACTTCCGAAAATGGATTTTTCCGACAGATACTCATCCTGCTGCGGGCCCGTCGCCGTCGGTGAGCTGAAACTGTATGAATCTCTGGCGGTCAAATATGGACTGGCAGACATCCCTCAGGATCCGCAATGACCATACTGCCCAAAGACCTGTTTTGCAGCGATGAAGCCCCGCAGGCCGATGCAGCTATTGTCTGCGGATCCTCCGACGCAGAAGAACTGCAACAGAGGACCGCGGCAGCCGTGCAGCTGCTGCTGGCGGGTAAAACTGGTCTGCTGCTCCTGTGTGCCGGTGGGCGCGGGGGATCGCAGACCGAATCTGACGAAGCCACTCAAATGCTGAGCCTTGCCGAGCAGGCGGGCGCTCGCTCGCAGCAGATCATCAGCGTGCCGGGCGCCGGAGAAATCTCGGAAATTGCTCGAGAATGCGGCAAACTGCTGAAGCATGACGTTCGACTGAGCAGCTTCCGCAGCCTCTGGCTGGTTTCCTCCGCATGGCACATGCTGCGAGTGCGGATCGTCATGAAACACCATCTGCCGCGACAGCTCAAGCTCTTCTGCCACCCCACAGCAGCTGGCATCACCGCGGCAAATTGGATGAAACAGCCGCGCGGTCGAGCACTTGCAGAAAACGAAATCCGACTGATCGACAAGCTGCTGAAAAACGGTTACTCATTGAAATAAGCTCACCGCCGCGTCACTGTCCGAACCGGAAGCACAGCGAGGGCAGTGCGAGCCGCCTGCTGGACCGTAGGGTCCTCAGACTCGGAGGCCTGCCACAGCAGGCGATTCGCCAGTTCCAGTTCTTCAAACGCCACCAGCATCGTAATCGCGGCTTCGATTTGCGCCAGTCCGCCTGACGACTCTGCCAGTTCACGATACACAGCCTTCTCGGCGGCACTGCCACCGCGGACCTGACGCAGGTCTCGCCAGAAGAGAGCCTGCTGTTCGGGGGACATCTGAGCATAGAAGGAACGCAGGAAGGCCAGCGGCAAGCCACCCACAGAGGCAGGCGCACCCGTCATTCGCGAAGCAGCAGCGCCCCCGCTCCCTGCCGACGACATCTGCGGAGCGGTCGAGTACTGCTGCGCGGCAGCTGTCTGCTGAGACATCTGCATGGTGTTGCCTGCGACGGCTCGCGGTGACCACGACTGCGCTGCGGCAGCTGCCCCCGCCGGAATCGACATCGAAGGCAGTCCCTGATGTGCCGGTTCTGACATCAGTGATCCGGTTCCGCTCTGAAGCTGCGGCATGCCTTGCAAGGGCTGCATTCCGTCCACCGGCTGTGATGACGACGAATTGACGCCGGGGTACTGCTGCGGCATCGCAGGCAGAGGCCCCGAGTACTGTGCGGCAGGCAAATACTGTGAACCCGCTGAATACTGAGGAGCTGGAGAGTATTGAGGAGCTGCCGAATATTGCGGCGTGCTGCCGTACTGCTGTGACTGCGGATGGGCGGGCGCAGGCTGATACTGAGCTGAGACAGGGTATTGCGGTCCCGGCGCGTATTGGCTGGCCAGCGGGTATGGCGATGACGCGACTGGTGGGGCAGTCGATGCCTGCGCTGCCGCCGGATTGATCGGCTGGCCGTTTGCATAAATCTGCGGGAGCATGGGAACCGCACCGGGCTGGGGATACGCCTGAGACAAATCACCTGCAGGTCGAAACGCGATCTGCTGCACCGTCTGAGCATAAGTTCCGGGCGATACCTGCGGTGCGATCGGCAACGACTGGACCTGAGGAATCTGAGAAAACACGGGCGCGGGCAGCAGAGCTGCCTGAGACTGTGCGGCCACAGGCATCGCGGGCATCACCAGCGGCATCTGGAAAAACTGTCCCGAAGCATCGCGAACCAGCACCATCTGGGTCCCGGCGGCCGCGACGCCTGCCGCGGCCTGGGTCGGCACCGCCTGCGGGGCTGCTGTTGGCAGGTTTGCTGCCGAAGTCTTCACAGCATCTGCAGCCTGCTCCGCTGCTCCGACCACCTGTTCCTGCGACGAGGCTATCTTTTCTGCTCCGACGGACCGCTCACTTGCCGACGGTCGTCGCGGGCCATGTTCCACAGACTCGGTAACGGGCGGCAGGCTTCGTCCTCCCTCGGAGACTGACTTGCGAGACCGCTCGCTGGCACCCAGCATGGGCTCGATCAGACCGCCGCTGCGCCGTCGATCTTCAAGGCTCCTGATCCCCTGGACCGGACTGCTGGCCGGGCTTGATTCAACGAAGCCAGCCAGATCTTCCAGGCCGGCGTCGACTGTTGAAAAACGGGTGTTTGCCGCTGACTCATCAGCACGAAGCGACGTATGACTCAACTGGACCCTCGGGACACTGTTCGCCTGAATGTTATTTGTCTGCTGACGCGGCTGGGAACTTTCAATGGGAGGCAGCAACACGCCGGATTCAGGCACGGACGAGGCCGAAAAACTCTCGACCACCGCGTTCCCGGAGGCACTCAGCGTCGTTGTTTTTTCGACGGGGGCCGGCCTGGATACCGTTCCTGCCTGACTCCCGGTCGTCACCGCAGGTTCAATCTTCTGGGAATACAGGGACTCAAAATCGACTGTCTCAGCCACTGCCGGCCGCGACTCTGTCGTCACCACGCCTTCGCCGGCCTTCCCATCCTGACGCGTGGAATTTCCTTCCGCCGGATTGCCCAGAGCCAAATTGTTCTCGGCTGCCAGCAACTCCCCAAGCTGCACCAAAGCTTCTGCGGCCTTCTGGCTGTTCGGATCCGCATCAATTGCCCGCGTAAAGTACTCACGGGCCTTTAGCAGATCACCCTTCTGAGCAAGTGCGAAGCCGACAGTCGACGCGGCATCGGATTCACCCATCGACTGCCGCAGCGTCGTCATGGCCGCAGAAATTTCGCCAATGTCAATGAGGGCTATTCCAAGGTTGGACTGGGTTCGCGGATGAGAAGGATTAATCTGCTGTGCCCTGCGGAAAACCTCGACAGCTTCCTCTGTTTTGCCCTGCAGGTAATGCGAATACCCCAGATCACACAACACCTCCACACTTGTGGGCGACAATTCGTGAGCCCGGCTCAGATAGCTGATCGCCGCCTGCTCATCTCCGGACTTTTGACAGAGCACACCCAGCCGGTGGTGCAGATCCACCTTGTCCGGGTGACGCTTCAGCAGTTCCTCGTAGCTTTTTCGCGCTCGCAGCAATTCCCCGCTCTGCTCTGCCATCCGCGCGGCCAGCAATTGCTCGCTGTACCGATCGCGTCCGAGCGTCGGCAGCCTGTCAGTCAGACTCTGACTGACCGCACAGCCGGAGAGAACCATCGGCAGCAGTGCCTTCAGAACCCTGCGATGCGACCTGCTAAGCATGACTGAACCCTCGGAAGGCAACCAACTCTCTGAACCAACAACGATTCACACACGCCACCTCATCGAAAGCCGACGCCGCCACCGGCACCGCTCGCTCCGGATGCTCCCAAACCACCCCCGGCTCCATTCCCCTGAATCGCCCCACCAAAGGCACGTTCAGCTTCCGCTGACGTCAGTCCGGCAGACAGAGCCGGTGACGTCAGCACTCTCTGAGACGCCGCCGGAACGCCCATCATGGTCAGCGCCGCCACCACAACGTTCCGCCGCTGCGCATCCAGCTCAGCACACGGCGGACAGTTCTCCACCATGGCGGCAATTTCCTCCGAAGAGTTCTCCACGAGAATCGGGAACGGCACGAGTGCCGCGCGCGCACCAATTTGACGCAAATGAGCCTCACCCGCAGGGTTAAGTCTCGCAGTCCCCGCCACAAACTCATGCTCGTAAATCACAAAGTCCGTCGCCTCGCCCTGAGCTTCCTGCAGATCCAGCATCGGACGCACGCTGGTGCCAAGGGCCGCCGGCGGCTCCGGCAGTGGCGCTGGCACCGTGATCTTGTCCCGCATACACCCCGATACCGACAACACGCAGCCCGCCAACAGCATTCGCAATGAAATTGATGTGCTCACTGTTTACTCCCATATCCGGAATCGACTGAACGATCACTGAGAGAAGCCAACCTTGCCCGTGGAGAAGTAGCGAGCACTGTTTTCATAGCTGTTGAAGTACAGATTGGGGTGCAGCAACTGGTCGCGATAATTCGGCCACACTGTCGCCCGATGATAATGTCCGGGACGCCCCTCAATACGATTCCGCAGAAAGAAATCAACCTCAGTCGGCTCGGTAACATTGACTCCCGGCAGCAACTGCGGCACCTCGCTGGCATCCACGCCGTGGACAATCTCCGGACTCACGATCACCAGCAGCTCCACCTCGTCAGAACTGGCTGAATTCGAAGCCCCCAGGGCACCAAGAACTGGAATGTTGCCCCAGCCGGGCAAGCGAGTTGTGCCCCCGCTCTGCTGTGACTGCGTCAGGCCGGCAATCGCCAGCACCTGCCCCTCACGCAGCTCCACAGTGGTGCTTGCAGATCGCGTGTCCGTACCAAAAATCCCATTGACACTCGTCGCAGTATTCAGCGTGCTGAACTGCGGATTCACCTGCAGGCGAATCCGATCCTTATCGAGCACAGTTGGGGTGAACGTCAACAAAGTGCCGTAGCCCTTGAACGATGTCGATGCTGCCTCCACTCCGCTGACACCGACGACCGTTGGTACGGCAAATTCACCGCCCGACATGAATGTCGCCGACCGACCACTGATAGTCACCAGTGTCGGCTCCGCCAGAATCCTGGCCACCTTATGCTGTTCAAGCGCTTCAAGCGACAGTTTGAAACTGTTCTCAGAAAACGTGCCGCTGATGACAGCGTTCCCCGCCGCTCCACCCGCGCCGAAAATGAAGTCACTGACTTCAGCATCCAGACTGGCACCAAACTTCCGCACCGCAGATCGCTTCAGTTCAGCGATCCGCACCTTCAGCATCACCTGATGCTCTCCCGGCACGCGAATCAGATTAATGATCGTCATGGAGTTCGCCACCGAATCCAGATTGATCTCCTCCATATTTGCCAGAGCAGCGTCTGAAGTCCCAGTCCCAAACGCTCCGCTGCCCCCCTGGCCCTGAGATTGCCCGCCACGCCGCAGAAACGACATAATCTGTGACGCCTCTTCAGCGTCCTTCGCCTGCCCCTTGACGATGATTTTGTCCGCCACGGGAATCAGACGTATAAAGCTGTTAGGGAACAGCCGCGACACCTGCTGCTCAAGTTTTTTGATTTCCATATCTCGCACTGACAGATCGCGAGCCTGAGGCGTCACATGCACCACAAAGCTAAAAAGCTCCTCCGCATTCTCATCGCCCAGCCAAACTGAGACCGTCGTCCGACCGGGAGACTTCCCAATCAGTTCCAGCTCACGAGTCGTAAACGGCGTGGTCTCGATGATGCTGGGATCGGCAATCGAGGCTCGGGAGACGTTCTGCTTGAACAGCACAACCTTCGAATGCCCCTGTTCAAGTCGCAGTTCAGCAGTTGGCTCACTGATATGCGAGATCGCACGATTGATGCCCTCAACCGCCGCCGGATCTACGGCCGGTTCCTGCCCCAGAACAGCCGCCCCCAACGCTACCGGCAGCAACGCCGCCATCGCTTGCAGAAGTCGTCCCATCGCTGTCACATCCTTCGCAAAACAGCACCGCAACCGGATCAAACCAGCGGCGGACAAAGGTCACCGCGGATCAGCCCTGACACCGCAGCACATACCTGTCACGGGCAGCATCGGCATTTTCCCCCATCCACTGGACTGGATTCCAACGGACTTCAATGTCTCTGCGGGAATTTCCCCCTTGGATTACTTTTTTTCGGCGGATGCCTGTCACCGCAGGACTTTTCCCTACAACCGCACCGAAACATCTGTGCTTGATGCCACTGAGAGGACTCAAGGGCACTGGCCACTGGCCACTGGCCACTGGCCAGATGACGCCCGCCCCATTCGCCCCGCATCACGCAAACCACCAGGTCACAGCAAAGCACCCAGCCAGCTGAGGCAGCCACTCGCTGATCCAAATGCGCCGACGACTCTGGTTCTGACGGTTGATCGCAATCGAGGCTGTCTGCCGACTTCAGCGATTCCAACGCACCAATAGGCGGAACTTCTGGGTTTTCCCACACCCCCGCCCGCCGCCTCTGCCTGCCTGCCGAGCATCCTGACGATGCAAACATCTGCCGAGTGCTGGCTTTGGGAGCAGAAGCAGTGCAGCATCGGCCTGTCAGCCCCGATCTATTCGCAGAAATGGACTTCTCATGAAACTGCAAGTTTGCAGCCTGCTGGCTGCTGCCGCCGTCGCGTCATGTCAGGCAGTCCTGATTGCTCAGGAGGTGCCCGCAGTTCCTCCGGTCCCATCAGCCGAAATTCCTCCAGAACTGCCACATGCACAGCCCGGCCTGCCAATCGATGAACCTGTGGCAGAGCCCTTGTACGTGCCCGCTGAACCTGTATATGCCGGGCCCGCGTGCCCCCCGGGGATGCCCTCACCCGCAATGTTTCCACCAGTACCGATGTACCTCTCGCAGTACGCTCCGCAGCAGCCGCTGTGCCACGGCATGGTGCCCCTTGCTCCCTCAGCCCCAATGTGCTGCATGACGCCCATTTCGCCCATGACCTCATATTGTCCGCCACCGGCGGCACCTGCGGCTGCCTGGTGTCCTCCGGGACAAACTGTGGCCCCGCTCGACCTGATCTACACTCCCGGAATTGTGGGATACCCATTTCACAGGGCTCCCATCTACACGAACAGTCCTGCCACTCGTTTCCACATGCACCCGCTGCGCAAGGACGCTCTGCTGCACTTGAGCCCGGGCAATATGTTCCCAACAGCACCGATCTCTCCGGTCGCCAAGGGGAACTACTACTTCCGGCCCTATAATTATCGGCAGATCTATTTCGATCAGATCTACGCGGCAGCAGCCTCAGGAAATCCGGAGGCACCGTATTCAGCCCCCCTTCTGCCGCAC
>SXXK01000218.1 GCA_005791255.1 Planctomyces sp.
AGATCTTCGATCGAATAAATGTCATGATGCGGCGGCGGGCTGATCAATCCCACACCGGGAGTCGACAGGCGGGTGGAGGCAATCACTTTGTCCACCTTGTGACCGGGCAGCTCTCCACCTTCGCCCGGCTTCGCTCCCTGAGCAATCTTGATCTGCAGTTCATCGGCATTCGTCAGATACCACGACGTCACACCGAAACGTCCGGAAGCCACCTGCTTGATGGCTGAACGGCGTGAATCTCCGTTCTCCAGCGGTATGAATCGATCGTAACGCTCGCCACCCTCACCTGTATTACTTTTACCACCCAGGCGATTCATGGCGATGGCCAGCGACTCATGCGAATCCGCAGAGATCGATCCGAAGCTCATGGCCCCCGAACAGAATCGCTTCACGATCTCGGCCGCCGGCTCGACTTCACTGAGCGGCACCGGACTGCCTTTGCGGAACTTCAGCAGGCCACGCAGATGGCAGGCCCGAGTCGTTTCGCGATTGACGAGAGCCGCAAAGTCGCGGTAGGCGTTCCTGTCTCCCTGCCGCGCTGCCTGCTGCAGTCGACCAATCGTATGCGGATTCCACGCATGCTGCTCACCACGGCGACGGTATGCGTACAACCCCGGATTGGGCAGATCCGCTGTGATGCTGTCAGGGTTCTCAGGGAAACCGACGTGGTGCCGCATCAGCGACTCTTCCGCCAGCACATCAAACCCGACGCCCCCAATCCGACTGGGAGTCCCCGCAAAGCACAGATCAATCACTTCCCTGCCCAGACCAAGTGCTTCAAAGATCTGTGCCCCCTTGTAACTCTGCAGCGTCGAGATGCCCATCTTGGCCATCACCTTCAGCATGCCATGAGCCACTCCCGAACGATAGGCGTGCACAATCCGATCATCATCCCAGTCATCGGAAAGCTTGCCTTCCAGACGAGCATGTCGCAGTGCATACAAAGCCAGATACGGATTCACCGCATCAGCTCCGTATCCGATCAGCAGGCAGAAATGATGGACCTCGCGAGCCTCACCGGACTCCACCAGCAGCCCGATCTTCGCACGCTCCTCATGACGCACCAGATGATGATGCACTGTGCCCGTCGCCAGCAGCGAACTTACAGGAACCCGCTCCGCACTGACACGACGATCCGACAGCACAATCAGGCTGTAGCCTTCCCGGATTGCTTCGCGAGCTTCCCCGCAGATGCGGTCCAGAGCAGTACGAAGTCCGGCGATCCCCTCCTCAAACGGATAGGTAATATCGATCACTCGAGCCTTCCAGCCGCGATAGTTGATGCCCTTCAGATTGGCCATCTGGTGGTTTGTCAGGATCGGATGCGGAACGAGCAGCCGATGGCAGCTTTCCGCCGTCGGGGACAGCAAATTGGCTTCCGGACCGATGTAACATTCCAGCGACATGATCACTTCCTCGCGGATCGAATCGATCGGAGGATTGGTGACCTGGGCAAAGATCTGGTGGAAGTAATCGTACAGCATGCGCGGCTGATCACTGAGACAGGCGAGCGCGGCATCGTTCCCCATCGATCCGATAGGGTCCTTGTCGGCCTTGATCAGCGGCAGCAGCATGAAATTCATGGTCTCGGCAGTGTATCCGAAGGCCTGCATTCTGCTGATCAGTTCCTGCCCGGTCAGTCGCTCGGGTGGCGTCCTGCGAGGCAGTTCTTCCAGCCGAATTCGCTGTTCACTGACCCACTGCTGGAATGGCCGTCGTTCGGCCATGTCAGCCTTCAGCTCCTCATCATCGATGATGCGGCCCTGTTCAAAATCGACCAGGAACATTCGCCCGGGCTGAAGTCGACCCTTCAGTCGGACATTCGCCGGGTCAATCTGCAGCACGCCGACCTCGCTGGCCATCAGCACCCGATCGTCGTTCGTCACATAGTAACGACTGGGTCGCAGACCGTTGCGGTCGAGAGTAGCGCCGATGTATCGACCATCGGTGAAAGAGATCGACGCCGGCCCGTCCCACGGTTCCTGCACGGCTGAGTAGTACTCGTAGAATGCTCGACGCGGCTCGGGCATCGTCTGATGATTCTGCCACGCCTCAGGCACCATCATCATCACCACTTCCTGCAGCTTGCGGCCGGAGTGGTAGAGCATTTCGAGGGCATTGTCGAAGCAGCCCGAGTCCGATGTGTGGGGCTCAATAATCGGAAACAGCTTGCGAATATCTTCGCCAAACAGATCGCTCTGCATCAGCCCCTGCCGGGCAAACATCCAGTTCGAGTTGCCTTTGACGGTGTTGATTTCGCCATTGTGTGCCATGAAGCGGAGCGGCTGAGCACGGTCCCAGCTGGGAAACGTGTTTGTGGCGAACCGCGAATGCACCATCGCCAGGTGGCTTTCAAAATCCTCGGCCTGCAGGTCCGGGAAAAACGGCAGCACCTGATGGGACGTCAGCATTCCCTTGTAGATGATCAGCTTGGTTGAGAGCGAGCAGATGTAGAACAGCAGCGCCTGGGACATTGAGCTGTTGCGGAGGCGGTGACTGGACAGCTTGCGAATGATGAACAGCTGACGTTCAAAGGCTTCCTGATCCAGCCCTTCTGCCGCCGCGATGAACAGCATTTCCATGGCGGGTGCGCAGGCGCGAGCCGACCTGCCGATGTCGGCAGCATCAAAATCCACTGGCAGCGGTCGCCAGCCCAGACAGATCTGCCCCTGCTCGGCAATGAACTGCTGTACCGTTGCACGGCACTCCTCCCGCTGCTGCGGATCCTGGGGCAGGAATACAATACCCGCGGCGTAACGCCCGGGCTGCGGCAATTCCAGTCCCAGCTGCTGGCGGGCCACACGCTGCAGAAATCGGTGCGGCAGCGCTGTCAGCATACCGGCCCCGTCACCCGTATTGGATTCACAGCCACAGGCGCCGCGATGATCCATATTCCGCAGGATCGTGGCAGCATCCTCGATGATCTGGTGGCTCCGCTGACCTTTGATGTGAGCCACAAACCCGACACCGCAGTTTTCGTGTTCGAACTGAGGATCGTACAGCCCGTGAGCTTCAGGAGCTCCGAAGGGGGGGCGATACGGGGCCGGATACTGGTTGCCGCGGACGTCTTCCATGGAAGTTTACTCTGATTTTCAGGTCTTTTGAGTGATTGCCGCCTGAAACTCCGGACGGCTGGTAAAGCGCAGCGGGTCTGCCACCTGAACTCGCTGACGCCCTGGGAAAAAACACTTTTGTCGGCTGGTCAGCGAGGTGGCAGGGGCCAGCGTTTGGACGCAGCCGCGCGTTTCAAGCCCGCAGCTGCTGCGGACGCGGCGAAGGCCGCCACCGTTGCCGCTGCGACAGGCGCAGCAGAACGCAGGATCCGGCCGAAAAGTAAGCGGCCCATCTGCACGGCAGTCACATATGCTGAAATCGAAAGCGACATGATTCAGTCTACCGGACACAATTCAGACCGGTGGGGGGCCGAAGAATAAAACAGGACGCTGAAATTCTTGCAGCACCCGGGGCGAAAAACAAGCGCGATCGGGTTTTGTGGGAGCAATCCCGGAATTCGCAGACCGAAAACCCGCCAGCTGCCGCACGACCCGAAAATCCCCCTGATGCTCGCCATCCGGGCACGAATTCCGCCATGATTCACAGACTCAAATTCCCCGGCACGCTAGAATTCCGCCAGTTTTCCGCATTCCAAACCACCTAACCGGCTCAGTCAAAATATGTCCGGCAACGCTGCACAGCCTCAGCTCCCCACTGCCCCGGAAAACTCGGGACTGCAAACCCCCGTTCAGTTCCTCCGCGGTGTCGGCCCCCAGCGCGCCCTGCTGCTGAAAAATCTTGAAATTCACACCGTCGCAGACCTCCTGTTTCACATTCCTCACGAAATCCACGACTTCACCTGCATCCGCTCAGTTCCACAACTCAAATCTGATGAATTGCAGGCTGTACACGGAGTTGTTGTTGATCGCGATGCCCGGGAACTGACCGGCGGTCGCTCACTCGTCGGAATTGTCCTGAACTGCGACGGCCACTTCGTACGCGGCATCTGGTTCAACCAGCCCTGGATGTTTCGCAGATTCAGCGAAGGCCAAAGACTGATTTTTCAGGGCAAACCCCAGCGTCGCACCGGTCGCTGGGAATTCAGCAGCCCCTCCGTCATTCTGCTGTCGGCTGAAGATCAGGTGGAGGCCGGAGCCGGTGTGCTGCCGCGATACTCGCTGACGGACGGCATTTCCATGGATGCCATGCGACGCATGACCCGTGCCGCCACCGAACAGTTCGCCGACCTGCTGGCGGACCCGCTCCCGGAAACACTCCGCTCCCAGCTGAAACTGCCGACACTGCCAGCCGCCATCCGAGGCCTGCACTGCCCCACCACTCCGGAACAGTGGCGCGAAGCACGACACCGCGTGCTGCTCGACGACCTGCTGGAATTTCAGCTGGGGCTGGCCATCCGGCGCTGCCGCACACGCGCTCAACGGGCACTCCCGCTGCCCGTCTCCGCCAAAGTTGACGCACGCATCCGACGACTCTTCAACTTTCGATTCACTCCCGGGCAGGATCAGGCAATTCAGGATCTGTGTCGTGACCTGCCAATGCAGGAACCTATGCATCGCCTGCTGCAGGCGGACGTCGGGGCCGGAAAAACGGCCATTGCCGTCTACGCCCTGCTGGCCGCCGTCGCTGCCGGACACCAGGCAGTCCTGATGGCTCCAACCGAAGTACTCGCCTCACAACACTGGGACACACTGGAAGAACTGCTGCGGGAAAGTCGCGTTCAGCGCTGCCTGCTGCTGGGTGGCCTGCCGGCCGCAAAACGCCGCGAACTGCTGGCCGGAATCGCCGATGGCTCCATCAGCCTGATCATCGGAACACAGGCACTCATCCAGGAATCCGTCCGCTTCCACAGCCTGGCACTGGCTGTGATCGATGAACAGCACCGCTTCGGCGTCCGCCAAAGATCCCGGTTCTCCAGCGGCGAATTCAGCCCCCACGTGCTGATCATGACCGCCACACCCATCCCCCGCAGCCTCTGCCTCACTCAGTTCGGAGACCTGGACGTCTCCGTCATCAAAGACCTGCCACCCGGCAGACAAAAAGTCGTCACGTCACGCATCGTCTCACGGTCGGAACAGTCGCGAGTCTGGCAGTTCGTCAGGCAGCAGGTGGCAGCCGGCAGACAGGCCTACGTCGTCTGCCCGCGAGTCGAAGGGCAGACTGAAGACGACCCGGCGGCAGCCGAATCCGTTTTCCGTTCCCTGCAGGTCACCGAACTCGACGGACTGCGAATTGAACTGCTGCACGGCCGCATGGACCGCGAACAGCGGCACGCCGTTATGGACCGATTCCGCGAACGCAACTGCGATGTTCTCGTAACGACGACAGTGATTGAAGTCGGAGTCAACGTACCGAATGCCACACTGATGATCATTCAGCAGGCCGAACGCTTCGGGCTGGCACAGCTGCACCAGCTGCGCGGACGTATCTGCCGAGGCAGTCATCAGGGTTACTGCTTTCTCTTCTCAGAATCCGAAGCCCCGGACTCAGTCGCGCGACTGACAGCCCTGGAACAGTCCACAGACGGCTTCGTCCTTGCAGAAAAGGATGCGGAACTGCGTGGTCCTGGGGATATCCTGGGACTGCGACAGAGCGGTGCCATGCCACTGCGATGTGCCGACCCCGTACGCGACATCGCACTGCTGCAGGAAGCTCGCAGAATCGCCGTCGATCTGGTGGACAGCGGACAACTGGAACTGCCGCACTTTGAACCCCTGAAACAGGTGGTCCTGAATCGCTTCAGCGGACTGCTGGACCTGCCACAGACCGGCTGATCGGCAGCGATTCAATTTCACACGCCCGCACGGTCCGTCACTCGCTGCATTGCCTGCTCACGCTGCACCAGCCGCACCAGCCCCGCCATCGACTGGACCTGCAACTTCCGCATGGCTCTCGAGCGATGCTTTTCCACCGTCTTCACACTGATTCCCATCTGAATCGAGATCGCCTTGTTGGTCGCACCCTCGTACACCAGCTGGATCACACTCAGTTCCTGACGGGACAGCAGCGAAAGATACGTGCCTCCATCCGGCAGCAGCGGAGGCAATGCGACACCCTGCTCGGTCGCCGTGGCCAGCAGACGAAAACCCTCTGAAACCGCTTCCAGCAGTTCGCGACGATCAAACGGCTTGTCCAGCACCGTAATCGCCCCCAGCCGCATCGACGCCACCGCCAGACTGGTACGCGGATAGCCGGAAATCAGGATAAAACGAAATACCGGCAGAGTCTCGGCCAGCCGTCGCTGCAGCTCCAGTCCCTGTATATCCGTCATCACCTGGTCGCTGATCACCACACCCGGAGGCAGCTCCGCTGAGTCGTGCAGAAACTGCGACGCGGACTGATAACAGCGAGGCCTGTAGCCGGCCATTTCCAAAGACAACCGCAGAAAATCCAGCACCGCGGAATCGTCGTCGACGATGTACACATGCCGCTGATCAACCGCCGAGTCAACATCCGGCAGCGTCGGTTGACCGATCTCTGCCACGCTCATCGCTGAGTACCCCTGAACGGAACTTTGAGGATCTGTATGCCGTGATTCATGAG
>SXXK01000219.1 GCA_005791255.1 Planctomyces sp.
AGCCTCCTCTGTCTCTGGTAGGAGCGAATCAGCTCGAGGAAGGCTTGCAGACACGCATGTTTCTTATGGCCGGTCCGGGTGGCCAGGTCTGGCTGGGTGGGCGGGATCTGCGAAAATTCCGCACGCTGGCCAACGGAGTCGAACTGGACTCAGGCCTGACCGCGGAGGGTGTGCATACGCAGCCGATTCGCCTGCTTGAGGATTCGGCATTTCTCACCACGCGCACCTCCGTCTCTGACTCGACTTTCTTCACCAGGGCTGATCGAGAACAAATGCAGGGAGTCTGGCGCACAGCGATTGGGTCTCGAATCGTCGCCGCTGCACCATCAGCCGGCGGTGAGTCTTTCCTGGCAATTACGGATTACGGCGAATCCTACAGGATACCGTTTGCCCAGCTTAAACAGCAGAATTTTCTGCTGGAATCGGTCAGTCGCTTTCGCCTGCCGGACAAGCTGGCATCGACGATCAACGGATTCGTCCTGAACGACGGTCGACCGGCAGCGTGGGGCGGACTGCCCGAACCCGCGATGTGGACCTTCACAACCACGGGTCAACTGGAGCAGCGGTGGGAGCTGCCGGGTGCTCCGGAAGTACCACCTGTGGCGATCAACGCAGGAGCAGTCTTTGCGGTACCCGGCAAACTGCACCTGACCGGACTTTCCGGCGAACGCAAAGCGGAAGATTACCTCTCCGCCCAGACGCAGGATCGACAGCAGCCATGGAAGGCACTTGTGGCTGTTTCCGGAACCGAGGTGGTTGCATTGAATGCGGCCAATCAGTTCATTCGAGTTGAATACCGGGACACTCCGCGACCACAGCTGGCGGAATTGACTGTGGCGCCATTCCCTCACGCTGTCGAAGTCGCCCCCGCGGCAGCCAATGGATTCCTCTTCGTCGCAACCACCGACGGGAAATTGATGATGCTGCAGGCATCCAACCTCGAGATCCTCGCAACAGCCGAACTCGGCGGTGTCCCCAGTGCAACACCAAAAGTTGCCGGGCAGGTCGTCATTGTGGAGGTGGCCGGACAGGCGGCAAAGGTGTTTCGAGTTCAGGGCGGACTGGCGCCGGCTGCAGAACTGCAGCTGGGCGGCTTCGGAATTGCCGGAAACCCACTGGTGGTTGAAGACGGAGTGCTGGTAGCACGCACGGATGGCATGCTCACAAAACTTGATGCGGCCGGAGTTCCGACCGGAGCGACGATGTCCATTGGCCAGGCCGTACAGTCGGGTCTGGCTCGCTTCGGCAATCAGATCGTGATCACCGGAATGGACGGCAGCTTTTACGCAATTGATCCGGCACTCAGACGATAACGCGAGTTTGTGTTCATGAAACTCAGATTCCTTACATGTCCAACAATTCCGGGCTCGGCACTCAACAGGCTCAAAACCCTGGTGTTTGTCCTGCTGATGCTCTGCTGCGCTGCGGTCAGAAGCGACGAGTCAGTCGGACGAACCGAACTGCCGAAGCTGTCGGAAATGCCGTTGCCCACGGCCGAAGCCTTGTTGCGGGCGGACCTGGATGACAGGGAGTTTGACTGGGTTGTCCTGAAGGCCGGCTCACCGGAAGACCGGCGAGTCGTAGTCGTCAACCCGCTCGACTCAAGACCCGATATCCTTGGAAAACAGGATGCAGAATACAAGAAGCTGGAAGCATCCAGGCCGCAGAATCAGAAGGAACGTGAGGCAAGGACGAAGCGTCTCAAGAGCCTGAAGAAACTGATGTTCACGCTGCCCGGTGACCTGACTGAATATGCCGTTCCTGTGGAACAGGTTGACCAGATTCTGTACTTTGAGGATCTGATGCTGCTCGTGGTGGACCAGCTGCTTGAGAAAGCGGATTACCGCACGTCCTATGAATTGCTGCTGCGTGTGGAGACAGAACTGCCGGGCTGGGAGAAATCGATCCCTCGATTTGAGAAACTGTTGCTGAGCGAAGCGGCGACGCGGGCTGCCGCAGGGGAAATTTATGCGGCGCTGGCTCTGCTCGATCAGGTCTTTCAGCGAAATCCGCAAAGCGCTGAACTGCCCACGCGTTTGGGTGAGCTGGTGCGGCCGATGATCAGTGACGCAGTGGGCAGGGAGGATTTTCGTAAAGCCCGCTACCTCATCGATCGGGTCAAACGCCTGTTTCCGCAGCATGAAGTTGCCGTTGCGGCACAATCAGAATTGCAGACACTCAGCCAAAACCTGCTCGACAAGGCTGCAGCCAGCGGCCAGCAGAAGTTGCATGCTGAAGCCGCTGCTCTGGCTCGTCGTGCTGAATCGGTCTGGCCCACAACAGGTAATGGCCGAGCAGCCTTCACTCAACTGTTTGCCAGACACCAGGTCCTGCGAGTCGGTATCAATGATCCCCAGGGACCCTTCATTCACCCGGCTCCCCTTGAGTCGGATGAGCGACTGCAGGAGCTGGCGCAGGTCAGTCTGTTTGAGCCCTCTTCAGCCGACGAACTGACCTATTTTCGCTCGGGTTTTTTCGAGGTCTGGGACCCGTCGGATCTGGGCAGGGAAGTCGTGTTTACACTGCGTGAAACAAAGCCGTCATGGCAGACTCAGCCACTCCTGACCGCCAATCAGGTGGCCGAATCGATCGCTCAGCGAATCGACATCGCTCACCCGCTTTACAGCTCCCGACTCGCCTCGTTCGTCTCTGAAATCTCAGTCAGATCTCCATCACAGCTGAGGATTCGATTTTCGCGAGTCCCGCTGAGTATCGAATCCCTGCTCAGATTCCCGGCAACACACCGAGTGCAACCAGCCGGTAAGCAGGCTGCAGATGCCTCCGCCGACGGTACCACCGCTGTCATCGCCACACGTTTTCAGCAGCAGGCTGCGGCCGGAAATTCAACATCCTGGCTCAGAGGTGTTCCTGAGCCTGATGGACTGGACTCCGGCAAGTATCATATCGCTGAAATTCAGGAACAGAGATTTGATGACCGCAACCGCATGATTCAGGCATTCAATCGTGGCGACATTGACTACATCCCGAAACTGCTCCCATGGGAAGTTGACGCTTTCCTTGCGTCAGATTTTCAGGTGAAGAAATACTCGCTGCCAATGACTCACGTGCTGATCTTCAACCCCCGGTCAGAACGCATCACAAATGCTCAAACCCGGCGGGCTCTGTCGTTTGCAATCAATCGTGAGGGTATCCTGCGCTCCACGATTCTGCGGGATGAATCCATGAAGCATGGTCGGCCAACCAGTGCCGCCTGGCACCTGCGCAGTTACGCCACGGAACCTCGTGAACCGGCACCCAGATTCAACCTGCGACTTGCGTACGCATTGCGATTCGCCGCTGAACAACAGTTGAGAATCGCCGAACTTATGAAACTGACGGAAGCAGCAAAAGAGAAGGCGCGGGTTGACAAAATCAATTTTGATCCAGCGCAGTTCCGCAAGAACACCAATGTCGACTATGTCAGACTGCCGCGTCTGCGTTTTGTGGTTGAACCCGGGGAAGTGCCAAAAGCCGCAGCAGAACGCATGCTGAGCTACTGGACAAAAATCGGTTTTGAAATTGACCTCATCCAGGGCGATCAGCCCGGAAAACCACTCGCCGATTCTGACTGGGACTTCTGCTATCGCCAGGTGCGAATGGAAGAACCTCTGCTGGAACTCTGGCCGGTCCTCGCAAATGACACTACGTTTGATATGTCCAGACTGGGACTGTACCCAGACTGGATGCGACAGGAGCTCGTGGGCCTCGACTACGCCTCCAGTTTCCTCGATGCCCAGGAAAAACTCTTCACGATTCATCGACATATCGCTGCTCAGGCCTTTCTGATCCCGCTGTGGGAAGTTGATGAGTACGCTGTCATGCGAAAGAACGTTTCCGGGACACCGGCTCAGTTGATGTCTGCCTACCACAATGCTGAGCGATGGATGATCAAGCCATGAGACCAGCCGTAATCTTTCTGATGCTGTTGCTTGTGCTTCCCGGAACAGTGCTGTCGGCCCAGCAGGCCTCGCAGACTGTACCGACCGGTTCCGCACCACCGGCGAATGGAGCCACCACGAACGCTGCACCGAGTGCTGTCGCCACTTCCACGCCTGCTCCGGCACCTGCCCCTGTCGATAAAACACCGCTTCAGCAACGACCGTATCGCGTCACCGTGGAGGTGGGGTTCAGCGGACCAGAGGCTGTCGATCCGCAACTGCGAGCCGACATTGTGCGACAAATTCGCCACGGTTTCGATCGAATGTACGGGGCAATGTGGATCACGAATGTGCTTGAGTCTTCCTGGTTCGTGCCCGGCAGCACAGAATCTCTCGAACGCCTTGCTGTTCCACAACTGGAAAGCCGTTATGTGGAAAGCGAAACTGAAAAAGCCCTGCTGATCGCGGTGGAATGCGACCGCGATGGCTTCACCGTCAGTTGTCGTGAACTCGACGTTCGCATCCAGGAACTGACACCCATAACTACTCGCAAGGTCTTCACTCCAGACGCCGCTGCACATGCCGCCTGCGAACTGGGCCGTGACAGTTTTCGCCCCATCCTCCTGTATACATCACAGACATTGGATAAGACCGAACTGGAATTCGTTGTGCAGGCCGGACTGATCATCCCGCCGGATCCAGCTGCCGCCCAACTGCGGGAAGGCGACGTACTACGCACATTCCTGCGGCAGATGGACCGAAAAAATCCCGGAAAGGTAAAGCTGCTGCAGAGACTTGACCTCTGCTATGTACGCATCACGGGATTCAACGATGTCCTGGGCAGTGGCGGACTGTCGGCGGATGAGCAGGCGGTGCGGGTGGAAGGAGTCGATACCCAGCCGTCGCAGGGCTGGCAGGATACCGGCAGGGCTCGCGGAGTGCTGCTTTCACACGGTCTGGTCCCCTTCGGAACAAAAGGACGCAACCTGCAGCAGATCGGAGTACGTCAGCGCCCCATTGCAGCCTCCAGTCGCGTCCGAATGGTGCTGCAGAACCGACCGGATCGACCGCTGATCTGCCTGCGAGTGGATCAGGTCGCAAAGCTCCGACAGACCGATGTCAGCGCCCTTCCGCCAGTTCGAATACTGACAGATCGTCGGGGTGAACTGACACTGCAAACCGATCCCAAAAATCCCACGTTCTGGCTCTACGCGTACAGCGGCAGCACACTGCTTGCTCGAGTTCCCTATGCACCGGGACTTACTCCCGTCGATACAGTGAAACTGCCCGACGACTCTATTCGACTGGGTGTTGAAGGAGATCTGTATCTGCTGAGAGATGAACTTGTGGACATGGCCGCCGAAAAAGCTGTGCACATGAGTCTCGCGAAAAAAGCGTCTGAAGCCAAAAACGGCGAGAGCTTCCTTGAGGCTGTTGCAGCCATGAGTACGCTGCCCGGCGACGAAGCCTTTGGCCTGAAGCTGAACGAGATCCGAGCCCCCGCCATTGATCGCGCTGACAAAGCCAAAAACTCCGCAGCAAAACGCCGCGTTGAATCTCTGATTGGCAGGATGTCAGACTCCCTGACCAAATACTTTGCACCAGAGAAACGCGTTGCTGAAGCCGACGAGCTGCTGAAACTGCGCCGAGCAGCAGGATTGCCGGATGAAGACCCTGCCGGAAGTTCAGGCAGTGGCCGCTGATACATCCGGTCTGCAGGTCATTTACGAGGATAACCACCTGCTTGTGGTCAATAAACCGGCGGGGCTGGCGACGATGGGCGCACTGCCACATGTTCCCACCGCGCTGGACCTCGCGCGTCAGTACATCGCTCACCGCTACAACAAACCCGGTGCTGTCTACCTGGGAGTGGTCAGCCGACTCGACTCAGCGGTCAGCGGAGTCCTCATCTTTGCCCGTACATCGAAGGCCGCGGCGCGCCTCAGCGCACAGTTTCGGGACCGAACCACGCGAAAAACCTACCTCGCACTGACATCCCAACCACCAGAACAGCCAGCAGCGCTGATTGAATGCTGGCTGCGACGGGACGAAGAGAGGTACCTGACGGTCGTCGCACGGCCAAATGAACCGGGTGCACAGCACAGCAGCCTGGAATATCGAATGCTGGGGCAGGGCAGAAGCCATTCTCTGTTGGCAATTACACCGCATTCCGGGAGAAAACATCAAATACGAGCCCAAATGCAGACACTCAACATTCCCATCCTGGGAGACAGAAAGTACGGAAGTGACACCGCATTTCCGAATGGAATCGCTCTGCATGCACTCAGCCTGCAATTCCGACACCCAGTACTCCCGGAACTGCTGACAATCTCCACTCTTCCGCCCACCCCCTGGCCGGCATGGGCGCTGGCCGCGATCGGTCAGGAATTCTCCCTGACCCCTGTCACACGCCTGCCGCTTCCAGGTTGAACTGCGCCGGATTCAGGAACGGACGCAGCTTCTCCAGTGCCTTCAGCTGCAACTGACGCACTCGCTCCTTGGAAACCCCCAGGTCTGCTGCAATCTCACGCAGTGTCCGTGCTTCAGACGAGACTCCGCCAAGTCCGAAACGGTGCAGCAGGATCTGATGCTCGCGAGGATCCAGAACGTCCGGGGCCTGTTGCAGTAACTCCTTCACAACCGCCTGCGGATCAGCACAGATCGGCTGCTCATTGTACTCCTCGGGCACCTCTGTCAGTATCTCGGCTGATGTCACCGGGAACCGCTGACGTCGTCGCTGACGCACTTTCCAGGCACGGAAAAAATGTCTCTGAATTGAATGCGTAGCATAGGTGCTGAACCGAAATCTGCGCGAGTAATCAAATCTGTCAATTGCTCCCAGCAGGATCATGCTGCCGTCGCTGCTGAACTCCTCAACATCCTGCACAGAAGTTGAAAACTTGCGGGCAATTGAGGCGACCAGACGCAGGTTCGATCTCACCAGCTGGCCGCGAATCTGCTCGGACTGCTCAAGCATCCTGCGAATCTGAGGAATCAGCTCCGCCGAGGGGGCGGACGGGTCCAGACGACTTCGCATACGGTTGGCTCGATATCGCAGCAGATTCATTGCCCTGAACAATGTCTGCTCCTGCGAGAACGTCAGCAGTGGATCACAGGCGTTCAGCCCTGATCCCGGGTCAGCCGAGGATTCCGAGACTGTCCTGGAAACTTCGGCGGCCGAAACCTGCAGTTCTTCAAGCAGCAGCAATGCTGCGGTGACCGGCTCCGACTCACCTTCCAGTTCCTCGAACTCGGCTGCGTAGATGAAGCGAATTTCCGTCTGGAGCAACTCTTCAGCGGCAGTTCGCAGAGCCTGCAGTTCCGCAGGATCAATAACAGGTCGCCCCCTGGAGGAGCTTATTTTCGCCTTCGATTCCCGTCGTCTCGCAGAACAAACGCTCATCTGTCAGCTCCATTGGAGATCGTTCACCACGCCTTAAATCGGCCAGTCGAATCGTTCACATGATACATAATCGTTCACTTTGAATCAACCGTGCACGATTCACAAAATTAACTTACTCGCCAAAAAAATCGCCAATTGCTCAATAAAAACGATGTTTTTGTATTCAAAAAACCAAATAAAAGCAGACAATACGGCCACGAAAGACACAGAAACGGTCACGGGAGGCAACTCCGGCAGACCAGCAAAAGAACGTTTTGCAATCATCCAAACGTTCTCTCCCAATCAAAAACAGTCACACCGCGGGAAGCAGACAAATGCAGGCAGTTCCGGACATTCGAATTCGCCGGGTCAACGATCAGGGAATCCACCGTGCAGGCGATTTCGTGGTGTACTGGATGACAGCGAATCGCAGACTGCATTTCAATTTTGCGCTTGATCGCGCCCTGGAACACTGCCGCGCCCTGCAGCGGCCGCTGCTGATCCTTGAGCCGCTGCGCTGCGACTATCGCTGGGCCAGTCGCCGGCTGCATGCCTTCGTGATTCAGGGAATGCGGGACAACGCAGCGGAGGCACGGCGAAATGGTCATGCCTATGCCGGCTGGGTCGAACGCTCGCCAGGTGGTGGCAGCGGACTTCTGCAGCAGATCGCCGCCCGTGCCTGCACCTTCGTGACCGATGATTACCCCTGTTTCTTCCTGCCCCAGATGATTCGCGCCGTGGGCCGGCAATTGCCAGTGCTGCTGGAAGCCGTCGATTCCAACGGGCTGCTGCCCATGCGGGCAGCCGACCAGATCTTTCCCACCGCCTATGCCTTCCGCAGATTTCTGCAGAAACAACTGACACCTCACCTGACTGACTGCCCGACTCCCCAACCACTGGCTGACCCCGCCGTCCCGCGTCTGTCGCAGCTGCCGGACTTGTTCGAGCGCTGGCCCGGACTGTGTTCCGACGGTGAACTGGCAGATCCCACCGGCTGGCTCGAAACAATTCCCATCGATCAGTCTGTTCGCGAGACCAGTTACACCGGCGGAACTGTGGCAGCTCGCCAATGCCTCTCGCTCTTTCTTACCCGCAAACTTGCTCGCTACGGCGAAGAACGAAATGAACCCGATGCCGATGTCGCCAGCGGACTTTCACCGTGGCTGCACTTCGGGCACATCTCCGTTCACGAAGTGTTCCAGCAACTGGCCGAACAGGAGAAGTGGAACACGGGGCTGCTGGCAGATCCCAAACAGACACGCGGCAGTCGAAATGGCTGGTGGGGAATGTCAGAGTCCGCCGAATCATTCCTTGACGAACTGGTCACGTGGAGAGAACTGGGGTTCAACATGTGCTGGCAGGACCGCCGGTACGATCGCTGGGAATCCCTCCCGGACTGGGCTCGAAAAACCCTGCACGAACACGCCACGGACCGCAGGCCTGAGACTTACACCCACGAACAGCTTGAAGCCGCTGCCACCGGCGACCGCATCTGGAATGCTGCCCAGAGACAACTGCTTCGCGAAGGACGCATGCAGAACTACCTCAGAATGCTCTGGGGCAAAAAAGTGCTGGAATGGTCCCCCCAGCCCCAGCAGGCCCTGGCCACTCTGATCGAACTCAACAACAAATATGCGCTCGATGGCCGCGACCCCAACTCCTGCTCCGGTATCTTCTGGGTATTCGGCCGTTATGATCGGGCCTGGGGACCGGAGCGAAAAATCTTTGGAAAAATTCGCTACATGACCTCCGACAGTACCGTGAAAAAACTGGACTTGAAACGCTACCTGCAGACCTGGGGACGCTGACGGGCACCGCGGAAGTCCGGACCCTCCGGCAAAATCTGCTGCTCAGGCCTTCGGCAGGGTCTCCAATTCCGATTCCCATGCCGATCTTGAGTCGATTTACCGGAATACGGTGAACCGTCCCGAATTTGCATTCTGAAGACAGCGAAAATGACGATAAGTCCGATACGGTGGCCTCCAGGTCACCATGTTTCCCCTCGGATGGTCCTGAAAGCGAGCCTACAGTGCGAGACTTCAGCGCTCTCTTGCCACCAAACACCGTGGCCTGCCTGAAACTGGCCAATGATGGTCGCCGATTTCCGTTTCGACCGCTGACCGCCGGACACTGTCTGATCGGCAGCGGGGCTGCCTGTGATCTCCGACTCGGGGAAGCCGGTGTCCCCTCCCTGCACTCCTCCATCGAACTTAACGGGACCGCCGCCGCCCGCATTACGCTGCTGGCGTCGGCACCGACTCTCTGCATCAATGGGCAGGCTGTCAGCCATGCCGACCTGAGAGACGGAGACCTTCTGGAAATCGGCGATTTTCGGGCCGTCTTTCACTTCTGCCTGCCCACCACCGACGCCACAGCACCGCCCGTGCACCGCCACGAAGAACTGGCTGTCCGCAAACAACTGCTCGAACTGGCAGCCTCCGCCCGCTCTGCCGCCAGTGAATCAGATTCTGCCATGTCCGAATCTCAGCTCTTCGGTGACGAACACGAGGAGGATACCGAGCCGGACGCAGATGATCTGCTGCTCAGACTGGACCTGCTTGACAGACGCATGGATGATTCTGCCCGAGCCCTGAAGGAGCTCGTCAGGCAGCAGCGAATTGTCGCGGATGTCCTCCAGCGGATGGCGGTACAACTCGAACAACTGGCTGCCGGCAGCCACGCCGGAACTCCGCCACGACGTGCCAGTGCCTGAAGCGAAAATGAACACACGAACACTGCACTAAGCCTGAACAGACCCATCGGTCCGGAATTCCGGCAGTTGGTGTTTGACTAAACCACAGTCCGCACTGTGGGTCGGTCGATTGACAGTGCGGTTTCCTGACGCCATATATGGTGTGGTTCCAGAGGATTTCTTCAGTATTCCGTTGATTCAGCAGCGGATATGACGAAGAGTTCTGTGACTTGCCATAAAGGTGTGCTGCCGGTTGCGAGCGGTGGGCATAGCCGGCGGCAGTTCTGGCAACTCTGGTGGATTATTGAACTTCCGGTGATCTTGATGTTTCGGGATGAAAGAGAGAGGGCGATGAAGAACGTATTGAAGTTTGTGGCGGTCGCCGCTGTTGCTGCCGGCCTGTTTGTGACCAGCGGATCACAGGCTGTTGCTCGTCCGAAGTACAAGGACGTGATGAGCGCGACCTACGCCGAACTGGCAAAGAAGCACGGCACCGACGGGAAGCTGACCTGTGCAGTTTGCCATCCGGATAAGGACAAGAAGATCCGCAACAATTACGGTGCGGAATTTGGCAAAGCTCTGACGAAGAAGAACGAGTCTGACGAAGCGAAGATCAAGGAAGCTCTGACAAAGGCGGAAGCCGGCAAGAGTGCAACTGAAGGCAAGACCTTTGGCGACCTGATCAAAGCCAGCGAACTGCCGGGCACAGCTGAAGCGGCCAAGTGATTGGTCGCCGCAGTGCATGGGTGGAAACACGGGGGGCTGATTTCAATCAGCCCCTTTTGTCATCCAGGAATTGCAAAAAACCTGAATTTCCACAACTTTTCTCGATTGAACGTCGATACGGGCCGTGATATTCTGCTCGGTTCGGGTGTACCTGCAACTGCTTTGCTTCCCGGCCGCAGTTTGCAAAACTGTCATGTGGCCCTTTTTGTGACTCTTTTTGCGTCAGCGTTCAGGTTCCGATTGCCTGGCAATCCAACCGCTCGCGGGAAATCTTGAACAATCATGAGCACTCTGAAAAAGAACAAGCGGATCAAGCGAGCGTCACTGGTGGAACTTTACGGTGACCTGAAGCCCGGTCGGGGCAACAAGAAAACAGAACGCGGCAAAGCCAAGTACCTGGGTGGTAACGGTCGCAAAACGACCGGTATTTCCAAGCGTGTCTACCGCCGGAATCTGAAACGCATTCAGGTCATTGAGAACGGCGCCGTGGTGTCTCGTCGCGTTCCGGTTCGCCTGATCCGTTCAGGTGCCATCACCAAACCGCTGGCTCAGGACCCGTTTGCTCTGCCGGAACACAACTGATCAGTCTGCATGGCGTCCGCCTGCATGCTCCTTCAGTCATCTGAAACCCGCGACCATTCGTCGCGGGTTTTTTCGTGACTGCCCCCGGCACCGACAATTCCATTTTCCAGCCTTCGAAAAGTTTCAGCGATTCGGCAAATCGCAGCCTGTGCCGGGCGTGGTCTGGTTGATCTGACGTCCATGGAACCTAGGATGGTGCAGCAGCGGCAGAGTCGCCATCAACGATTCTCGCGGGCCCTGCCTGTTCTGTCCCATCCGGTATCGCCCTTGTGGCCCCGAATTCACCTTCTCAGACGCAACTGACTATGCCGACCGCCGAGCAACTGCAACTCCTTGTTTCCAATGTTGTTGAACCACTCACCCAGCGATCACTCGGTGAACTGCGGATGGTTCGTGATACATTCATCAACGGCAACGATGCGCGCGTGCGACTCGAACTGCCAACTCCGGCATGGCCCAACCCCAAAAGCCTCGAAGACCTGGTGCGGCAGCGTATCCGCTTCGCTGCTCCGGAACTGGATGTCCGCATCGAAGTGCATTCCACTGTTCGCGGCAAGGACACCGGTGGTCGCATCGGGCTGAATGTGCACAATGTCATCGCCGTCGGCAGCGGCAAGGGTGGGGTCGGCAAAAGTACAGTCGCAGCAGCACTCGCCTGCGGTCTGCACTCTTTCGGTTGTCGCGTAGGCCTGATGGACGCTGATGTCTACGGTCCCAGCATCCCGCACATGATGCACGCTGAGGGTCGGCCGGCGGCCAGCGAAGTCACCGACAGTGAAGGCAACCGCATGATGCGGATGGAGCCAATTGATGCAGGGGGCGTCAAACTGATGTCCATGGGATTCTTTATCGACCAGGGTCAGTCCGTCGTCTGGCGTGGACCGATGCTGCACAAGGCGCTCACACAGTTTCTGAAGGATACCGATTGGGGTGAACTCGATTACCTCATCATCGACCTGCCTCCTGGCACCGGCGATGTGGCTCTGACACTCGCTCAGCAGGTTGGACTGGCCGGCGCCGTTGTCGTCTGCACTCCGCAGCAGGTTGCCCTGCTGGACGCCATCAAAGCCGTTGACATGTACCAGAAAGTCAGCGTTCCAATTCTCGGTTTCATCGAAAACATGACCGGCGAAATTTTTGGCCGTGGCGGTGTGCAGAAGGTTGCTGCGGAAATGAAAATCCCGTTCCTTGGCGAAATCCCCCTCAAAGCCTGTATCCGGGAATACGCCGACCGCGGAGAACTGATGCAGATGTTGCAGGAAGACAACCCCGCCCGGGAAGATCTGAGGACCGTCTGCCAGAATGTGGCTGTTCAGATCTTCCGGGAACTGATCCGGTCTCCCGCCGGCCCGGTACTCGAAATCCTCTGATCCTGGCCACAGGCCCTACGGTAAACACAGGGGGAAGTGAAATGGGGCTGTCACTGGAGGAGATCTTTGAAGAGTTCTCCGACCTGGACCGCGAGGACCAGTCAAAATACCTGCTGGAACTCGGCGACGATCTGCCGCCGTTCCCAACAGCTTTGCGCACCGACGCAAACCGAGTCTACGGGTGCCAGAGTCAGGTGTGGCTTTCTGCTGACGTCAGCGGCCACGGCAACGACGCGGTCATTCGAATTCTGGCTGACAGCGACTCCAATATCGTTCGGGGGCTGATTGCGATCCTGCAGTCCGCTTACGACGGCATGACTGCCGCCGGTATACTGAGTTTTGACATTCAGGCAGTGTTTCGGCAGCTGAAT
>SXXK01000220.1 GCA_005791255.1 Planctomyces sp.
AGCAGGCGGTACATTGCCGGTGCCTTCGATCGTTTCGCCCTGAAAGAATCCGGCACATCCGGCATAGTCATTTCGAGTGAAGCCGGCGACACCATAGCGTGCATTATCACGACGGGTGGGGCAGTAAAAGGCCGGAACAATGGCCTGAGCCACAACGTCTTCGTTGCCGTTGCCGTTAATGGCCGGCCAGAACGGGGGATCGTCGCGACCCTGGCGAAAGACATTGTCCTGCTCAAGGTACGGCAGCATCTTGAAGAAGTGGTTCCAGCCGTCCTTGTTGGCGGCCCGACAGCAGGTCGTACCGCCGTAAGCCGGCGGGGCTTCGGTGTAGTTGTAGCCTGCGGGATTTGGATTTCCGGATGTATCTACGGCTTGTGGGTGACCATCAAAAGGGCCCTGTGGCAGATACCCATAGGTGCTTTCGTGGTTCATTGCAGCCAGTCCCAGCTGCTTGAGATTGTTTTTGCACTGAGTGCGGCGAGCTGCTTCGCGTGCCTGCTGCACTGCCGGTAACAGCAGGGACACGAGGATTGCGATGATTGCAATCACCACCAGCAGTTCGATCAGTGTGAAGCCGGCTCGGTTCGATTGCTGTTCGCTCTCGACCGCCGGCAGCCTGTACCTGCGCATTGTTCAGTTCTCCAAATGACATTGTCGACATGGACACCATCGACAGCGATGACGTCAATCGTGATGTTGATCTTTCGAGCCGTATGTGAACGATTCACAGCAGGTTTCAGGCGATTCTTCGGAAATTCATCAGATGGCTGACTCTGTGGTTTCGAGTGTGAATTTTCAGTTGGCAGTGGCGCGGTCGCAGTCATTGCTTAACGCAAAATTCAATGTCCGCAGGCATCTTCGAAAAGTGGTTGATGTTATTGACAGAGCGTGTGAAAAAGTCTGTGGGATGCAATGATGAGACGGCTGCTGACTGCCCTGTGTTTGCTTGCCTGCTGTGTGGTGCCGTTGTCTGCGGATGAAGCGACATCCGTTGAGAATCCGGTGTATGCTCGCTGGAAAAACCATCCGGTGGGAACGGAAGTTCGTTATCGACAGCACACTCAGGCGCAGGGGGTTGATGAACGCAGGCTGATGGTCTATCGGCTGACCGAGAAAACTGCGGACCAGCTGACGGTGGAGATTCGGACGCGGCAGGAAGAAGCGGCTGAGTCAGACGAAACGGTGCAGGTGCAGACGGCGAAGCGTCTGTTTCGACTGCCACCGGGAGTCACTGCAGAGCAGTTCGGGAAGCCTGCCGGCCGCAAGGCTGAGGGGCAGGAGGAACTGGAGATTCTCGGGCGTCGGCTGCAGGCTTCGTGGACGCTCTCAGAGGTACGGGTCGAGGCCGGTGTGACGGAAATAAGGACGTGGATTTCGGATCAGATTCCTGGTGGTCTGGTGCGTTCCGTCAGCACGACACCGGCGGTGAGGTCGAAGACGACCATGGAATTGCTGGAACTGCGTGAATCTGCCCTGCGGAAGGCCGAGAAGCCCTGAGTCAAGCAGAAATGGTCTGACAGCCGCCCGATTTTCGCGGATTTCGCGTTTCTTTCGTCCCTGATTTCTGCCCGGAAACCGGCAACGGCAGGGCTGGCAGTGGATTCGGCCTGTTTTCTTCCTTAGAGTGTTGCGATTGCAGGGCGTTCCGTGGTGGCGGAGCGTCCGGGATCAGATCGCAGGCCTGATTGTTCACAGGGAAACCGCAGACATGGCTGGGAAACCAGACCCGAAGAAGCCGGAGCCTCAGAAGGGTGCTGTCGCAAAAAAGGCAGCCGAAGGGGAGGAAGTTCCGGAGATTGAACAGGTACTGTTTCAGGGACCGCTGTTTGGTCGCGAGGCCAACCTGAAAGCGCACGCCAAACTTGTCCAGTCGGCGCTGGTCCCGGTGAAACAATTCGTTTCGGACGCCATGGAACGCAGGGCTCACACGATTCACCTGGAACCTCGTGAAGGCAAATTCCTGCTGCGGTATGTGATCGACGGTGTGCCGCATCAGGCGGGTGTCATGCCGGGGCCTCGCGGAATGGCGCTGCTGCAGATGCTGAAAGTGCTGGCGGGGCTGGATCCGGCCGATCGCAGTACGGCTCATTTTGGTGGCATCAGCGCGGAACGCGACAAAATCGGGTTCAACCTGATCGTGGATACGACTCCGGTTGGTTCGGTCGAGCGTCTGCGGATCAAGATTGAAAACCGCAAGGTGCAGCGGCAGCGGCCTCAGGATATCGGCCTGCCCGAGGATCTGAAGAAGAAGATCCGAAATTTCACATCAGAACGCAGTGGCGTTGTGCTGGTCTGCGGTCCGCCGGATTCCGGCACTACGACTCTGTCCATCGTGGCGCTGCACTGCGTGGATCCGTACCTGTATCAGGTGTACAACTTTGCGGATCTGAAGGGACGCGAACTGATCAATGTGACGGATTTCAAGCCCGAACCCGGGCATGATCTGGAGATCACGTTTGACCGAATTCTGCGTCGCGAGGCGGACGTGTTATTCATGGATCCGCTGGTGTCTCCGCAGGACGCGCAGGTAATTTTTCAGTACGGAGATCGGCTGTCTTTTATCATGGAAATTCCGGCGAACACGCCGTTTGAAGCACTGCAAAAGCTGTTGCAGTGGGTGGGACCGGATCTGGTGCTGAAGAATCTCCGCTGCATTCTGACTCAGAAGCTGATTCGCAAACTGTGCGATGACTGCAAGCAGGCGTTTCGTCCGAATCCTGCGCTGGTGAAGAAGCTGGGGCTGCCTCCGGAAACAACAGTGCTCTATCGTGCTCCGCAGCCACCGCCGCCGGATGATCCGAAGGCTCCGACAATTGCCGAGCTGTGTGCTCCCTGTGCCGGTGTGCCGTATCATGGCCGGGCGGCAGTCTTTGAAATGCTCGAGATCACTGACGGAATGAAGGAAGTTGTGGCGACCGGCCTGACTCCTGAAGCCGTGCGGCGACAGATGGCGGCTGACGGCCAGACGACTCTGCAAAAGGACGCCATCCGCCTGGTCGCACAGGGTAAGACGTCTCTGGAGGAGGTTCAGCGAGTCTTCAGTCCTCCGGGTGCCGCCAAAAAGAAGCCGGCTCCGCGTCCGCCCGGTCCGCCGCGATAAGGGCGGGGAAGCGAGTGATTTCGGTTGGTTCCGGAATCCTCGATGGTGTATCACAACGTGTTCAGTCTGTTGAGAAAGCTTTGCACTGATGCGGCCTGTTCAGTTGCTCAATACGGGTGTTTTTGTTGTGCGTCTGCGGCGGTGGGCGTGGTGCCTGCTGCTTTCCGTTCTGTGCGGCAGCGTAGTTTCGCTGGAAGCAGCGGCTCAGACGCCGACAGCAGCGTCAGACCAGGGAGTATCGGACCGCAGGCCTGACACGGGGCCGGCAGTGGAATACGAGGGTCGCTGGCTGGTGCCCTATGAAGCCACGATTCCGGGGACTGATGTCAGGTTCCGGATGATTCCGATTCCGGGTGGCGAGTATCAGATGGGCAGTGCGGACAGTGAGGCTGGTCGCGGTGAGGACGAAGGTCCGGTCCGGCGGGTCAGAGTTGCACCATTCTGGATGGGTGAGTGTGAAGTGACCTGGGCGGAGTACAAGCTGTTCATGCAGTTGTACCGTCATCTGAAGGAGTTTGAGGCGCGTAGTGTGCGGAAAGTGACGGACGACAATCGGATTGATGCCGTGACGGCTCCGACACCGCTGTATGAGCCGGATTTTACGTTTGAGTACGGTGATGAGCCGCAGCAGCCGGCCGTGTCGATGACGCAGTATTCCGCCCGCCAGTACACCAAGTGGCTGTCGGCAATCAGTGGTCAGCAGTATCGACTGCCGACGGAAGCGGAGTGGGAGTATGCGTGTCGTGGCGGGACGACGACAGCGTGGTCCTTTGGCAGTGATGTCTCTGCCCTGGGGGAGTATGCGTGGTTTGCCGGCAACTCTGAGGGTTCCGGTACCAAAGTGGTGCGTCAGAAGAAGCCCAACCCATTTGGTCTTTACGACATGCATGGCAATGCGGCGGAATGGGTCATCGATGCTCATGGGGCATACCCTCAGAAGGACCTCGTTGATGCTGCAGCTGACTGGGTTCGTTCGGTCAAACCGGACCCGCGTGTGGTGCGTGGCGGGTCCTGGGAACTGACGGCGGAACAGAGTCGTTCAGCGGCGCGTCTGGGATCGGATGATGAACGCTGGAAGGAGTATGACCCGAATCTGCCGCGGAGCCCGTGGTGGTTCACCACTGATCCCGCTCGCGGTGTGGGCTTTCGTCTGCTGCGTCCTGCCAGGGCCATCAGTCGGGAAGCGATTGAAGAGTTTTGGCAGATTGACTGCGACGACATTCGGTATGATGTGGAGGATCGGCTGAATGAGGGTCGCGGGGTGCTTGGGCTCGTGGATCGAGAGCTCCCGCAGGCCATCCTGGATCTGCAGAAGTAGGGGTGTATCATGGGACTGCTGGCCGGCACGATCTATGACCGTCCGCCGCGGTGTGAGCACTGTGGACTGCTGGAATCTGAATGTCGCTGTGTGCCGCCGGAGCCTGAGCCGCGTGCGAAGTCCGGTCGTTCATTGCGACTGGGAGTGGAAAAGCGGAAGCACGGTCGGATGATGACAGTGGTGCGTGATCTGGGGCCGGACGATGATGCAGGTGTGCTTCTGACGCGATTGAAGAACTGCTGCGGTGCGGGAGGTTCGGTGCAGGACGGTGTTCTGGAGATCCAGGGAGCGCATGCTGATCGAGTGCGTGCGGAGCTGCTGAAGCTGGGTTATCGGGTGCGTGGCTGAGTTTATCTGCGGAGTGCCGGCATGGAAGACCTGACGGGCAGACAGGTGGTGGTGGACGTGGAATCGCCCTTTGTGTATGTCGGCAGACTGCATGAAGTGCGTGAAAAAACGCTGGTGCTGAAGCAGGCTGATGTCCATGATCTGCGGGATTCCACAACAACGCGGGAAGTCTATGTGCGGGATTCCCGAGTTCATGGAATTCAGGCCAATCGTAAGCTGGTGTACGTGCGGCTGGACAAGGTGGTCAGTGTGTCGCTGCTGGAGGATGTGATTCCGTAGCGTGAGTCAGGTGGAACGGTCAGCTGTCAGCGGGCGGCAGAGTGAAAGTTATGGGATCGCTGTTTACGGACGATGCAGAATTTGATCGTGCCCAGGATCGCGTGGTGATGCTGCGTCGGGAGATCGAACGGCACAACCACCTTTACTACGTGGAAGCTCGGCCGCAGATTTCTGATCGGGAATATGATCAGCTGATGCAGGAGCTGCTGAGTCTGGAGCGGCGGTTCCCGGAGCTGCAGACGGCTGACAGTCCCAGTCTGAAAGTGGGCGGGGAACCGATTCGGGGCTTCGAGCAGGTGGCTCATCAGGTGCCCATGCTGTCAATCGACAATATGTTCGAAGAGCAGGAACTGGATGACTGGGATCAGGGGCTGCGAAAAAGTCTGGATGCGGAATTACTGGAGTATTCGCTGGAATACAAGATTGATGGAGTGGCCCTGGCACTGGTTTACGAGCGGGGTGTGCTGGTTCGCGCTGCGACTCGTGGAAATGGCATGGTGGGTGATGATGTCACTGCGAATGCGCGGGTGATCGAGGGGGTGCCATTGCGGCTGCTGACGGATGCTCCGCCGGCCGTGCTGGAGGTGCGTGGTGAAGTTCTGATTTTGAGCGAAGAGTTTGCGAAGTTTCAGGCCGCGCAGGTGCAGGCAGGTGAGGAGCCATTCAGGAATCCTCGGAATGCGGCGGCCGGAGCGCTCAAACTGCTGGATCCGCGTCTGGCCAGACAGCGGAAGCTGCGTTTTCTGGCCCATGGCGTGGGAACTGTTGAAGGTGTGAACTGGGGGACGTGGTCTGAGTTTTTGCAGGGCATTCGGGATCTGGGTCTGCCCACGACTCCGAACGTTCGCTTTGCGATCGGTATCGAACAGTTGAAGCAGGCATGTGCAGATCTGATTTCCGAGGTGCCTCGCCTGCCCTTTGAAGTTGATGGCCTGGTCATCAAGCTGAATAAGCTGTCACTGCGAAACATGCTGGGGGCCACATCCAAAAGTCCTCGCTGGGTGCGGGCGTGGAAGTGGGAGCGATATGAGGCAGAGACGAGGGTATTGAAGATTTTGGTGCAGGTTGGACGGACCGGAACGCTGACCCCGGTAGCAGAACTGGAACCGGTGGAGATTGCCGGGACGACAGTATCGCGAGCCAGTCTGCACAACAGGGACGAGCTGCAGCGTCTGGGGGTTCGTATCGGTGATCTCGTCGTGGTGGAAAAGGCCGGGAAAATCATTCCGCATGTGCTGCGAGTGAACGAATCCGGGCGGACGGGAAATGAGGTTCCCTATGAATTTCCAACCGCTTGTCCGGCCTGCGGCACAGGGGTTGTTCAGGATGAAAACGGAGTCTACATTCGCTGCCCGAATCCCGCCTGTTCGGCACAACTGAAGGAAACGCTGGTCTGGTTTGCATCCCGGCCTTCGATGAACATTGATGGTCTGGGCGAGAAACTGGTGGAGCAGTTGCTGGCAGCGGGTTTGGTTGACGGTATTCCTGCCCTGTATCGTCTGGTGAACCTGCGTGAAGAGCTTGTGAAGCTGGAGCGGCAGGGTGAAAAGTCCGTGGAGAGACTGCTGGCCGGGATCGAGGCGTCGCGAAAGCAGCCGCTCTGGCGATTGCTGGCCGGACTGAATATTCGGCACGTTGGCCAGACCGTCGCCAGAACTCTTGAGCAGGCATTTGGAACGCTTCAGGAGATCGCCGGGCAGTCTGAGGAGACCCTGGCGGCTGTTCACGAAATCGGCCCGGTGATCGCAAAGTCGGTGCATCAGTTTTTTGAGAGCGAGTATGGTCGCGGGCTGGTTGCAGAATTGACGGCGCTGGGGTTGAACACCGGGCAGCCCGTGGCTCCGCGTCAGCAGGTTGGTTCCGGCGTACTGGAAGGCCAGACCATTGTGGTCACTGGAACCATGGTTCGGTTCACTCGTGAACAGATTGAGCAGCTGATTCGTGATTTGGGTGGCAAGGCGTCCGGAAGTGTCTCGAAAAAAACCAGCCTTGTTGTGGCTGGTGAGGCGGCTGGCAGCAAGCGAGCAAAGGCTGAGGAACTGGGAATTCGAATTGTCAGCGAAGACGAATTCCTTGCTCTGGCCGGACAGCCCAGTGATTCTCAGGTCTGACTGAAGTGTCGGCAGGCTGGAATTGGATGCTCGGGCACTGTGGGCGGCTTGTGCGTTTTCGGTTGAGTTGGCCGTTGTTTCCGTCTTTAGCTGGAAATCCGGTCACAGTGGCCTGCAAAAGCCTGCGGATTGGTACGCCTGTATGACGAATCAAGACGCGCGGGACTGCACTCGGGCATGTCCTGAGAAGTTGTTTTGTGTGGGCGGGCGTCATGGATGACCGTACGGCAGATTCTGCCGGAGCAAACCAGTTGCGGAGCAGGGGCCTGCGGATGTTAACTGCATCCGTGTCGTGGTCCCGTTTTGCGCAGTGCACTGCTGGAAGTGTGCTGTTGCTGGTTGTCGTCGCGTGGCAGCGAACGCTGGTCAGTGGGGCTCAGGTCGAGCCGCCTGAGTATCGTACGCAGGCAACGAGTGCCGAGCCGCGTGAAGTGGCTGAGCCGGAGATGGAGATTATTCCTCGTCGTCTGTTGGCACCTGATGCTGACTACCGGCCTCCGGTGAACTATCGAAAGGCTGAGCCGCCATTATCACCACCGGCGACTGCGTTCCCGTCTCGCAAGGCCCCTTCGCTGCGTGAGCAGTTGTCTGATACGGATGTCCCATCGCAGCCAGAGTCCCCGCGACGCAGGCGGGTTGTCGATCGTGATGAAACCGCGGAAAAGTTGGTGCGACCGGCGCCGGTTGCGGAGCGTGCGGAACCGCTGATGCTGCATGGTGGTCGGCGACGGGCGTCTGTGAGCGGTCCCGGGGCAAAGCACGGGGAAATTGCCGTGCCTTTGATACTCGGTCCGGAGGACAGGGTTCCGCACGGAGTACCGCAGGATCTGGAAGAGGTGCTGCCGTCCGCTGATGAACCAATGCCGGAGGAACCGCCTGCAAGTGCCCCGATCGCTGAAAAGCCGCCTTTGGTGGTGCGTGAGGAAATGCCTTTCTGGGACCCGAAGTTTGCGATACCGGCAGCACCGTCTCCATTGTTGCCGGAGAGTGGTTCGAGGGTGCCGGTGGCTGAGATTGCCGTACCGGCTCCGGATTCCGCCGCGGTTATTCATTCGACTCCGCTGGCTGCAGGCGGTGCCGAGACTGCTGTGCCGCCGGAACGACGGTCCGCTGCCGGAAACATGCAGATTCCGGGTGCTGCGGCGGTTACACAACCCATGCTGCAGCCTCCGCAGTGGCCGGGGACCAATTCGGCCGGAGTGGTCGGTCCCGCGGGTGCTCCGGCTGCTGAAAGCAGTGGTGGCATGCCAGTGTTGCCGAATGCCGGCTGGACGGCTGGATCAGTGGAAAACCGTTATGGTGGAATGCCAGGTCCTGCGGGAGCAGGGGGCTGGCAACCGACACTGCCGCAGCAGTTTCCTGGTTACCAGTTGCCGATGCGTCCGGACAGTTATCGATCCATCACGAGCGGCGGCATGACTGCCGGGGGGATGAGTGCGGGCAGTCGTTACGGGCAGCTTGCCGGCTCGGGACGACA
The DNA here is from genome assembly GCA_005791255.1 of Planctomyces sp. Lineage (GTDB taxonomy): Bacteria > Planctomycetota > Planctomycetia > Planctomycetales > Planctomycetaceae > SXXK01. Next base: position 8,634 of record SXXK01000220.1, read on the forward strand.
GGCTGAAGTCCCGACACCGCCGGGATCGCGGTACGGTTCGCTGCCGTCAGCCAGAGCCTCTGTGCAGGCACCGCCACCGGCCATTTCCCGCTATGGGTCGGGGTCCGTTTCGGGAGGTCGCACAGGCATTGCCTATGCTGGCAGACCGACAGTACCGCAGCCGATGCCGCAATATGTGCAGATGCCCCAGCAGCCGCAGCCGCAGACGCGGTATGGCGCAGTTGGTTCTGTGGCGAGTAATGGTCGTCCGTATGTTGGGTACGGGGCTGTGCCGCAGACTGTGCCGCAGATGCAGCAGGCTGTCGGTCCGGCTGCGGGCCGGAGTCCCGGGGTGTCGACGGCCGGTCGCTCGCAGCCACTGCCGTCGGGAGCAGCGGGGGCTGCTGGTATTCCAACCCGGGCCGCTCCTGTGAGTTCGTCGCGGTATGGTGCACCTGCGGCGACTGGTGTGCGGGGATCTGTGCAGCGGTGAAGCTGGTTGGATCCTGCAGCCCGAATAAGCGGAACAATCCGCTTATTCGGAAAATTTTGCCCTGCATTCTCTCATTCTCTGTTTTTCCTGCTTTGTGCAGACGTCAGAGGCTCCGGCAGCGGGAAGAATTTACGGATTGAGGCTTTGGCGTGCAGCCCGAAGTTCCTGCGACCCAGTAAGGTTCCCGAGCAGCCTGATGTTACAGCGGCATCTGACAATTTTGGGAAACGATCAGCCGACACTGCAGTTGTCGCTGGCGGCGGTACGCAGCGGGCATCCGGTGCGCTGTGTCTTTCCGGAGGTCCGTCATTCGGCCTGGCTGATTGGTCAGGCGCTGCGTCGACTGCTGCTGCGGCTGCTGGCAGATTCGCCGGCATCCCGACGAACTCTCAACAGTACCGGTGGTGGCATGCCTCTGCTGCGTGCCCTGCTCAGACGAGCCCTGGCAGACGAGGTGATAGATCAGCGCTCACAGTTGTCTGCAGCCGGTGTGACGGTGTTGTTCGGTGAAGCGGCATTTCGTCGACCGGGACAGCTGACGCTGCACAGCAGTCAGCGGAGGCAGCCTGCGGTCATGGACTTCACCTGCTGTGTGATTGTTTCGGGTGTCAGGCACCTGCTGCCGGAATCAGATGCTCAGCGGAATATCATGGACACAGAGCGTCTGTTTCAGCAGGCTCATCAGCCGCCGGAGCTGTGTGTGCTGGGTGGCGACGAGGTGTCACTTGGCGTAGCCGCACTGTTCAGTCTGTTTGGTTCTTCGGTCGAACTGTTTGCAGAGGGTGATTTGCCTGAAACGATGGCAGAACTGGCGGAGCACGCGGGTGTACGCATTCGGGCCAGGATGGCGACTGCTCCTTTGTCAGCAGGCATTCAGGTTCCTGCTGAACGCACCGTACTGGATTGTCGGCGAGCGGTCGGTTTTACTGAGCATCTGAATCTGACATCGATTGGCGTGGAAACGGATGATTGCGGTCGCCTGTGGTGTTCCAATCGCCTGGAGACCTGGTGTCAGCATGTATTTGGTGCCGGTGCGGTGGTAGGATTCACTGCTGCTGGTTTCTCCAGTGTCACGGCACAGATTGAAGCCATTCTGCAGCAGGTGGCCACCAGTGAATTGTCGCGTCCCGGCAGGTCTCAGAGTTTGACCCGCTGACAGTCTCAAGGAGCACAGAAATGCTGGCGAACTGGCTGGCGTTGGCGGTCTGTCTGCAGACGTTCGTGATGCCGGATGAAGCACAGACCCTGGAGTGGAAGATGGAGACACAGCGATGGCGGGAATCGCGTGATCGCAGTCTGCGTTCCCCGGACGGCTGGCTGGCAGTGAGCGGTCTGTTCTATGTGCAGCCTGGCCGCCATAGTTTTGGGTCCGGCATGGATTGTCCGGTTCGTCTGACATCACAGTCATCGCCGTCACTGGCCGGGACTCTGCAGGTCACTGCTGATCAGGTGACGTTCACTGCGGCGGACGGAGTTTCTCTGCTGCTGAACGGTACTGAGGCTCAGCAGGGGCAGCTCAGGATTGATCTGCTTGCAGGGGAAGCGGATTCCCCTGACCGTTTGCAGGTTGGTACGACGACTTTGCAGATGATTCGACGCAGTGGTCGGCTGGCAGTGCGGCTGCGGGATTCACAAAATCCGCTGAGGCTGTCATTCCGCGGTGAGCAATGGTATCCGATTCAGGACGAGTATCGTGTCGTGGCAGAATGGGTACCGTATTCTCAGCAGCGGCTGATTCAGATTGAGAACGTCAAGGGTGGCAAGTCTGAGGGGCGTCTGGCGGGCAGGGTGGAGTTTGAACTGCAGGGGCAGCGATGCACACTGGAGGTTCTGGAGGAGTCCTCTGACAGCCTGATGATCGTGTTTCGAGACCAGACCAGTGGCAGGGATACTTACGGTGCCGGGCGATTTCTGAGTTTTCCGATTCCGCAGGGCAACACCGTGATTCTTGACTTCAATCGGGCTTACAATCCGCCGTGTGCGTGGAATCCCCATACACTGTGTCCGCTGCCGCCGAAGTCCAACCATCTGCCGATATCCGTTTCCGCGGGTGCTCGAAAGCCATCCGATCCATGAGACAGTGTCTGCTGGTGGCACTGTACTGCGCGTGCTGTGCCGCTTCACTGCGGGCTGATGGGGAACCGCCGACTGCTCCTCGCGAATTTCGAGCGGTCTGGGTGGCGACGCTGGACAACATCGACTGGCCTTCTCGCAGTGGGCTCAGTGCGGATCAGCAGCGGCAGGAAGCAGTGCAGATCCTTGACCGAGTGGTCGAGCTGCATCTGAATGCGGTGATCCTGCAGGTACGCAGTGCGGCAGATGCCATTTACCCGTCGCAGCTTGAACCGTGGAGTCGATGTCTGACGGGAGTACAGGGGCGAGCTCCTGAACCGCACTGGGATCCCCTGCAGTACTGGATCGAGCAGGCTCATCAGCGGGGGCTTGAACTGCACGCGTGGCTGAATCCCTGCAGAGCTCATACAGGTCGCAGCGAGCTTGCCGAATCTCATATAGCCAGACGCAGACCTGAATTGGTTTGTCGTTATGGAGATCTGCTGTGGCTGGATCCGGGACGCAGTGAGACCACACAGCATACTCTGAATGTCGTGTCTGATCTGCTGGGGCGATACGATGTCGACGGCCTGCATGTGGATGATTACTTCTACCCGTATCCGATCGAGCAGAAGGGGGGAGGGACGCTGCCCTTCCCGGACGATGATTCGTGGGGGTTGCGGCAGCAGGCAGAATCTCAGCAGTCCCGAGCAGACTGGCGTCGCAGTAACGTGAATCGGCTGGTGCAGGGATTGTGGACGCGCGTGCGCAGCGAACGTCCCGAAATTCGTTTTGGAATCTCGCCATTCGGGATCGGCCGTCCTGGGCGAGTACGGGGTATCACAGGGTTTGATCAGTATGATGGGATTTTTGCAGATCCCGAGTACTGGCTGGAGCAGGGCTGGTGTGATTACATGGCGCCGCAGTTGTACTGGTCAATTGACCAGCCGGCGCAAAGCTTTCCTGTGCTGCTGCAGTTCTGGCTGGAACAGTCGGGTGGTCGGATTCCGATCTGGCCGGGGCTGCTGACAAGTCGAGTCGGGGCGACGACGAAGAAGTTTCCGGCAGAGGAAATCCTGCGACAGGTGGCGGTGACTCGCAGAATTCTGTCCAGTCCGGGACAACTGCATTTCAGTATGAAAACCCTGCTGAAGAATCCGGAAGGAGTGACCGATCGACTGGCAGCGGAGGTGTATTCCACTGCGGCGCTGACACCCATCCATCGGCGTGATCAGGGTGGACGTCCGCCGGTTCCGCTGGCGCGATTATCACCGGATCAGTCACGATTGGTTCTTCGATCCGCGGACGAAGGTGCTGTTCGGCTGTTTGCGGTGTGGCTGCAGTTCGAGGACTGCTGGAGTTTTTCTGTGGTGCCGCCCATGCTCGCGGAACTGGAACTGCCCCCGGGGACCAGCCGATGTCATGTGACTGCGGTCAGTCGAACTGGTGTGGAGAGTGCACCGGCTGTGCTGGAAATCAAGCCTGTTCGCTGATGAAACCTGGCCCGCTGATCAGGCGGGATTTAGTGCACGCAGCCTCGAGATGGCTGCAGCGAGAGCCTGACCGACTTCTGCTTCGTCTCCTGCCACGACGTCAGCCCCGGCAGCGAGGAACTCGGGCTGGTGCAGACTGTAGCGGGATCGAACAATGACTGTGGCATTGGGAGCCATGCGTCGGATCTGCTGCAGCATGGCCATGGAGTCGTGAAAGCCGGGAACGGTAATGACCACCAGTTTCAGCCGTTCCAGATGCAGGTGCTGCAGAACTTCTCCGGAAGAGGCGTCAGCCTGCATGGCATGAAAACCGGCGGCGTGGGCACTGCGTACACCCTCAGCACCGAGATCTATCACCATGACCTTTTCAGCACGATGAGTCAGCGCTGTTCCTGCACCTCGACCGGCCGGACCATAACCGATGATCAGGCAGTCGCACTGCTGTTTTGCCAGTTGCTGTCGCGAACTGCCGTCCAGTGGCTCATTGACTCGTCCGTTCAACCATGCTGCCAGACCTGGAGCCACAGTAATCAGTGTGGGTGTCAGTATCAGGCTGACAATTGAGGCCGAAACAATTGCGTTGAAGTGCGACTCCGTGAGCAGTCCAGCATCAATTGCCTGGCCTCCCAGCACAAATGCAAACTCTCCGACTGAACCCAGACACAGACCGGTAGCCAGTGATGTTCCGGCCGGAGTTCCAAAGGTGCGAAACAAAACCGCCACGACCATGACTTTGACCGTCAGGATCATCATCGCGAGTGCCAGTACTGTCGTCAGGTTCCGGAACATCCAGACCGGATCAGCCAGCAGCCCAACAGTTCCGAAGAACAGTGTCAGCAGGACAATTTTCAGGGATGCCACATCAGCACGAATCTGCAGGGCGAAGGGCGAGTTTCCGAGGTACATACCGGCCACAAAAGCGCCCAGAGCCGGCGACAGTCCGGCGGCATGAGCAGACCATGTGGCGCCCAGTCCCACAATCACGCTGAGCAGAACCATCAACTCACGATTCTGGCCAATGGAACGCGTCTTCATAACCCGTACTGCCAGCAGATTCAGCAGCAGGTAGAGAGCAGCCACGACACCGCCACCCGCCAGGATGATTCCAAATACTCGCGGCAGCATGGTGCCGCTGCCTGACGTGTTTCCCAGCAGCGGAATCAGCACTGCGAGGGGAACGACCGCCATATCCTGAACCAGCAGAACGGCGATCGAATTGCGACCCATCGGGGAATCGAGGAGCGCACGATCAGCCAGAACGCCCACGGCTGTGGCGGTACTGCTGAGCGTAATCATGGCACTGCAGGCGACACTGCCGGCGAACCCCAGGCCCAGGCTGAGACCGAGCAAAGTAAACACTGCCATCGTTACCAGCACCTGCAGGACGCCGACGATCAGAGTTTTGGTGCCCAGCCCGAGAACTCGCTGCCACGAAAATTCCAGACCAAGACTGAACAGCAGCAGAGCGACACCCAACTCCGCCAGACCCTCGATCTCAGACTCGGCCCTGACAATTGCAAAACTGCCGGGCCCGCCCACGATAAGGCCTGCCAGCAGAAAACCAACCAGAGGGCTCTGTCGCAGCATGGCCATCACGCCACCGGCTGCAAAACACGCCAGCAGCAGCAGAACAATCTGCAGCAACAGGTCCCAGGTATCCATGGGCTACGGGATAATCGTGCCGGAGACCACGAACTCAATCGGTTCCGCTCGATTCTTCACGAACAGCTGAACTTTCTGCGTGAATCGTCCGGGACGGTCAGGAGCGGTGAATTCCAGCTCCACACGATGCTGCTTGTCGGCCTTGTCACTGAGATTTGCCCGGAGGTCATTCTTCAGATCACCGGCGTCAATTCTTTCAACCACAAACGGCTTTTCACCGACCACAACCAGCCGCGTCTTCTTTGACTGGCCGACTTTGACCGACTGCAGAGTAATGCTGGGGTTGGAAATGGTAATGTCCGACCTGACCTCACCCTGAACAAGCAGCGGCACATAGGGATTGCGAGAATCATCGGTGACGATCGTGATGTATTCGGCAATGCGGCCAACCTTTGCTTTGGCAGACAGCTTCACCTGCAGTTGATAGATCACATTGATTCCGTCAGCAGGTGCCTGTTCACGCTTGATTTCCTTGAACTCGGCTGTCAGATCCGGGTTGGTCACTTTCAGTTCCCGGATCTGCCATTCCGGGCGACCGGCATAGTTGATGGTCACGCGCCGATTGACCTCCGTGCCATAGCTGACTCGATCCAGATCGACCTTGCCCGGATCAAACACGACGTCAGTCCGAATGTATGCAGAAATCGGTACTCTGACTTCCGCAGACTGCGGCGCATCAATGAAGATGGAGAGCGTGGTATCGCGCTGCTTTTCAAAGTTCGTCGTGTTCATGCGAACTTCGATGGTGGCTTTTTCTCCGGGCTGCAGCAGAGTCTTTGAGGGATTTTGGGCTTCCGCACAACGGCAGGCCGTTGACACACCCTGGATGTGCAGGGGCGCCCCGGTGCTGTTGGTCAGAGTGACAGAGCGGGCAGCGGCAGAGCCGCGAGCAATCACACCGAATTCCAGACGACCCGGCTGCACGAGGCCGTCTGCCCAGCTTTGCTGAGCACTGGCCACCGAGCAGTTGCCGATCGCAAAGGCAAGAAACAGGCATGCCAGTCTGCAAATGTTCCTCATGGCGACTTCCGATCAGGACACATGATGGCGGAACTTTCAGGGTGCTATGAACAGCGATTACCCCGCTGGAGTCTGGCATTTTATTAGAGAAAACGCTACCTCAGAGCCTGAAATCGGCAGATTGTGAGAAGATGGGTGAGCTGACGGCCGTTGCCCGTTCCGCAGAAAAACGGACTTTTAACTGGTCTTTTGTGCAGATTCCTCGGGTGCTATCGGCTTACTCATCCAGAGACAGGCCACCAAACTGACGCACGGCTTCATAGGCCACAGTGTTGACGGTGCTGGCCAGGTTCAGGCTGCGAACCAGTGACCGCATGGGCAGCCGCAGATTTCGGGCCGGGGATTCCTGCAGGATGGAGGCCGGCAGGCCGCGTGATTCGCTGCCGAACAGCAAAATATCACCTGCTGCGAAATCCACTTCCCAGGGCGCTTTGGAGCCGGATTTTGTGAGGCACCAGACTCTGGCCTGTGGCAGCTTTCGCTGGACTTCCGCCCAGCTGTCAACAACTTCCCAGTCCAGATGCTGCCAGTAGTCCAGTCCGGCGCGCTGCAGTGATTTGTCATCCACCAGAAATCCCAGCGGTCGAATCAGCCACAGTCGGGCACCGATGGCGACACACGTGCGACCGATATTCCCGGTGTTCTGCGGGATTTCGGGCTCATGCAGTACGATGTGCAGCAGCGGACTGGCAGCCATGATCAGATTTTCCCGGCAGCCTGCGGGCCGGGGCGGAAACCGGGATCGCTGCGGCCCTGCAGAGTCTCAATGGCGTTCATGCGGACCATCAGAATGCGTTCTGTGGCACCCGGTTCAGAATATGGCTGAAAGAACAGGCTGCCGACTGTCCATTTCTGCGGATCCTGTGCAGCGTACCGGCCCAGCACAGCGATTTCTCCGGCCAGCAGGCGGACCTGCAATTGCTGTTCGTACAGTGGCAGCATGTTTTGTCGAATCGGCAGTTTCTCGGCATTCTGCTCGATCGTAAGTCTGGCTGTGGAGGACCCGGAATAGATGATGGGCAGCAGATTCAGAAGAACCCAGTCGGATGACAAGTCCCGAACGGACAGTTCCAGCACACAGCGAATCTGAGATGGATTCCGCAGTGTTGCCAGCTGCGGGATCTGCTGAAGAGGCAGACGCGATTCGTCGAGGTCACTCTGAATTTCAAGATAGCTCTGGCCGCCCTGCAGCAGCGTGAAGACGGTCCCAAATCCCCCGTCCGCAGCATTTGCAGGAACCGGTGGCGTACCAGGGGTCCCATCGGTTGCGGCTGGTCGCACTGCATCCTCAGCAAGACTTTGAACGGCCCAGGGCGTCGAACTTCCGGCCACTCCAAGGCGAAATCCGCTGTCATTCAACCGCTGTCGCTGTTCCGGGGCCATCAGGCCGCTTTCGTCCAGTTCTTCCCAGACGAGTTTCCGTGTTTTGTGGTCATTGAGCGGACGACTGGCGATGCAGGCTTCCAGGCGAGCCATGCGGATGGTTGCTGCCGGCGAACCGGCTTTGTCACCCGGTTTTTCCAGTGGTGGCAGCATGGTGGTCAACGGCGACTTTCCGTCTCCCAGCGAACGAAACAGGTCGCATCCGGTGGCTGTCAGAAACAGCCCGGCCAGCGCCTGTCGTCGCGAACAGAAGATTGCCGACACTCGATGCTTACCCCCGTGAACAGAATGCTGAGCCCTTTGCTGCCGGGCTGGCCATGGGGGAAACTACGGGCAGCGGGAATTGGCCGTCAACGTCAGGATTGGCCTGAGGCACGTGATTCACGGATTCTGTCGGTAAACCGTGAGCTGATGGACCAGGAATGTCGCTGCAGCGGCAGAATCTGCAGATTTACCGAGAAATCACTGCGTCTGTTTCCGTGTTCTCCGCCGGCGTTTTTTGGATTATGCTGCCAGTCCGGCCAGGGGTTGGCAGATGTGGGTGGCAGGACGCAGCATGCTCGGGGTGTGATATGTCAGCATTGACACTGAGAATTGGAGAGGGTCACGACACGCACCGCACGATCAGCGGTCGTCCTCTGGTCATTGGCGGGGTGGTGATTACCGGAGTTCCTTTTGGACTGGACGGTCACAGTGATGCCGATGTGCTGCTGCACGCAGTGACCGATGCCCTGCTGGGGGCCGCGGGCCTTGGAGACATTGGGGAGTGGTTCCCGAATACGGATGAGCGCTGGCGCGGCGCTGACTCTTCGCTGCTGCTGCAGGCTGTCCTGCAGGAACTGGAACGACAGGGCCTGCATGTCATCAATCTGGACTGCACGGTCCATGCTGAGAAGCCCCGGATGGGGCCTTGGAAACCGCTGATTCGGCAGCGTCTGGCAGATCTGCTGCGGGTGGAGCTGCTGCAGGTCAACGTGAAGGCCAAGTCGGGTGAGGCAGTCGGACCTGTGGGGCGAGGCGAGGCGATCAGCGCTTCGGCGGTTGTACTGCTGCGGCAGGTGCCTGCAGCCGGCTGATGGCGCTGGAAGAGGAATCTGCCGATGGCTGTCAGTAATCGTTATCTGGGGATTGATCCGGGCCTTGGCCGCACCGGGTATGCGCTCGTGGAGAGAACGGGCAGGGGGCCGCTGTTGCGTGAAGGGGGCGTCATCCAGACAAAAACCGACCAGCCTCTGCATCTGCGTCTGGGGGAAATTGCGAGGGAGATGCGGGAAATCCTGAATGAGCTGAAGCCTGGTGCTGTGGGAATTGAGCAGGTTTTTTCGCATGCCCGCAATGTTCGTTCGTCATTGCTGCTGGCTCACGCGCGAGGCGCGATTCTGGCGACAGTTGCCGAGCAGGCTGTACCTCTGGTTCAGTACAGCCCCACTCAGATCAAGCAGATGCTGACCGGCAGCGGGCGTGCCGGGAAGGAGCAGATGCAGCATGCCGTGCGCGCTGAACTGCGTTTGGCCGAGATCCCTGAACCACACGACGTGGCAGACGCTGCTGCTGTGGCCCTGTGTCTGTTTCATTCGCTGCGATTTGCCACCTGAAGTGCACGCGGCACAAACACTTCGCGCAAACAAGGTCATTCTGTGTTTGGTCTCCCGGTTGATGCGGCAATCTGCCATAATGCCGCTGCCGATTCCTGTAAGATTTCCCGTTCGGACGACAGCAGATGATCAATCGCATCACCGGGCAGCTGGTTGCCATCAACGAAACTCATGCATCGATCCGCATTGGTGGACTGGATTACGAAGTGCTGCTTCCGGATGTGGTTCGCAGGCAGCTGCAGTCAAAGCTGAACAGTGAAGTCAGTCTGCGAGCCATTGAGTATCTGGAGGGGAATCCGCAGCAGGGGCGCATGGTGCCGCGAATTGTCGGGTTCATGAACGATGCCGAGCTGGAATTTTTTGAGTTGTTTTGTTCGGTGGACGGTGTGGGCGTCAAGAAGGCCCTGCGTGCCATGGTGCGGCCTGTGCGGGAGATCGCAGTTTCCATCGAAGAGCAGGATGCCAAAGGCCTGAGCGCCTTACCGGGAATTGGCCCGGCAATGGCGGAACGCATCATCGCCAAACTGCGCCGTCGCATGACACGGTTTGCGCTGATGATCGCCAGTCGAGTGCCCGATGAAGCCGATCCGAAGTCCGATTTGGTTTCGGAAGCCTACGAGGCACTGCTGAGCGTTGGGCATTCCCCGCAGGATGCCCGCGAGCGAATCGAGACCGTGGTGCAGCCAGGACGCAAATTCAAGTCGGTGGAGGACATTCTGACGGAGATCTACCAGAAACAACGCCGCTGATTGAATGATTTCAGCAGCACCATCGGCGAATAGCTGCTGCATACAGCTCTGTGCCGCGTTCCAGCTGTTGCAGACTGATCCATTCGTCGTCTGTATGAGCCTGCGCGATGTCGCCGGGGCCCCAGACCGCCTTGTTTGTCAGTTCCGTCAGTACAGCTCCGTCAGTACCGTAGGCCACGGTCTCTGCATGTTGCGTGCCGCTGATCTGCAATAACTCCGCAATGAACGGTGACTGCGGGTCTGTATACAGGGGTTCGCTGCAGAACGTGACTTCGAACTGCAGCCCGCAGCGCACTGCGGCAGCCTGCATCCGGGACACAAGTTCATCCGCCGGCTGGCCTGGCATCGGGCGAAAATAGGCATGGCAGGATGCCAGCGGAGATGTGATGTTGATGCCGGTGTTGGTGTCGTGCAGCAGCAGATTCAGTGTCGGGGTGGGTGGGTGGAAGCGGGCATCGTGCCACTGTGGCTGAGTCTCCAGCTCCTCGTTGATGCAGCGAATCTCTTCCAGAAACGGAATCAGTGCCATACAGGCATTCCGACCGAGCCCCGTGCTGGAATGTGCTGCTCGCCCCCGGGAAATTGCCGTCACCGTACGCCCCCCTTTGTGAGCATACACAACTCGCAGACCTGTCGGCTCACCGATGATGGCCCCGGCTGCCTCGGCAACGATGCTGCGGTACAGCCGTGAGTCTGCCGCCACGCTGCGCGCTCCCAGCATGCCCACCTCTTCATCAGCAGTGGCCACAAACCAAAGGGGAGCCCGCTGCTGTTCAGGGGCGATCGTGGCAGCGGCAGCCAGCAAACAGGCCACCGGCCCCTTCATGTCGCAGGAACCACGACCGTACACTCGGCCATCCGCCTCGTATGCCTGCCATGGGCCGGAATGCGGATAGCTCCACGAATCCACGGGTACGACATCAGTATGCCCGAACCATGCAAGTCCGGCACCCGAATTCGGACCACGGCGCGCCACCACGCTGGTTTTCAGCACCCCCCGTGAGTCCCTGTAGCTGATCCGCTCCGTTTCAAAAAACAGTCTGCGCAGCCACTGTTCCACGCAGTCTGTGATGTCGACGTTCGATACCGAACTGACGCTGGGAAAGGAGATCAGCTCGCGAAGATATTCCAGAGCCTGCATGTGGCACCATTGAAGATAGCGCTGAGACGTTTCAGCGAAAATTCTCCGATTGCCGGCAAAAACGCAAGCCTGGGCCTGACTTCAGACTACCGGACTCAGGCGTCAGCAGGTGTGCTGCGGTACTGATGCAGGAAAATGCCGGCAGAGACGGCGACATTCAGTGAATCCGTTCCGTTGAACATCGGGATGGTCAGTCGTGAATCGGAGACCCTGCGGACAGCTTCCGAGATACCGTCGTATTCGTTTCCGAATACGAGTGTTGTTCGTGCAGCAAAGTGATGCTGGTGCAGCGGTCGGGCTGTTGCGTCCAGTACGGTCAGGCAGATGTCCATCGCGTACTGCTGCTGCAGTTTTGCCAGCAGCCCGGCAAGATCGCCAGTTTCCACAATCGGCAGGAACAGTCCGTTACCCATCGAAACTCGCAGCACGCGGCGCGAGAATGGGTCAGCAGAACCCTCGCCCAGCACAATTCCGGCAGCGCCGAAGGCCGCCCCGATCCGGATCAGGGCGCCTACGTTTTCCGGATCGGTCACCCGGTCACCGGCGACCAGCAGCGCCGGACCCGCCGCCGGCAGCCACGTTTCCAGCGGCTGCGGCGGACGCCGTTCAGCGCAGGCCATCACACCGCAGTGGAAGGCAAATCCCACCAGTTCCTCCGCCTGCACCTGCGTCAGACGGTAAACCGGAACATCTGCCGGCAGTCGCGGTTCAAAAGCCGCGAACTTGCGGTCGCTGATCACCACGCTGCGGACACGAAAGTCACTGCGCAGCACGCGTTCGACCACCGTTGGGCCTTCTGCGATAAACAGCTGCGCATCTCGCGTGGCGTTGGTGGATTTCAGGCTGCGATAAACATCCAGTCGCGGATCCGCCAGTGATTCCATGCGTTCGGACAGCATCACTGACCTGACTGTCGCACGCCGACTGTGAGCAGCAGATTGGCCCACAGGGCCTGATCACCAGTCTGGATCGTCAGCACGTGATCACGCGAATCCACAGCATCATAAAAGTCCCAGCGGGAAATTGGCTGCAGTGGAATTGACAGTCCGGCCTCCGTCAGGATCGATCGATACTGGTTCCAGACCGGGGGATCATGCGGCAGACGGTACGGGTCATCGTCAGGCATACCCATCGTGCTGACTGCTTCGACGGGAATCGCTGTCAGCAGCACCTGCAGCACCTGAGCGACCGTGACGAGGCCCGGAGCGAGGTTCAGGCTGACCAGCTCGGCTCGCGGTCCAATCGCCGATGATGCCGGATAATTGCCATCGGCAATCAGAATCTTTGCACTGTGTCCGGCGCGGGCCAGCACTTCAGAAATACGCGGGTGAATCAGTTGTGATTTCAGCATGAACAGGATACCCGAAACAGGATGGCAGTCCGGAGCAGGCCTGAATGCTCAGGTGCCCGGATCGGACTGATGGTTGTGTACTGCGGAGGATGCCCCCCACTGACCAGCAACTCCGAAGTTCATCGGAGCATCCTGAACATACTGTTTTCCCAGCAGCAATGCGACCTCAGCCCGGGCAAGTTCGTAGCCAAGATAAAATGCGTGCTCTGCTGAGACGGAATTCTGAGAACGCTGCCGACGCGCCGCCAGCAGTGCCTGTTCAAAAACCTGAAAACCGCTGCTGCCACTCCAGCAACCCTCCGAATTCATCAGATGCACCTGTCCCTGCTCGGCGAAGATGCGGTAATTCGGGTCCGTCAGAGATTGCGCCAACTGGTCCAGCGCCGCCTGTGACGTCCTGCGCAGCCGTCCGTCCCGCAGCATGGTCAGCGAGCCATCAAGATTTTTCGGAATGGTTCCGGCACTCAGTGCATAATGCACCAGTCGCCGCGCCGCGGCCAGCTCCGACACTGCTGTCCGACACCAGTTGATCACCTGAGTCGTCAGCACACTCTGAATCCCCAGTTCCTCGCAGATCGCCGCCAGCAGCATGTTGACGCCCGCCGAATCCACCTCCGTCAGCTCGGACACATTTCCCACACCCATCATCATCGCTGTTTCAGGGTGCCTGCGACGCGTCCGCATGTAGCGTTCAAGCGACGCAGCGAAACCCATTCCGATCGGTTCCAGAATCGGGTCCAGCCGAAATCGACACCCGCGGTCCGTGAGCTGTTCGGCCAGCCGGTCCAGCGAATCTGCATCCTGGGGAGTTTCCGGAACGGCCACTACTTCCACTCCCAGTCTGCTGACCCACTCGAGGTTGGACTGATTGCAGCTGAGTATCAGTTCGGCACCCGCCGCCACTGCCGCTTCCACCTCGGTCTGCTCGAAGCTGTCGATGGACACGCGATGTCCGGCATTTCGCAGCTCGCGCACAATTTCACCCATATGCCGGCACACCTGTCCGGGGACAGCGCCCACGTCAATCAGATCCGCCCCGGCGGCTCGCAGCTCGGCCGCCTGCTGCAGGATCTGATCCAGTGAAAGCAGCGGGGCATGATTCAGCTCCGCCAGAATTTCGATGGACCAGCGGCTCAGGTCTGCCGCCTTCCGGCGTCCGACACCAAAATACTCGGGCAGGTCGTGCAGATCCTTCGGACCGCGTGCAAACGGTCGACCAAAATGCGATTCCAGTTCCGACAGGTCTCCCTGACACCAGCCGGGGACAATCACCTGATCAATGTGGTCCGGTACGGTCAGTCTGCGTTTCAGCAGCCCGGTATGCAGCAGTGCGGCGACCTGGATCCCCGGAACTGTGATTTCGAAATGGAATCCCGCCAGCGGAGCGATCGACTGCAGAACATCCCGCAGGCTGCCCTCAGCCAGACGTCCGGTAACGAACAGCAGAGTTTTTTCGGTCACCTGCGGCTGCCTTTTTCTGGAGATCAGCGAACAGCGCCGCCGTTGACGTTGAGCACCTGTCCGGTAATCCAGCCAGCTTCGTCGCTGAGCAGAAAGCGGGCCATGCAGGCGATGTCCCGTGGTTCACCCCACCGCTGCAGTGGCGTTTCTCGCAGCACCCGCTGCTGCCAGTACTCGCTGGCCGTTTCGCCCCACGCCGTACGAATCCAGCCTGGGGCAATGCAGTTGACACGCACAGAAGGTGCGAGGCTGACAGCGAGCGAACGCGAGAATCCCATGACTGCGTTCTTCACTGCCGCAAACAGCTCACCACTGTCACCCTCCATGCCGCGGTCCGACTGATCCCAGCCGATCGTCAGAATCACGCCATGTCCCGCTTCCTGCATGCGACGTCCCAGCGCTCGTGACAGTTCCACGGTCCCTTCCACATCGGTACGCAGCAGGGCCGACAGCTTTTCCGAGAAGGATGCCTGGCGAAGTTCTGTTGTCAGAGTATCAGCACCGGCACAGTTCACCAGTGCGTCCGGGGCCCCGGACTGGCAGGCCTGCTCGATCAGTCGACTGCGATCCTGCGGGCAGCCGACATCAGCGACGAGGATGTCCGCCCGGACTCCCATCCGGGTGATCTCCGCGGCTGCCTCGTGGGCGAGCTGTACGGATCGTCGACAGTTCAGAATCACATGGGCGCCGGCGCGGGCACACTCCATCGCAATCTCCCGGCCAATTCCCGAAGATGCCCCTGTAATCAGAATTCGACGTCCGCTGAGTGATGCAAATGACATTTTGAAAAGCTATTCTGCGAGTTTGACGCGGCACAGCAATGCTGCTGCGGAACTTCCAAACTGCTTTATACACCAATTCCCGCCGCATCGGAAAACGCTTTCGGACTTTCCGAGTGGTTTCACCCGCCGATTTTCAGGAGCCTCGCCTGTGAGATCCCGTCTGCTGCTGGTCGTCCTTCTGGCCCTCATCTGTCAAACGTCGGTATCCCTCAGGGCGGATGAAAAAGTTCAGCAGTTTCGCGTGGGGATGATTGGTCTGGACACCTCACACTGCCTCGCATTCACTGAACTGCTCAACAAAGCCGGGGATGATCCGCTGCTCGGTGGCTGTAAAGTTGTACTGGTATATCCCAAGGGAAGTCCCGACATCGAAAGCAGCGTGAAGCGAGTTCCCGAGTACACTCAGAAGATTCGAGCACTTGGCGTGGAGGTGGTTGAGGACCTGGCCAGTATGATTTCTCAGGTGGATGTGGTCCTGCTTGAGACCAATGACGGACGTCCCCACCTTGAGCAGGTGATCCCCGTGCTGAAGGCTCGCAAGCCGGTCTTCATTGACAAGCCGGTGGCCGGTTCACTGGTGGATGCCATTGCCATTTATCGACTTGCTGAGCATTATCAGACTCCCGTGTTCAGTTCGTCATCGCTGCGTTTCGCTGCTGCCGCTCAGGCTGTACGCAGCGGCGCAATCGGCGAAGTGCTGGGCTGCGACGCTTACTCTCCCTGCAGCCTTGAAGCCACACATCCGGATCTGTTCTGGTACGGGATTCACGGCTGCGAGACGCTGTTTACAGCCATGGGGCCGGGAGTGGAGTCGGTTGTGCGAACATCCACGAAGGATTTCGATGTGGTCACCGGTGTCTGGAAGGGCGGACGGATCGGCACATTTCGTGGCATACGTGCCGGCAGTGCCGGCTATGGCGGGACAGCATTCGGTACCAAAGGCTCGGCTCAGATGGGGCCCTATGACGGCTACAAACCTCTGGTGGTCGAGATTGTGAAGTTCTGGCGCACGGGGACACCGCCGGTGTCCGCTGAGGAAACTCTTGATCTGTATGCCTTCATGGAGTCGGCCGATGAGAGTCGCCGGCGTGGATTTGTGCCGGTGCAGGTCGCCGATGTGCGTAAGCAGGCCGCCGCTGCCGCTGATCAGAAGGTTCGCTCCATCCTTGCCTCGGAATAATTCTCAGCCGCGTCTCAGGATCAGCAGATCGGCTCGGGATTCCGCCAGCAGGCCCTCGGGCAGTGATACGGAAGAGTTCTGGTTCAGCAGTGCTGTTGTCCGCAGCCAGTGTGCTGCCGTCATTCGCTGGCGCGGCCAGCCCTGCTGATCCCACAGGCGGATCAGAGCATGCCGAACCAGCGGCTCAGGAGACTGCCGCAGGCGACTGCGGCTGAGTCGGATAATGGACTCGGAAGATTCGAGGAGGGTTTGTTGCAGCAGTTGATCGGCCAGAGCATCGAGACAGGCGAGCTGTTCGCCCGCCTGTTTCGCCAGCCGCACCAGTGCCTGATCAACCCCCGGATTCAGGCTGTCTCGCAGTGCCGGCAGCAGCTGATGCCGAATTCGATTGCGGGTGAATTCCGGACTGCTGTTAGTCGCGTCCTGTGCGTGCGAAATGCTGCGGTCGGCGGCGAAGGTCGCCAGGTCAGCTCTGGAGAAATCCAGCAGCGGACGCACCAGCTGCACCTGTGATGACAGTGCCCGACGATCTGACATGCCCTTCAGTCCGGCCAGTCCCGTTCCTCGGACGATGTTCAGCAGCACCGTTTCCGACTGATCATCACTGTGGTGAGCCACTGCCACGAAGTGAAAATCGTGTTCCCGTGCCGTTCGTTCGAGGAATGCGTAACGCGCCGCACGGGCGGCTTCTTCCAGGCTGCCGCTGCTGGCGGTTTTCAGGGCATCGTCCGGCAGCGTTTCAGCAAAACATTCCAGTCCGAAATCTGCCGCCGCCGCCCGCACCAGCGCAGCATCCTGCTGCCCGGCGTCACCGCGCAGTCCATGGTTCAGATGAGCAACTGCCAGACGTCGAGGTTCTTTGGCAATCGCCTGCACAGCAAGGTGCAGCAGCACCATGCTGTCAAGGCCCCCGGAGACTGCCAGCAGCAGACCGGCACTGTCAGGCACCAGCTCCCGAATGCGAACCCGCGTCTGATCAATCAGCCTGTCAGGCAGCACTGGCCGCAGCCTCAAACACAGTCTTTGCTGATTCGGTGCCGGAGTGATGAATAAACACGTCACGGGATGGGAATGGGATCGTCAGGCCACGGTCATCAAAGCCCAGCTTGATCTGTTCTGTCAGTGAGAACTTCACGGCGTGATAATCGGCACTGCGGACCCACGGGCGAACCACAAAGTTGACACTGCTCTCGGCCAGCTCCGAGACCGCAATGACAGGAGCCGGATCAGCAAGTATTCGGGGTTCAGCAGCGACAATCTGCTCCAGCATCCGTCGAACATCCCGCAGCGGGTCGTTGTAACTGCAGCCGATCACAAGGTCGATCCGGCGATTGGGTTCAGCCGATAAGTTGCGAATTGTGCCGCCTGTAATGGAAGCGTTGGGCAGAATGATACGTACATTGTCCGGACTCAGCAGCAGCGTATTGAAGATCTGAATCTCGACAACTCGACCGATGTGTGCCCCTACTTCGATGGTGTCGCCCACGCGGAACGGTCTGAAGAACACCAGCAGCACGCCAGAGGCGACGTTGCCGAGTGAGCCCTGCAGTGCCATGCCGACAGCAAATCCTGAAGCGACAAGAACTGCGCTCAGTGAGGTGGTATCGATGCCAAGGCAGCTCAGTGAGGCAATGCAGACGACCAGCTGCAGAATGATGGAAGCAAAATTGCCCACGAATTTCGCCAGCGTTTCATCCATGCGGGCACGACGGGATGCCTGCTCGATCATGCTCACAGCCAGCCGCACCAGAATCCGGCCGAACAGAAATACCGCTGCAGCAGCAGCAATTGCGGGCAGCCAGTGCGTCAGTACGCGCAGCAGCATTTCACGGCTGAGGTCAGCTGTGAGTACGTCACGGACCTGCTGCAGCAGGTCAGCGGATTCTGTGGGTGCTGCAGCAGGCGTGTCCTGCACTGCGAGTTGTGGCAGCAGGTTGAAAATTCGGCCGAATGTCTGGAGTGTCATCCCTGAACCTCTGCGACCTTCCTGGTCATACGAACTTTCGGAGCCCATTGTCCGCCGGTTGTCCGGTGTGGCACTCCGGACGCAATTTAACGAGCCCCGGATTGCCGGTAAATGCGGTTTTTTTGTTGTTTTTCTGCAACAAAGCGGCAGGTTCGCAGAACAGCGGAACCGATCAGCGATTTACTGCGGATTTTCCTTGAAAATGACGGGCGAAGTGATCTCTGCCGGGGGCGGATCGCTTTCTCGGCCCGCCGGCATCTGAGAAAAGTACCAGACTGTCAGCGTAATTCCGATCCCGATAACGATTTTTCGGACCAGGCGTTTGTCCAGTCGTCGGGCCCACGTGGCACCGGCCCAGCCACCTGCCATGGCCGATACAATCATCGGGATGGCCAGTGGCCAGTGCACGCTGCCATCAGCAATAAAGATCACCATTGAAACGCCGTTGATCAGTCCGGCCAGGATCGTTTTCAGGCCATTGATCTGATGAATGCTGCCGGCATTCAGCAGGCTGAGGCTGCTGAGCATGAGGATGCCGATTCCAGCGCCGAAATAACCACCGTAGATGCCAATCACCAGTTGCAGTCCTGTGACCAGCCAGCGGTAGTCGGCTGGCTGGGCGTCGGGCGGGGACTGCAGCATAGCTGACAGTCTGGGCTGGAGCACGAACAGGGCTGTGGCGAGGCAGATCAGCCACGGCACCATCGCCCGAAACATCTGTTCTTCACCGGTAATGACCAGCCACGAGCCCAGAGCGGCCCCGAGCACGCTGGGCAGGGCCAGCAGTTGCGTCCAGCGCCACAATTCGCGGACTTCGCGGCGATAGCCCCAGGAACTGGAAAATGAGCCGGGACAGAGTGCGACGGTGTTCGTGCCATTGGCCAGGATCGCCCCGCTGCCCGCGCCTGAAATTGATTCCAGCACCAGCATCAATGCCGGAAATGTGACCAGAGTTCCTCCGCCGGCGATCGCATTGATCGCTCCACCGACCGCCGCAGCGGGACACACAATCAGACAGGCCTGCCAGTATTCCATTGTGGCAGCATAGCACAGCCGGACTCCGCCCGGCAACATCTTGCGGCGATTGCCGTGTCAGATCTATAGTGCGAACGGAATTGGTTCGGGCGGTGATGCCGACGAAAGTCTGCGGAGGGGCAGCCATGAATGTGAGTGGGACGCAGCCAGCAGCGGCAGGTGGTCGCAGGCAGTTTCTGGCTTTCGGAGCAGCCGGCATGCTTGCCGGCCGCGGGCTGTCGGCGTGGGCAGGCAGCGCGGATGAGCCCGTGCCGGGCAACACTGCGATCGAACTGATACCGGCGACTGATCGTTGTGTCCGGATCAGTTACAAAAGCTCCATCGACGGTGTGCTGTCGACTCCGGATGGTCAGCGACAGACGGTATTGTCCGTCGTCGGCAGCAGTCAGTTTGAGTTTGATCAATTGCAGCAGGGTGGTGCAGCGCGGCAACTGGAAGGCATGCGACTGAGTCGTCGTTACCGGCGGGCGTCTGTCAATACGCGAGTTGGGCGGGGGCATGAAACGTCCACCGTGCTGCCGTCCGGCACCAGCCTGATGCATGTCTACGGGAATGACGGGCAACTGGTGCAGCTGAGTCCTGAGGTGCGGCTGACAAGATCTCAGTTGGATCTGCTGCAGTTTCCGTGCGATCCCGCAGGTGCTGCAGGACTGCTGCCTGGTCGCAGCCTCGCCGCTGCTGACGAAAAATGGAATGCTGATCCATGGGTGTTTCCGCTGCTGACGGGAATTGACGCGGCGATCAGTCAGAGTGTCAGCGGAAAAATTCTGGAGCTGTCGGAACAGGAAGCGAAGATTGGGTTTGAGTGTCGCGGGAGCGGTGCTGTGACGGGGTCTGCCACTGAAGTGACCCTGACCGGTACCCTGTTATTTGATCGAAAATCTCTGATGATTCGACGTTTTGATGCGGTTCTCGATGAGAATCGCAGCGCGGGACCGGTCAGCCCGGGACTTAAGGTCAAGGCGTCCATTTCGTGGACGCAGGATCCTGCGGATTCCGATGGTCCGCTCTCCGCTCTGATTCCCGCGGGATTTCCGGAATCCGGGCGTCTGCTGCTGACGCTGGTCACGCCGTGGCGTTTGGTGCTGCTGCACGATCGGCGCTGGCATGTGTTTCAGGAGACCGCTGATTTGGTCATTCTGCGGATGCTGACCAACGGAGCTTTGACAGCTCAGTGCAATCTTGCCGCTGCGCCGCAGATGCCGGCCGGACGATTTACGGAGGAAGGAAAATTTCTGTCGGAGATTGAGCAGAAGATCAGTCCGTGGAAGGGGGCAATTGTGGATTCTTCGGTGGAATCTGATCGCCAGGGCTGGCGCGTGCACCATGTCCGTGCGGAGGCGGAAGTTCAGCCGGCGGTGGCCGGGGCTGCACTTGCCAGTAACGCCGCTGCAAACGGGGCAGGGCCGGCAGCGGCAGAGAAGTCCGCGGAAAAACGTTCACTGCAGAAGATTCTCTGGGATTACTATCTCTGTACAGCGAAGTCCGGGGAACAGTTTTCGATGGTTTTTTCGCATGCTGCAGAGGATGCCGCGGAATTTTCCGGGGTGCCGGATCAGTTTCTCAGTCGCATGTCCATCAGGACTGCGCGACCCGGTGTTCCGCTGCCGCGATGATCAGGTCGGGCATGTTTTGCCTGGAATTCCGACATGAATCAGGAATTTCCATGTGCCAGTCGCTCCGTGCGGCAACAATCCGGAGGGCTGAGGAAATCCCAGGAATGCCGACCTTGCCCATTCTGTACCAGTTGTCCTAGGATGCGTCGCCCGCTCGCGGGTTCGCAGGTTTTGTCGCGAAGCGTTTTGAAGAAAGCAGCAACGATGTCCAGGGGTTATCTTTGCGGTTTGGTTCTGGCGGCTGGCAGCATGCTGGCTGCGGGAGTGCAGGCTCGCGAAAAAGTCGAATTGTCCGCTGAAGACGGCAAGACTGCTCAGATGGTCGCTTCGATGGTTTCGTCGCGGCACATTAACCATCCGCCGATTGACGATGCTCTTTCGGAAAAGCTGTTCCAGCGGTACCTCGAGGTCTGGGATCCGCAGAAACTGTATTTTTTGCAGTCCGACATCGATCAGTTCGCTGCTGAACAGGACAAGCTGGACGACGGAATTCTGAAGGGCGACGTAGGTTTTGCCGCCGTTGTGTTTGAACGATTTCGTGAACGCATGACCGCGCGTGCGGAGAAGATTCCGGCCGTTGTTGACGCCGAGCATGATTTCACTGTGGATGAAGAGATTCCGCGGGATGCTGACGAGCTGCCATGGGCGGCCAGTGAAGCAGAACTGGACGAGCGCTGGCGGAAGCGAATCAAATTTGACCTGCTGATGCTGAAGCTCGAAGACAAAAAGGATGATGATCCGCGCAAGCGACTGAAGACGCGATATCGCACAAATCAGGTGTACATTGACCAGACGGAACCGCATGAAGTGCTGGAGCTGTATCTGTCGTCGATGACGCACTGTCTGGATCCGCATTCCAGCTACATGTCGCCACAGACTCTGGATGACTTTGAAACAACGATGAAGCTGAAGCTGGAAGGCATTGGTGCCCGGCTGAAGTATGAAGACGGCTACACGACGGTGGAAGAGGTGATTCAGGGTGGTGCAGCCGCAGCTGATGGCCGTTTGACGAAGGGTGACCGAGTGATCGGAGTATCCGCCGACGCTGTGAGTGATTACGTCGATGTTGTTGAGATGAAGCTCAACAAGGTTGTCGACATGATCCGCGGCAAAAAGGGCACAAAAGTCCGTCTGAAGATTCGGAAGGAAGCCGGTGGCATCGAAGAGATTGAACTGACTCGTACCGAAGTCAAGATCACTGAAGATGAAGTGAAGGGCAAGGTAATCGAGGCCAGTGACTGGACTCCCGGTCGCAAGGCCAGGATCGGTGTGCTGCGAATCCCATCGTTCTACAGAGACTTCCAGGGAGCGAATCGTGGTGGCGATTTCAAGAGCACGTCAAAGGACGTGAAACTGGTTCTGGACGACTTCAAGCGGGAAGGCGTCGAGATGTTGATTGTGGACCTGCGCTGGAATGGTGGCGGGGCTCTGCAGGAAGCCATTGAAGTATCCGGGCTGTTCATCCCTGACGGTGCGGTTGTGCAGGTCAAGGAACCTGGGGACAGCGTGCAGACGCTGGCGGATGAAGATGCCGACGTGTACTGGCGTCGTCCGATGGTCGTGGTCTGCAATCGTTTTTCCGCATCGGCTTCCGAGATTTTTGCCGGAGCGATCAAGGATTACCGACGCGGGATTGTGGTCGGCGACCGCACAACGCATGGCAAGGGCAGCGTTCAGAACGTGGTGCCTGTTGCCAGTCGTCTGTCCCTGTTTGCTCAGGATCGCGGGGCACTGAAGCTGACCATCAGCAAGTTCTACCGCGTGAATGGCGACAGCACTCAGAATCGCGGCGTGACTTCCGATATCACTCTGCCATCGCTGCTGAATCATCGTGAAGTGGGCGAAGAGTCACTGGATAATGCACTGGAATTCGACCGGATTGCCCGGGCCGAGTACCGCCAGTCGTCGAATGTGAATGACGCGGTGGTCACCCAGCTGCGAAGTCAGAGTGAATCCCGGGTCGCAGAGGACGCCGATTTTGCTCACATCAGCAAACTGATTGCTCGTTTCGAACAGCGGAAGAACGACAAAGTGATCTCGCTCAATGAAAGCAAACTGCGAGCGGAGGAAGAAGAGCTGAAGCAGGAAAAGAAGGAAGAGGAAGAGGCGATGAAGCAGGCTGCGGGCAGCGCTGACAAGGACATCTTCCCGAATGATTATTACAACAAGGAACTTGTCAACATCACGGCAGACTATCTGCAGGTGCTGACCAATATCCAGGCATCACGCAAGTGATGCGGCTGATGGGTCGCAGGGCCTGTCGGTGACAGAGTTTTCAGGGGGCGGACACGAGGTGTCTGCCCCCTTTTTTTTGATTGGAGTGGAATCGATTCAGGCCAACTGATCGGATTCCGGAGATCCGCCCCAGGAAGGGAATGGATCGGGCAGCTGCAGCCATGCAGGCGGCCCCGGAAGATATTCCTCGGGAGTCAGTTCGCAGGCTTCCAGACTGCTGCGGATGGCCTGCTCGTCCAGCCCGATTCCGATGAATACAAGTTCGTTGCGGCAGTCCCCGGTGCGCGGATCCCAGTACTTCATCAGTGCTTCTTCAAAGCCTTCCATCTCGGGCCATTCTTCGCGCGGCACGGCAGCCCACCATCGGCCCGCGCCACTCAGGCGAGCGGTGCGACCCGCCTGCGACCAGACCCCGATCCGGTCAACTCGAGTTGCCAGCCAAAAGAAGCCTTTGGATCTGAGCACTCCGGGCCATTCCCTGTAAAGCTGTTCGTGGAATCGCTGCGGATGGAAGGGGATGCGCGAGCGATACACAAAGCTGCGAATTCCGTATTCCTCCACCTCACTGGCACCGTCGTCGCGCAGCGCCAATTGCCAGCCGCGACTGGTTTTTGCTCGTTCGAAGTCGAATCTGTGTGTCCCGAGGATGGCTGACAGGGGAACCTGTCCGTGCTGGCTGCGAATTTTTCTGGCATACGGGTTCAGCTGCTCAAGAAAGCCTTCGATTCGGGCCAGTTCATGGGCATCGACCAGATCCGTCTTGTTCAGGATCAGGACGTCCGCGAATTCCGCCTGATCAATCAGCAGGTCGGCGACAGTACGGACATCGTCCGGTGCGGCCTGTCGCCCCTGCGTCTGCAGCTCTTCGCTGAGGCGCAGATCATCCAGAAAGTTACGACAGTCAATGACGGTCACCATGGTGTCCAGTGAGGCCAGATCCAGCAGCGACTGGTCTTCGGTGACGGCATGTGTGAATGTGTCGGCCACGGGAGCCGGTTCGGAGATCCCGGTGGATTCGATCAGCAGGTAATCAAATCTGTTTTCTCGAGCGAGTGCGGCGACTTCTGTCAGCAGATCTTCTCGCAGAGTGCAGCAGATGCATCCGTTGGACAGTTCCACCAGTTTTTCGTCTGTTCGACTGAGTTTTGCGGCCCCGGTTTCGATGAGTCGGGCATCGATGTTCACGGCACTCATGTCGTTCACAATGACGGCGACCTTCAGTCCTTCGCGGTTGCTGAGGATGTGGTTCAGCAGAGTCGTCTTTCCGGCTCCGAGGAATCCTGAGAGTACAGTCACCGGCAGTCGGCTGTCGCCGGCTGCCTGAAATCGAGTATCCGTCATGGAGTGAGGGCCAACAGTTCGTTGTGGTAGTTTTGTTACTGAGCAGACCCGAAGATAGTAGCAGTTCTGCTGGTCAGGTCCTATTCATCACACTGTTGGGATCCATATCCAGTGCAGTCGCCACGTTGCGTGGTGCAGCAGCAGGGCTGCCAGCAGCCATGCGGGGCCCCAGCGAGAGCCGTCGGTCAGCCACCGGCAGAACAGCAGCAGTGCCAGAGCGAAGACTAGGAATGTGGCTGCCGACTGCCAGCCCAGAACGGCTCCGACGAAAGCAAACATCCACTTCAGATCACCCGCGGGCAGCCGCTGTTCGCTGGGCATTCGAGTGCGTTGACTGAACCACGAGAACAATTGTCCTGCCGCAGCCCCGCCGGTAAGTCCCGCAAGGCTGAACAGCAGGCAGGCAGGTGGAGCGTGAGTCGCCGAGTAACTGCCTGTGGGAATAGCCGGAAACGCGGGTATGAGTATCAGGGTTGGGAACAGCAGCGGACTGATGGCGGCCAGTGTGAGTGTGAACAGTTGCAGTCGTCGCGGAAGTCTGTATCTGTCGTGGATCATCAGGACCGCAGCCAGAACAGTGGCCAGCATAAAACAGTGATACAGGTACAGACCGATCAGGTCCCATTTTGCGAACATCACGGTCCAAAGAACTCCGCGATACAGGTTGATCGTCCGCAGTGGCAGTGCAGCGCCGCCGGAGATCAGCTGCAGAAAGTAAAACAACAGAAAAATGCCGCCGGTCAGGGCTTCTACTTTCGGATAGCGACTGGAGATCGCGGACTGGCAGCTGCGGCAGCGGCCACCGAGCCACAGCCAGCCGAGGATCGGGACATTGTCACGCCGGCTGATGCTTTTTCCGCAGCCTGGACAGCAGGAATCGCCTGAGACGATCGATCGTCCCTGCGGCAAACGCCAGGCGACAACATTCAGGAAGCTGCCTATATTGGCACCCAGAATGAAAAAGCAGAGGGTGACAAACGCTTCGCCGCAGCGAAACCCAATATGCTGCGGCAACGTCATTCGCTCCAGCTGCACTGCTGAGTCCGGGTGGCCCTGACGGTACAGTTCGGTGGCGATCGGCAGTCCCACACCCCACAGCGTAAACAGTCCGCAGACCACCAACACGACTCGCAGGCCGTCGCGGCGACGACGTAATTCCGGAGCGATGTGCTGATTCTGCACGTGCCTTATGTCCAGCACATCGCAGCAAAACAACACCGCCGACAGCAACGCAAGGGTCGCCGGAGACGCCCAGCTGGCGGCCAGCCAGGCGGGCACATTCCCGACGGCGGAAAGCCACAGCAGCAGCGCCATCGCCGTGACGCAGGCCGAGACCCAGCCGGCTCGGAATTCTCCGGCCATGCCCCCAACCGCGCGGAATGCGGTCCAGCAGCACCCTGTTATCATCACTGCAGAGGCCACGGGGCTGGCAGTTCCAAACAGCAGCCAGAGCAGCCCAATCGCTGCGGAGA
>SXXK01000221.1 GCA_005791255.1 Planctomyces sp.
CTTCACGATTCGCACCCAGCCGAGCTCCCGTATCAGGATCAAACACGGCTGCCGCCACCCCGGGAATTGCCCGTCCCACCGTTCCGTGACGCAGCCCCGACGCCGGATCAGCGTCTGTCCCCATTCGCGATGCCGGAATGTTGAACGAAGCCACAGGTGACATCTCCGTCGTGCCATAGCCCTCGATCGGCTCGTAACCGAACTTCTCCCGGAACGCGTCCCGCAAGTCATCCGGCATCTTCTCGGCACCCACAATCACCAGATTCATCGACTTCATCTCTTCCACTGTGCACCGCTTGAGGTAACTGCGGAGGAAGGTCGGAGTCGCTGCAAGAATAGTGCAGCGATGCTTTTCCGTAAGCGCACCAACAGTCCGAGCATCCAGCGGATTGAAGTGATAGACCGCCGCCGGATCAGCACACAAAGGCAGCCACATCGTCACCGTATAGCCGAACGAATGAAAGAACGGCAGGACACCCAGCAGCACGTCACCCGAATGCAGACGCAGCAACTGGTTCACAGCATCCAGATTCGAGGCGATGTTGTTCTGCGACAGCATCACGCCCTTCGGCTCACCCGTGGAACCGGAAGTAAAGATCACCGTCAGCGGATCGTCCGAACGCAGCCGGCTCAGGCCCAGCAGCCGGCTCAGCATTCGCAGCGGCACCAGCTTCCCCTGGATCGCCGCAGTGACCCGGTCAAATGTGGTGATCTGAGTCTTCAGGTCCTCGAGAAAAATCAGCTCGGCGTCCAGCTTCACCGGCTTCTTCTCAATGAAGGCCCGGCTGGTCAGCACCTGCCGAATACCGGCCTCGCGAATACAGTAATTCATCAGGTCATCACTGAGCGTATAGTTCAGGTTGACCGACACCTTCCCGCTAAGCGCCAGCGCTGTGTTCGCCAGCACACCACCCACAGACGGAGGCAGCAGCACGCCCACATAGTGCCCGTCCGCCGCCAGGACCCGGCCGGTCAGCAAACGCCGAAAAGCCAGTGCCCCCATCAGCAGGCGACCACCAGTCAGGACCGTGCCGCCGGAATCGCCGACCTTCATCCGGCCCCACGAAAGACGACACTGACGAATAAATCGAAGCGCCGGAATCATGCTGCGTTCCTTTCGCAGTAACATCGACTGAGCATTCAGTTCCAGAACAGCCGACCGCACAACCTCTGTATCATCAACTTCCGCAATGGCCCGACCAAACAAAATCGACACCGGATAAGGCCAGTGCCGCGGACGCTTCCACAGAAACTTCCCCTGATCATAGCTGAAAATACTGCCCCACAACTCGTCCAGACACACGGGGACCACAGGAGCATTCGTGCCCTTCAGAATCCGCAGCAGACCTCGCTCAAATTTCATCAGCTGACCAGTGCGAGTAATCGCGCCCTCAGCAAAGATACACACCAGTTCCCCCCGCAGCAATGCTTCACTGGCCGTGTTCAGCGAAGCAATCAATGCCCGCGGACCGTCACCACTGCGAATCGGAATGATCCCGAACAGCCGACCCAGACGACTTAATACCCGACCCTGCACGTAATCCGCATACGCCACCATCCGGATCGGTCGGGAACTGGCCAGCAGGATCAGAATCCCGTCAATCCACGTCACATGATTTGCCACCAGCAGCGCCGGACCCTGCTCAGGAATGTTCTCTATCCCATAGGTCCGCACGCGATACACAAATCGACTCAGCAGCCACACAAAAAATCGAATCGTCGCCTGCGGCAGCACCCACACCACATACACCACAATCGGTATGATGCTCAGACCGCTCACCAGAAAAATCTGCGACGCACTCAGCTCCAAAGGACCCCGCAGCAGCCAGAACAATCCCGACACAAACAGCATCCCAATCGCTGTCAGCTGCTGACAGGCCGCCAGAATCGCTCCCAGCTTGTCGTGCGGACTGCGCTCCTGCAGCCACGCCTGCAGCGGCACATTGAATAATCCACCGCCCAGGCCAATCACCATCAGCAGCCAGCGAGCCATCCACGGAGCATCACTGGTGAAGTACAGCAAGGTACAGGCAACACCCATCAGCAATGTCCCGAAGGGCACCATCCCCAGCTCAACACGGCCACTCGACCACCAGCCCGCCAGCAGACTGCCCGCTCCTACGCCCAGCACCAGTGCCGCATTGAACGTACTGGGATTCGCCTTCAGCAGATTGTCCGCCAGCTCCATCCGCACAAATACGTCAATCGACATCTGCGCCATCGCCGCCAGACACCAGAAGAAGACGATCCCCAGAGTCACCCTGAGCATCGCTCGGTCTCGCAGAATCAGACGAATATCACGCCACGAATCCGCCACCAGATTCCACTGAAACTTCACGCCCGGCGCCGCCGCTGCCACCCGACCCGTCAGTATCGCTCCCAGCAGACCCGCCAGCGCCGTACCCACCAGCGCGGCCGCGGCAGCCCATAACCCCATCGTCCGATCCGCCAGGATCCGCTCCGCCAGACCATAGCCGGCCACCGTCCCCAGAATCACGCCCGCCAGAGTCGCCAGGCCCGACCAGCCGTTCGCCGCTGAAATGTCCGGACGCCGCACGATCTCGGGAATAATCCCCAGCTTCGCCGTCCCTATGAATGCCGCCTGAGTCCCAATCAGGAACAGTATCAGAAACATCATCGGCACACTGGCCGCCTGTATCGACCACGCACCCAGTGCCACCAGCAGCACTTCCGCCGCCTTCAGCCACAAAATCGATGACCGCTTGCTGAATCGATCCGCCATCCAGCCAGCCCATGGCGCAAATACCACAAACGGCAGCATAAAAACGCCCAGTCCCAGAGACAGCACAAATGCCTCTGAATCCTTCGCCGTCCAGCCATACAGCCGCTGGAACTCCTCACGACCCACAGGCACAACCAGCCACCGAAACATGCTGTCGTTGACCGCCGTCAGGAAGGTCATCAGCAGGTAACCTGCAAATGACGCCGAGAGCAGCCGCGGGGCTGCCACAGGACTCGACGCTATGGTGGGCTCAGCAGAAATACTTCACTCCCCGAAGACTGGTCAGGCCGAAGACGGGTCGGTAGCATGGCACGCGGTGGAGCACGCCCCGGAGTTTAGCGAGTCCGATCGGGGAAATCAGGACCAGATTCGCGGCACCCGGGACAATCGACGTATCTCTCTACTTCGGCATTTCTGACTGGACTGAAGATTCACCCTGCACTAAGCCGTTGAATATCCGCAACAGTCGCCCGCACAACCGTTGCCAGCATTGCCCCGGTCCCGCACTGCGGCAGTTCCTGCCGGTTTACTGCGACTGCTGCAGGACCCCCGAATCCTCACAGCCCC
>SXXK01000222.1 GCA_005791255.1 Planctomyces sp.
AGGAATCGCAGCATCATTCTCCGCTCCTGCCTGCGCGCCAGGCATCGTCAACCCGTTTCATGCGGCGTTCGCGGAGAAACAGGACAGCCCCCAGCACGAGCCAGGTGGCGATGTTCAATCCGTAGAATCCGGTCAACGGCCTGTTCCACGCCAGATTGTGAGGTCCCTCGGCGAAACGCACGATGGAGGCCATGATTGGTGACAGCAGTGCCAGCGGCAGCCCCAGCTCCCAGTTGCGATCGAGGATTTCAATACGGAAGGCACGTTCATGCAGCATCATCCCCATGACCAGAGGTACGATGGCCATGCCGAAGAACCAGAGAAACCCGGTGAGGAAACCGGCCATCAGTCGCGACCAGAAGTACAGGCAGAAGTTTCGCTGCAGCAGGTACACGGTCAGTGCGGCGGTGGCGACAATCAGCTGAGGTTCCACGGCCCAGCGTTTCAGGCTGACGCGGCCGAACTGTGCGATGTAGTCGCTGGATTGTCCCACTGCCACGGAGAGTTGCTGCTGGCAGGGGCCGGCGGCATCCAGCAGTATCAGGCTGACGGTTGTGGCTGTACCGCCCGTGATCAGCAGAAACGACGCCCAGTCCAGCGTGCTGACTCGCAGGCGAATTCCCGGAACCACACTGACAGGCATACCGAAGGTGCTGCGATTGTGGGAGAACAGGAGGACGGCCAGTAAGGCGGTGCCGGCTGTGCCGAGCTGACCGGCGACGTATGCGGCCTGCACGACCGCCGTGATGTAGCCGGCATTGGCAGCCTGAGCGGTGCTGGTGGAAATGATGATCATGCGCAGCCCGGCGAACAGCAGTGTGCAGCCGAATCCGGCAATGGTACCCAGCAGCAGCAGACTGCCGCCCCAGCGGATCAGGCCTTCCCAGCGAGTCAGGAACTGACCGCGATTCTGATAGAAGAACGCCAGTTCGGACGGACGCTGAATATGCAGCCGAAAGCGAAACCGCCGTTTCAGCCGATTGTCGCCCTGGTGCACCACTTCGCCGAAGGCCGAGTTATCACGAATCAGGCCGAACAGCGGGCCAAAGTGCAGCTGCAGCAGCCCCACAAGAATCCCGCCCGACATACACACGGTGGTCAGCAGAAAAATCTCAGCGTACCCCAGCTGACTTCCCAGCATGGGTGCCGTGGCCATCATGAGCTGCGGCACGCTTGCCAGCAGTGCGGGAACCGGAGTGATCAGACCTGGCTGCAAAGGAATGGGCAGAATACTGATCAGTGTCAGTATCAGTGAACCAGCGGTGATGGCGGCAAAGGCCAGCGGTTCCGACAGGTACAGCGACAACGCCGCGGTCGAGACTGCCAGCAGCATGCTGAACAGCCAGATCAGAAACAGATTGCCGAGGAATGTTGTGATGTGCATCCCGCCGATGGACAGTGCGAGGGCAAACCAGGGCAGCATCAGAAACAGGATCAGGGCGAAAAATAGATTTTGTCCGACAATGGTTCCGGCCATGTAACGCATCGGCGAGATGCCGCTGAGGACAATCTGGTCGAAGTAACGTCCGATGCGTGGGGCGAGGAACAGGCCGGTCTGGCGCAGGGGGACAAGCAGTGTGACTGCGGCAATGGCGCCACCGCACAGCAGCAGTCCCAGCAGGCTGCCGAAATCCAGCGTCTGCAGCAGTCTGCGAAAGCTGCTGGGACTGTCGATGAGCAGGGCGATCATGCCCAGCATGCCGGCATTCAGAATCAGGGCGGTCAGCCCGACCAGATATCCGGACAGGAGCCCCGAGCGATCGCGGATCCACGTGGGACTGGACCGAATGAACTCCGGAAACTGCAGCAGAAACCTCATGTCACTTTCCCCGCAGTGGTTCGCATGAAGATCTGTTCAAGGTCGACTTCGTTTTCGGAGAAGAACGTGATCCGGATGCCTGCCTGCAGCAGTGCGGCCAGCAGAGTATTGGTGTCGGCTACGTCACAGACGACTGTCAGTCCGCGGTCTGCGGGCTGGCAGGACTGCACCTGCGGCAGGGCCAGCAGAGTATCGCGAGCCCTTGTCAGATCGGCTTCCGGGACCTTCAGGCGGACGCTGCGGCGATGATCGGCATGGGCCTGCTGCAGGCTGCCCAGATCCCCGTGCAGGACCAGCTGCCCGGCTTCCATGATGGCGATCTGGTCACTGATGTCTTCGATGTCCGGCAGGATGTGTGAGCTGATCAGGACGGATTTTCCGAGCGAAGCCAGCGTGCGAATGATGGCTCGCAATTCGTTGCGGGCACGCGGGTCAAGGCCACTGGCCGGTTCATCCAGCACTAAAACGGCGGGATCGTGCAGCAATGTTTTGGCAAGCAGCAGCCGCTGGCGGTTGCCGGTCGAGAGTCCGTTGACCAGCACCGCTTCCCTGTCCCGCAGCTCGGTCAGTTCGCAGACATCGCGAATACGGACTGTGCGGTCTGCTGCGGACAAACCGAACAGGCACGCGAAGTATTCAAGATATTCAGCGATTGAGACGCCACGGGGCGAACCGAATTCCGCCGGCATGAAACCCAGTCGACGCCGCACTTCCCGAGGCTGATGGCGAACAGAAAACCCCTGCACCAGAACGTCGCCACTGTCCGGTTGCACGAGCGTACAAATCATCCGCAGCAGCGTTGTCTTGCCAGCTCCGTTGGGGCCGATCAGTCCGAGGGTCCTGCCGACCGGCAGCGCGAACGTGACCTGCGAGACCGCCTTGAGGTCGTCGTAGGTGCGAGTCACATCGCGAACATCGATGGCAAAGGACATGGGAGGGGGGCAGTTGTTGGTTGTTAGTGGTTAGTGGTTAGTGGTTAGTGGTTAGTTTTCAGTTTTCAGTTTTCAGTTGTTGAGCTTCGCGTCTTCGCGTCTTCGCGGCTTCGCGTGAGGAGCGCCTGGGGGGGTGTTTGAGGTTTTTTGCCCCCTCACCCCCGACCCCTCTCCCCCGGTGGGGGCGAGGGGGGATTTGGTTTTCGGTTTTCGGTTTGGCGAGCCGCGGACGGAAGTCCGCGGGTGTGAGTCCTGGACGGCGAGGGTGCGGGGGAACGGATACAGGGTGTCAGACGTTTTGTCTGGGGAATCCGTTCGGGTTTGCTGATTTGTGCGAGTGAAAGGGTACAGGTGTTCTGTGGAAATAACAACAGGGGATGTCTGCCCTGGATGCGGTGGGTGATGAAAGCAGGCGGACTGTGGCTGCAGCCACAGTCCGCCTGAGGATTGATGGGGGGCTGAGCACCGCTGACGGAAGTTCAGCGGGCGGTCAGCCATGGCAGGCCGGCGTTGGCCGGCGGCAGCCTGACAATGTCCACCTTCGTATCCGGCTGGTAGGCGCGAATTTTACTGAGTGTTTCGGCGGATGGAGTGCTGTCCAGATTCAGGATGGCAGCCGCCGCGCCGCCGGGTGCCTGCGAACGTCGCCCCAGAGCCATCTGGGCAATGTTCACGTTGTCTTCACCCAGATGCGTGCCGATGAACCCGATGACTCCGGGCACGTCGCGATGACGATAAATCAGCAGCAGACCGTCCAGATACGCCTCAAACTGAAACTCGTTCAATCGCACCAGACGCATGAACTGATTGCCGAAGATCGTTCCTGAAGCTTCGAAGCGTCCCTGTCCGGTTTCCACAATCACCGACACCATGCTGGCGAAGTTTTCGCAGTCCCCGGTGGCCGATTCGCGGATATGAATTCCGCGGGCCTGAGCAACAGAAGTGGCGTTGATCACATTCACGGATTCGTCGAGGGCACCTTCCAGCAGTCCGGCGGTGAAGGCGTTGGTCAGCAGCCGCGTTTTGCGGGCTGCGGCATCACCGCGGTAGACCACCTCAGCCGTTTTCAGGCCCTGCCCGCGGATCATCTGAGCAGACAGCAGGCCGAGGCGGTAGCAGAGGTTCAGGTAATGCTGCAGTTCGACCATTTCCTGAGCGGATACGGGAGCCATATTGACGGCACAGCGGATTTCATTGCGCTGCAGGTAGGCCACGACCAGCTCGGCCGCTTCGATGGAAACCATTTCCTGAGCTTCATCAGTGGAAGCACCCAGGTGCGGCGTGGCCAGCACTTTGGGCAGATCGACCAGCCGACGATCGGTGGGTGGTTCATCGACGAACACATCGAGTGCTGCGCCGGCCACGTGACCGGATTCAATGGCAGCCGCCAGGTCCTGTTCGTCAATGATGCCGCCGCGGGCACAGTTGATGATTCTGACGCCTTTCTTCATCTTCGCCAGACGTTCGGCGTTGATGATGCCGCGAGTTTCTTCCGTGAGCGGGGTGTGCACGGTGAGGTAGTCACAGCGAGTGACAATCTCGTCGACATCGCGGAACAGCTGAATTCCCAGCTCCTTGCATTTTTCTTCCGAGATCAGCGGGTCATATCCCAGCACGTTCATTTCAAAGGCTCGGGCGCGGGCCGCGACGCTGAGACCGATGCGTCCCAGTCCCAGCACGGCGAGGGTCTTGCCGGCCAGCTGCGTACCCTGAAAGGATTTGCGGTCCCATTTGCCGGCCTTCATGCTGGCATGAGCCGGTCCGATGTTGCGTGACAATGCCAGCATCATGGCAAATGTGTGCTCGGCCGTGCTGATGGTATTGCCGCTGGGGGTATTCATCACCAGCACACCGGCTCGAGTGGCTGCTTCCAGGTTGATGTTGTCGACACCGACTCCGGCGCGGGCGATGCACTTGAGCCGCTCCTGACCTTCCAGGATTTCGGCAGTCAGCGTGGTGCCGCTGCGGATGATGATGGCATCCACGGACTTCAGTTCCTCGCGGACCTGCTGCGGTGTCAGGCCACTGCGAATGACAACTTCGATGCCCGGAGTCTGCTCAAGAACTTTCAGGCCGGCTTTGGACAAACTGTCAGTGATTAATACTCGATGCACGGTTCAGTACTTTGCACGAAAAGAGGAATCCCGGCGGACGGGAAAACGCACAGATCGACGGTGTATCCTGTCGAAAATCGCGGCTGACAGCAGCAGCAATCCGCTGCTGCCGCTGCGGAATTGCGGTGTTTTAGGGGCAAGCCCCGCAAATCACAAGACGCCCGCAGAGTCCTCACGACCTGCCGTCAGAAACCGCGGGATTTGTTCCGAAGAACGGGAACACGTTGGTGTTTTCCTGTTCCGGAAACGGAAAATCCGGGTGGATTTTGCTTGTAAACCGACCTGGAGCTGATCCTGGCAGGATCAGTCGTACAGCAGAATGTCGGCGGTTCGGTGGAACCAGGCCAGCTCATCGACACCGGCCAGTCGCTGCACCCGGGCTGCATCAAATTCTGTTTCGCCGGTCAGTGCCTGCCGCAGTGCCGCGGAACCATAAAGAATATCGAGCGGCGGTCGTCGATACTCATACTCGTACGGCGGATCCAGCACTCGCAGACTATTCCCTGACAGTTGCTGCACAGCCTGCAGCAGCCGCAGCGTCCAGTGAAAGGACCTTACCAGAGCGGGCTGTCGCACGTGCACCGCGAGGCCACCGCAGATCTGACCGGCAAACTTGTCAAAGGTGGGGCGAAACTTCAGCGGGCGGCAGGCCAGTCCAGGCGAAGCCTGCTGGTTCAGCAGTTCCAGCAGCATCTCAGGCACGATACCCGGAGCTCCGCAGAACTGAATGCATTCAGCACAACAGAAAAAATCAATCTACTCTCATGCAGAGTATTCCCTCTAATATTTTGTTTCGAGCTGTTTTAAGTGATGTGC
>SXXK01000223.1 GCA_005791255.1 Planctomyces sp.
ACCAACCACAGCCCTCGTGCGTTTCCCTTCGCGGCTTCGCGGCTTCGCGTGAGCCCCAAAGCCAGCAGAAGCCCCGCTCCGTGCGGCGACCTCAAGACACTCCAAACGCAGAGGGCAGGGCTCGGGCTGGAAAGCCCGAGCTACGAGAAGAAACACCCGCGGACTCCCGTCCGCGGCTCGCCAAACGGAACACTGTCCGCTCTTCAAAACGCCAGCTCAGCCGGCAGATACTTCCCCATCAAATCCTCGTAATAAGGACGCAGCTGCCGCCAGTCCGGAGGCGTCGGGCACTTGGAATACAAATCATACGGATTGAACTTCCGCACCCACGGCAGCATCGCCCGATCATGCTGGTCACACAGCCAGTCATACTGCTCCTCCCGATGCCACGCGTAAAACGAATGATACCGGATCATGTACAGCGCCGGTTCCGGCAGGTACGGTCGCAGCACATGATACAGATACTCGTCATGCCCCCACGACATCAGCACGTTCCGCAGTCCACAGCCCGGCTCATAAATACCCGGTTCACTGCTCAACACCGGATCCGCAGCATCCGGATTGTCAGCAAAAAATTCGCTGTAAACGATCCGCTCGCTGAACCGGCACCCCACAGGAAACGTGTCACCCACCACCGCCCACTGCGGCTGGCCCCAAAGACACAAAACCTTGCCCAGATCATGCAACAGACCGGTCAGCACAAACCAGTCCTCATGCCCGTCCGCCCTGATCGCTTCCGCACACTGCAGCAAATGCTGCAGCTGATCAAGTTCAATATCCGGATCCGAATCATCGATCAGAGTATTCAGGAACTGGAGCGCACCAAAGGGACTCATCCGCTGCCGCTGCAGACCCAGAAATTCGGCCCGCCGAGCCCTGACGAATTCCAGTGTCTGATGACGATGATTCTGCCGATAAAACTCCCGCACCGTATCCCTCGCCGGATTGTCGTAATTGCGGTAGTCACTCTGAGCCTTCACGCCGGGCTGCGGATACACCTGCTGCACCACAAACTGCTCGACCGCGTCTCCCACACCCGGCTGCGCCCCCGACAACACTTCGCGCTCTGACATCCGGCAACTCTCCGCTAAAACAGCACCACCACAAACAGACTACAATCCCACAGGGCCATCCCCGCATACCCAGCCGACAGGACCGGCAGGTTCGATGGAGCCCATATGCCCTATATGTCATATAGGACATACAGGACACATACAACACACAGGACATCTACTAATCACAAGCCCCGCAGGAAATCTGTTCAGCCGCAAATCCCACGACCCTAATCACCGTTCATCGGCGGTTCACAGTCATGGTTCACACTCGCCCGCCCGCCGACCATACTCTGCAATCGCACGCTCAAAACATTCCCGCGCTGCTGCTCGCTCACCCTCCGCAATATTCCCTTCACGAACCCGCCACAGCTGACGAATCACGGCCTGACACCAGCGAGCACTCTCGGCAGACGCACGAATCGGCGTACCTCCCGCCAGCACCTCCACCGGATTCGTATGCAGCTGCGGAAAACTGCGAATTGCCAGCCAGCTGCTGCGGTCCACAGACACCTCAAATTCCAGCTCATGCTCCTCACCGTCCGCAGGGATCACTCGCTGGCCGGCCACGCGACCGTTCACAACCAGCTCCACTCGACGCTCGCCACCCGCAATCCACTTCCGCGATCGCTCGCCATGCAGAGTCACAGTGTCGCCCAGCCAGCGCGGCTGATCCTGCATGCCACGGCTGGCGTATGCTATCGACTCCGGCATCTCAGCCGCCGCCGCTACGGTGGCCTGCACACGCACCCGGCCACCATCACTCAGCAGCAGCCTCTCACCCACACTCGCCCGCTGCTCACCGGCCAGGACCTGCAGCTGCAAAACATGCATGTAACCGTCCGACACATAGCTCCGCCCCGCCGCCAGCCCCGCACACCAGCCAGCATAATCCAAAGGTCGCTGCCCCAGCTGCACATAACTGCGTCCCTGTCCTACGGCCATCCCGCTCATGCAGGGAAAATCCGTCTCGCCCGCTGCCTTCAGCGGAAAGCCGCAGTTCAGCACGTGATACCACATATTCCATTCCGCGATTCGCGGAGTATCCATGGCACTGATGAAATCACAAACGCCCTCCGACACTGCGACCGGCAGCTCCATCGCCCCCACACTGTTCATCTCCGGAATCGCCAGATTCGGCAATTCATCAGCCACCCGATTCACTGCCGACTGCAGCTCACCAATGCCTAACGCCTCGTCACCATCTGCATCCACCCGCTCAAAACTCAGCGGCAACAGCACACTCTCACTTTCTGCGCGACTGACAAGTCCGCTGCCATCTGCATCACACTGCTCCAGCAGCCGCTGAGCTGCCCGACGCGGATCAATCTGCAGCCCGCTGGCCGAGTGCGCAAACCCGGTCGTCGCACCCTGCTGCTTTGCCCACCGCAGCACCGGAGTCGTCCAGGTCGGCCAGCCCCGCTCCTTCGTCCCGTCAGAACCCGGATACACCTGATCCGACAGGTTCAGCAGACACACATGACCCAGTGCCTGAGAACCAAAGCCGCTGACTTCCAGATCATACTTCATCAGCGTCTGACCGCGGCTCAGCTGATCCACCTGCGGCCTGAAGAATTGCCGCTGATACTCAAAACACGGCCCCCAGGTCAGCACACAACCCACGTTCAGACCCTCACCACTGATCTGCCGGAACATGTCCTCCGGCAGCACCCCCTGAGTGGGATTCTGGTAATGAGCACACCCGGCACCATGAATATGATGATCGCCCGAATACCAGCCGCGACTCACAGGTGACACCCACCGCTGCGGCCGAACAGTCAGAATCTGCACATCCGACTCCGCCGGCTGGCCCACCATCGGTACCACTGTCAACTGCTGCTGCTGACGGACATATTCAGGCCCCCGCGACGTCTCGACGTCGTACTGCCCCGGAGCCAGCCACACCACTTCACCATTCCTCCGATAAATCTGCTCCTGAAAGAACAGGTCCGGCGCCAGTCGGCGAACCTGCAGCGGCCAGACTCGTCCCTGCCG
>SXXK01000224.1 GCA_005791255.1 Planctomyces sp.
AACGTCCCCTCAAAGGAATCCCCGGCCCCGCTCAAACCGCTGCCCGCGTCTGCGCCAAACCCCGCTGACTCAATGCCCGCTCCACTGCCTCCAGCACTTCCGGGGACAACAGTAACTCGCCACCCGCAGCACTTTCACAAATCTGCCACGCTCGCTTCGCACCACACAATGCAGCAGTAATTCCCGACTGCTGCACCGTCCAGGCAACCACCAGTGTCGTCAGGGATACACCCAGTCCATCCGAAATCTTTCGCAGTTCGTCCACCAGGTCCTGATTCCGCTGCCACTCCTGCCCCTGGAACATCGGATACTTCCTGCGACCATCACCGTCAGCAAAGACATGCTCACGGGACAATCGCCCGGATAACAAACCCTTCAGCAAAGGCCAGTACACACACACCGAAATACCCTCAGAACGACACCACGGCAGCACTTCCGACTCAATCTCACGCTGCAGCATGTTGTAAGCCGGCTGAATAGCAGTCAGCGGACAGATCGCATGAAACTCCCGCAACTGTGCCAGCGACAAATTTGAAGCCCCCGCTGATCGCACCTTCCCCGACTGAATCAGTTCAGATATCGCCCCGGCAGACTCCGCCAGCGAGACTGCCGGATCCAACGCATGCAGATAATAAAGCTCAACCGATTCCCTCCGCAGTCGATGCAGCGATCCGTCACACTGCCGCTTCAGATCCACAGACGAGGCCGCGTGAAACTGACGGCCGTCCGATGTTCGATCCAGCCCACCCTTCGTCGCTATCACAACATCCGCAGATCGCTCAGATAACACCTGAGCAATCAGTTGCTCACTGATGCCGTACGACCATGCCGTGTCCAGAAAATTAATTCCCGCATCCAGCGCCGCTCGAAGCGTCGCCAGACTGTCATCCACATTCACGTCCAAACTGGTCAGACCGGAAACCGGCCAGCAGCCCATGGCCACTGTCGAGACACCCAGCCCCGTCCTTCCCAACTGCCTGTACTGCATCTCTCAGCTCCGCCGCCAGCCGCACCAACAGAACGCACCGTCAACGCAGTCGTATGTCCACACTGGCACTGTGAGCAGTCAGGCCTTCCTTCGCTGCCATCAGCCGCACGCCATCCGCCTCCGCCTCCAGCGACAGCCTGTCGTACTGAATAATTGAACTGCGCTTCAGAAAGTCCGCCGAAGCCAGACCATTGGCAAACCGAGCCGTACCGCCGGTCGGGAGCACATGCGAAGGACCAGCGATATAGTCGCCAAGTGCCACAGGAGTATAATGGCCCAGAAAAATCGCGCCCGCATTCTGAATCTGAGACAGCATCGGTTCCGGGTCATCCATCGAAATGTGCAGATGCTCCGGAGCCAGTTCGTCCGTCAGCGTGGCAGCCTCGGCCGCATCCCGCGCCAATATCAGCGCCCCATAGTCCCGCAGCGACTGCGCCGCCAGACCGCCCCGATCCAGTTCACCAAGCTGGCCCCTGAGCGCATCTTCAACGGCATCCAGCAGCGGCTCATGCCACGTAATCAGCACTCCCGATCCCGGACTGTGCTCCGCCTGCGATATCAGGTCAGCTGCCACAAAATCCGCACGCGCAGTTGCATCGGCCAGCACGATCACCTCACTCGGACCCGCTATGCTGTCAATGTCCACATCACCAAACACATGCTGCTTCGCGAGGGCCACAAAGAGGTTGCCCGGACCAACAATCTTGTCCACTCGAACAATCCCCTCAACACCATAGGCCAGGGCAGCTACCGCCTGTGCCCCACCAATCCGATACACCTCAGTCACACCAATTTCATGACACACCGCCAGCAGGTCAGAATTGTACCCGCCCCACGCCGTCGGTGGCACCACCACCGCAATCTCACGAACACCTGCTGTCAGCGCAGGCACCGCCGTCATCAGCACCGTCGAAGGATACGCCGCCGCACCACCGGGAACGCAAATCCCCACACGACGCATCGGCAAATGCCGCTGCCGCAAAATCACACCACCGCCCCCCAGACGACGCTCCACTCGAGCGTCAGCTGGCAGAACAGCCCGCTGAAACTCAGAAATGTTCTCACGAATCCGACGCACCGTCTGC
The DNA here is from genome assembly GCA_005791255.1 of Planctomyces sp. Classification (GTDB taxonomy): domain Bacteria; phylum Planctomycetota; class Planctomycetia; order Planctomycetales; family Planctomycetaceae; genus SXXK01. The sequence goes on from SXXK01000224.1 coordinate 2,074, forward strand.
AATAACACCGGATCAGCCTGACGCACCGCCGATCGCAGCTCTGCATCAGTCACTCGCATCGAATCCAAAGTCAGTTCGACTCGATCCAGCTTCCGAGTGTACTCCAGCACCGCACCCAGACCCTCGCGACGAACATCCTCACAAATCCGCTTCACCACATCCCGCGGACTCAATGCCTCACCAAACAACTCCAGAGTCCGCTGACGCCCCGATTCCGATACCACATCCCCACGCGGACTCAGCTTCTGACGCAACTGCCGAAACAACTCGCTGGCATCAGACTGCCGACAATCGATTCTGGGAATCAGTATTTCGCTTGACATGCGTGCACTTCACCTGTGAATTCTGTTGCCGGAAAATTCCCGGACACACCCGCTGACACCAACCACCGCGTTTCCTCGCTGTCCGCCATTAAAGCCGGATTTTACTGGATTTCAGTCCCGCAACTGCCCCCAACAGGCGTTTTCCGCCAAGTGGCAGCAGCATCATTGTTTTCAAACCCTCTGTACCGTATGCTTTCCGACAAATCGGTCGACAGGTGAAAGTCCTTCGGAGAACCCACATGCATTCCTCACGATTCCTGCTGTGCTTCCTGCTGCTGTCCGCAACCACTGCCGCTCAGGAACTCACTGATGCTGACAAAGCCCTGATCCAGAAGGTTCAGGAAGCCGGTGGCCAGGCCATGCCACTCGCCAAAAACGATGCTCGCCTCACTGTGGCCTTTCATCTTGCCGACAAGGATGTCACCGATGATACCCTTGCCATGCTCAAAGACGCCGCCGGCATCCATTCACTGAATCTTCGCGGCACAAAAATCACTGATGCCGGACTTGCACACCTTGCCGGACTTAAGGGACTTACCCGCCTGCACCTTGAAAAAACCGCCGTCACCGACGCCGGACTCGCCCACCTCGCTGCCCTCCCGGCACTCGAATACCTGAACCTCTACGAAACAAAAGTCACAGATGCCGGACTGCCCCATCTCGCGGGAATCAAATCTCTGAGACGGCTGTTCGTATGGCAGAGCGGAATCACGGAAGCCGGTGAAGAAACCCTCAAGGCCGCCAACGCCGAACTGCAGATCGTTCCGGACTTTCGCCGCGATCGCGAACGCGAAATCGCTGAAGCTGGTCGCGCCGCTGAAGATGCCGGCAAACTCGTGGAAGAACTGGCCGCTATGGCCGAAGCCCACAAAAAGACCGTGGCTGACACAGCCGCAGCCAGCGAAGCTGCCGCCAGGGCACACGCCGAAGCACAGACCGCACTCGATACCGCCAATAAGGCTCTCGAAGCAGCCAATGCCGCAAAGGCTGCCGCCGATAAGGCACTGGCTGACCTGAAAGCCAATCCGGACTCACCGAAAGATGCCGTAACCGCAGCCGAAGCGGCCGCCGCTGAGGCCCAGAAGACTGTCGAGACCGCAACCGCAGCCGTGGAACCCCTGAAAAAGCCCGCAGAAGAAAAGAAGGCCGCTGCCGATGCCGCAAAGAAAGCCGCTGACGACGCTGCTGCCAGGGCCAACGAACTGAAAACCAAATCCGACGAAGCTGTCAAAAAAGCAGCCGAACTCAAAGCAAAACATGACGAGCTGAAGGCAAAACACGCCGAACTCATCGCAAAACCTGCTGCCGGCTGAACACCCCAGTCTCCATCACCCGCAAAGGCGATCCGGCTCAACAATCGGATCGCCTTTTTCTTGCACACTGCAGGATGTCACCCAAATGCAGACCCTGCCCCTGCCCGCACGCTGGCCGGAACTGCAAGAGGTCGCGCGCCAGGTTCGCAACCTCGCATGGGCCCCATACTCCGGATTTCAGGTTGGTGCCGCACTGCTGACAGACTGCGGTCAGATTATCGCCGGCTGCAACATCGAAAACGCCTCCTTCGGACTGACGATCTGCGCCGAACGAACGGCTGTCTGCAGAGCTGTTGCCAGCGGTTACAGACAGTTCTCCGCTATCTGCGTGTCACTCTCCGGTAATCCCGTACCCTGTGGCGGCTGCCGACAGTTCCTGATGGAATTCAATCCGCAGATCCCCGTATTGCTGGATAACACCGATCAGCCAATGGGAACACAGCCGGACTGCGTCAGCCTCTCTGCTCTGCTGCCCCGCGCCTTCCGATTCGAACGCTGAATCATGCAGTCAGCGCCGCCGACGGTTGCGACGATCACGCTGCACACCCCGTCGCCCCCCCGCAGATAAACCCATACCCTGCTCCAGCCGATCCAACTCCAGCAGACGACGGTCAGCATTGAAAATCGGCAGCGGCAGGGATTCCGCCAATTGCATCGCCCGCTCAGAATCAAGATCCAGCTTCGCCCTGCCCTCACCCCTGAAAATCGGCAAACCACGCTGCACGGCGATCAATTCACGGCGCGTCATTCCGGCAGGAGCCTCAGGCCAGGGACCGGAAAGTTCTCGCCACTCAAAAAAATGAGGCAGAATCTTCAGCATATACCCCCAGTACAGCGGATGGTCCGTCTGCAGCACAAATCGCCCGCCTGGCTGCAGCGACCTGTGCACAAGACTCAGAAACTCCGGTGTAATCAGTCGTCGCGACACCTGATCGCGGCGATACCACGGCTGCGGATGATAACAATGCACCTCAGAGATCGATCCCGCAGCCGTGTGATTCAACAGCAGCTCACGCCCGCCAATCACGGCCCAGCGAGTATTCGAAAGCCCCCGATGATTGGCCCGCCTCGTCGCATATCGAATGACCACCGGCAGAATATCGACGCCCAGAAAATCACATTCCGGTCGCGCCAGTGCACTCACCAGCATCGAACGCCCATTGCCGCAGCCAATATCGATTACCCGAGCCGCGTTGCGGCCAAATAAATGGGCCCAGTCCAGCACACCATCCGGCATTTTCTTCAGCGCCGTACGAGCCCACTGCTCCTGCGGCAACACCACCCCGGGAACCGGAACACCAAACTCATCCTCTGTACTGCCCGCCACCGGAATGTGCTCTGACATCAGACAAACAAACCTCATTTCATCGAAATCACACTCTGCTCACTGACAGCAAAAACACGATCCGCAGGCCCCGGTTGCAACACTCGGCCATCCACAAACCGGCTGAATGCCGGCAATATCAGTACCTCACGCCGCAGCAGAAAACATGGCAGCCGCAAAGAATCCCGCCCTGGCCCTCGCAGCCGCACAACCGGATGCAGATGCCCCGCAAGGCCCGCTCCGATACAACGCTCCGGATCATGACACAACTGCAGCCCATCACTGACAAATGGCTCAGACAAACATGACATCCGCCACTCGCCGGGCGGATCTCCGGCCGCTGCGTCATGATTCCCACGCACCAGCTCAATACTCAGCTCGGAATGCTGCTCACGCCACTCCACCACCTGCCGAATCATCTGCTCGCATCGGCCCCGGCGAGCATGCAGCAGGTCACCTAAAATCCCCAGACGACCAGCCCCGGTCGTGGCCAGCAGTTGTGACAGTCGGGACAGCGTTCCCGCTGTCTGATCAGGAACCGGAATCGCCGCTGCACGAAATGCAGCCTCTTTGCCAAGATGCAGATCGCTGACCAGCACAGTGCCGGCTGCCGCATCCCATACAGCATGCTCTGGCAGCAGCTGCAGCCTGCGACCACCCAGCAGCACAGCCGGACCAGACACCGCAGGCGGTTCAAACCCGGTGACCACAGCGGCCGCCGGCCGCAATAACGCGTCAGTACTCATGCTTCATACATTGCTCGACCGCACCCACGGCAGATCACGAAAACACCGGTCCGAATGCGTACCATGTCCTGAGCAGTGACCCGAGTACTGCAGGCAGAACAAAAATCATCCTCCAGACAGGCGACGGCAGCAGCACCATGAGCCGCACGCAGACGCCTCCACGTCGCCAGCTCAGATCCCGGAACCACCTTCTCCGCCTCGGAAATCTGCGACTGCAGAGCCTCAATCTCGGCCTGCAGTTTCGGTTTCTGCGCCTCGTAGTCGGATTTCGCCGCCTGCGCCTGCTGTCGACGCTTCTGCAGCTCCGATTCCAGTTCCTTCAGTCGCCTTTGCGCCTCGTCGACGGCCTCCAGACCCAGCAGACCCGCTTCCTCAATGTCGCCGCGATCCTTCTTCGCATTGACAATCTGACCTTTGATAATGTCATACTCTTTGTTCGTGGAAGCTGTATTCAACTGACCTTCCAGCTTCAGTATCTCCGCTTCCTTTGACCGCAGCCTCAGATTGGCCTCGTCAGCACTTCGCTTCGCATCCCGGATCGCCTGCTTCTGCTGCTCTGCCTGCTGTTCACCCGCAGTTACCTGACGATCAGCTGCCGCAACTCGACGCGGCCCGTCGGCCAGCCCCGCTTCAGCCTCCGCCAACTGCTGCAGCAGACCATGCAGGACCTTCAAACCGGCCGACGTTTCCGAAGCCATATCAGTGCTCACTTTCCATAAAAAATCACCCGGCCGCCACGCCCGTGTAGTAGCCCGGTTCAGAACCAGGCTTCCACTTGATGTTGCAGCC
>SXXK01000225.1 GCA_005791255.1 Planctomyces sp.
CCACGCCGGAATCGAATCCTCCACATCCACCCGATCCAGAACGCGCCGCACGGTCTGAATTTTCAGAGCCAGCTGCTCCTCCTGAAGCCGCAGTCGCCCGAGGTTTTCCAGTTCCTTCAGGCGAGCCTGCTCGCGATCAATCGCCTGATCCACCGGAACACCCAGCGCGTCCAGAAGCTCGTTCAGCTCCAGCACCTCACGACCACTCCGACGACTCATGCTGCGAGTCCAGCGGCGCAGCTTGCCGCGGTGCTGCAGTGAATCCTGATACCGCCGCGCCATCTCCAGCAGCTTATGATGCGCCGCCGGACTGGTGTCCACCGCATTCAGCCGCTCCAGCGTCCAGCCCTCCCCCAACTGCGTCAACTGGTGGCTGAGCTCACGTTTTAGTTCACCCGCCCGATCCTCCGCCGCATGTATCGATTCGTCAATCTGACGCAGCCAATCCGCCTGATCCACCAAACTCTGCAGCACATGCCGCTCACGCTCAAACGCAGCATCCAGCTGCAGTCTCTCAGCCTGCGCCTTCAGCGACACAGATTCACTGCTGAGCCGGTCACGACGCGCTGCCGCTTCCGCATGATCCTTGTCCGCAGCCGACAGCAAACGCAGCGACTCAGCCGGATCCACAGTCGTCAATGGCAGCTTCGACAACTCTTCCTTCAGCTCACGGATTCGCTGCCACGGCTTATGACAACGCTGCAGATGCTGCAGCCCGCGCTGCTCGTTCTTCAGTGTCGATTCCCGCTCCTGCAGATCCGCCAGTTCCGACTGCAGCTCCGCTCGACGCCGCGTCAGCCGCGTATGCTGATCCCGCAAAGCGCCGGTCTGCGGCTTCGCCGAGGCAATTCGAGCATACTCGTCAAACAGTTCGGGCAGACGCCCCTCAGACTGCTGCGGACCAAACAGCGCCGCAGCCCGACTTCGCAGATCCGACAACGCACTCAGAATCTGTCGCCCCTGCGGTCCCAGCGAAAGACCGTAGATGTACTGAGCAACCTGGCCGGTGCCCAGCGTCGACAGCTGATTCAGCTCCCGGACACCCACCGCAAACACATCCGCATACACGTCCTCCGTCGTGTCCGAAAGGATTCCACTGAGCGCCGCCTCACGGTCCAGACCGTCCGGCCCGCCCGACAACCGCAGTCGACCACGACCACTCAATTCGGCACGCCGAAAAATCCGCCACGTGCGCCCTCCGTGCTCACACCGCAGCGCACCACGCCAGGGCTGACTCGGATCCGGACGGTGCCACGCCGGCTCACTCTCCAAAGGCTCGTAACCATACAGAGTCGATCGGATGAATCGCATCAGAGTGGTCTTGCCCGCCTCGTTCGGGCCATAGATCACATTCAGCCCGCGCGGGTCCAGCCGCAGCAGCAGGCTGCGCCAGATGCGAAATCGATCAATATCAATCTCGGTCAGCCTCATGCTGAACATCCCTCCCACAAACAATCAGATCCGTTCACTCTCATCATCCGACTCATCATCCGGTTCCAGCTCGTCAGCACCCTGCAACAATGGCTCACTCGATTCACCCGCTGACTCCGCCGGCCCCGGTGAATAGTCCGGCGATTCCAAATCAGATTCTTCTGTATCCTCGGCCATGCCCGGATCAAATCGGGGCTCAAACCAGGTGGCACCTTCCTCCCGAATCCGCGCAAGAATCTGCTCCGGATCCAGCGAAGGCAGCACTGCCAGCAGTCGCTGCTTCCACGCCGTCGAAAACTCGCGATCCGACTCAATAACACGCGTCAGCTCTGCATCACCCAGTATGCCCGGTCGCGACACATGCTGCTGATACTGATCCGGCAGCCCGCCGGCCGGATTCCCGGGTGGCCACGCATCCGGAAGATACCGCACATCATGAAGCAGTTGCAGTGCACGCGATCCGGCCTGCAAGTGATCCAGTTCCAGCGCCAACAGCGTGTCAAATTCACACTCCCGCAGCATCCGCAGCACCGGCAGTGAACCTCGCAGTATCCACTGCACCGACCAGATCCTGTCGGCCGCCCCGCAACGCTCCTCCAGCAGTCGAGTCCGCATCTGCTGCAGCAAAGTCGACGTGTCCGTCGCACCCGCAACGTGCAGTTCCAGCAGCTTCCAGTCCACACAGCTGGTGTCCAGGGGGGAAATCTGCACTTCCCCGAACTCATTCACCTGCACCAGCGAACACACTCCCGCGGCCGACTCCAGCCGCGAACGCGCCTGAGTCGTCCCGGGACAGTGCACCACACCCTGCTCACGCCACAGCGTCACCCCATCCGCTTCACCCAGCAGAGCCAGAAAGTTCAGCTGCCCCTCCCGCAGGACCTCATCCGCAAATGCCAGAAATCCGCGATCCATGCCCCCCGCCGCTTCGTCGCCATCTGTCGACTTTGCCTGCAAACGCCGCATGGCCTGCCCCGGATGCTTCGCCGGACGCTCCCCCTGCTCCACCTCCACCGATCGCCAGACCGTCACATGTGCAGAATCCGCATCCGCCACCGGCTGCACATCCGCCACCTTCTCACCGCTGCTGGGATTCACAGCCAGGTCCAGCAGTACATCATCCGTTGCTGACGCCGCCAGCGCAGCCATCCGCTGCGCCTCTTCATAACGCGAACGGGACACCACACCGATCCGAAATGGCTGGAGCCTCTGGCCACCGCGAGCAATCACCTGAATACCAAAATCATCCGCCGCACCAATCCACAGCGCCGATGACACCAAAGTCATCGGCAGATCGGAATCACCGTCCAGCAGACTCTCAGGCTCAGGATTCGAACTGTAACAGATCGTCACGTTGTCCGGCAGATCCGGCACCAAACGCCACGCCTCTGCCGGATCACTGTCCCCAGGCAGAACGAACACATGAATCGAAGCTTCATGCAGTCGCTGAAAACATCGCTGAATCGCCAGTCGCGCCCGCAAACTGCGGTCCGCCTCAATGAACACATTCCCCGACAGCAGCAGAAAATCCACATCGTGACGAATGCAGTTCTCAATCACCTCGTCAAAGGCCAGCAGCGTCGCGTCTTCCAGCGCCATCCGCATCGAATCGTCCGGAAATTCGGCCAGGCTGACGCTGACCGGTACATCAAGACGCAGGTTCGCCGCCTGGATGAATCGCTGCGATCGATATGACATCGCCCGGAATCCCTTCAAAGACACCCGCCGAGAGACCTCCTGAGTCACCTTCCGAAAACCGCCGCACACAATCGCACAGCAGACCACGCAGCCTCAGCAAACTGCCCGTCCTCGCGAACTTTAATAAAACAGAGGATCTGGGGAAAGTCTTCCCGTTGGGTTCTGAAGGGAATTTGCTGCACCCGCGCACAGCACAGAATTTCATCAGCCGCTGCACCCGCCAGCAGCACAGCCATTGCAAACTCAACACTGCTCCCACCTGAGACCGTCATTCCCGGAAAAGGGAACTCGCTGAAAACCTGAGCGATTTTGAACTGCAGTCGTCGCCGAACGACTGCGCTGGACATCCGCATGCCAGAGTCGGCACAGGCCTTGCCAATCGCTGCTTACAATACGACAAATCTCACCGCTCGGGTTGCGTCGTGTCCGCTCTGGAGCGTTCATCGTGGGTGGGAATGGGTGGGAAACGGATACACCTCTCAGAACTTCGCCTGAGATTCAGTGGTTTTGATAATTGGAGCAGTGAATATGGTCAGATCTTCCACCCGGCGAGCTTTCACGCTGATTGAATTGCTCGTAGTGATCGCCATCATCGCGATTCTCGTGGCCCTGCTGCTGCCCGCTGTGCAGCAGGCACGGGAAGCGGCTCGCCGCACACAGTGCAAGAATAACCTGAAGCAGATCGGACTGGGGCTGCACAACTACCTCTCGACCCACTCCAGGTTCCCACCAGGACGTCTGCTCCCCGACCTCACAATCGGCGGCGTTGCTCAGACCAGTTACACCAGCTACTCCAGCAACGCCACAAACGTCTGGACCGGCAATCGCTCGGTCCACATTTTCATACTGCCCTACATGGAACAGGCCA
>SXXK01000226.1 GCA_005791255.1 Planctomyces sp.
CGGCACACACCACCCGACAGACCCCGCAGGCCACACATGGCCGATGGGACTTACAGGGCCTATGAGACCTATGAGACCTGCAGGACCCAAACAAAAAAACGCCCGGTGTCCTTCGACACCGGGCGTCCTCAGTTGACTGAAAACGGCTTACATCGAATATCAGAAATCGTTACCGGAAATCGGGTCCTCAACGAGGAATGCCTGACGACGGGCACCGCCCGGAGTCAGCAGGCGAACGTAAACATCCGCGTCGATGCTGTCAGCCAGAGTCTTCGCGCTGCCGTCGCAGAATGAGAAGCAGCACAGGCTTGGGTGACGGCTGTTCGGATACGGTGCAGAACCATCAGGCACGCTGGTCTGGCGGTTAATCCAGGCGACCGTTGTGGCTGGATTCGCACTCAAAACTCGGAAATTCAGACCGGTTACAGGGGCAACCGGAAACACAAACGAAGAACTGCGAATCGAAGGATCTGCCCAGGTCTTTGATCCCGTCACCGAATCCGCACCAGCATTGACGTTTTCCGAAAACATGACTGTGTTACCAGCACCGTCATAAATTCGACCAATGTTCGCGCTGCGCGGAGCGGCGCTGGCCAAAACGGCCGACCCAGTCAGCGGCACATCAACGTCAATCGACGGGATAAACACGCACAGCTCAGCCGTCAGGTCCACATTTGTCGCAGATCCGGCTGTCGTTCCGTCCCAATTGAACGGCTCAGCTGCAGGATGATGTCCCAGGTTTGAGGCGGTTGACGGAGTGTTTGTGGTGACATCAACGAATTGGTCACCAATCCCCGCATTTGCCACGTAGGACAAACCCCCGTCCTTTGCATCTGCAGTCGCGTCCACCGGGCAGGTCAGAATCGGAATGTTCACCTGACCAACCGCCGGATTCCCGCCTGCGTTGTACGCTACGCTACGATTCCAGCGCTCGTAAACAGCCAGCTGATCCAGATTCGGCAGCAAATCCACCACCCAGCTGCGCCCCGGATTCAGATATTCCTTCGTTCCGTTCGCATCACGATCTTCACCCAGATACGTTCCCGATGCCGGCAGACGCCCCTTGTTCGCTTCCGCATAGGCCAGGGCCGCCGTCGTCACGTTCCGCAGATTGTTCAGACACTGCGTCCGGCGAGCTGCTTCACGAGCAGACTGGATCGCAGGCAGAATCAATGCCATCAGCGTGGCGATGATGGAGATCACCACCAGCAGTTCAATAAGTGTGAATCCGCGCCGATTGGTTCTCGACCGGATTTGTGAACGACGCGTCTGCATAGTAAGGATCTCCTCGGAAAGCAGATCTAAAACCTGACCTGACTGACTGTACAAAAATTCATGTATTCCGTTGGGGGCCGCTGCCGACAGCCACAACCCCCCACTTCAATAACGCAACTTCCGGTCTGCGGTCCGCAAAAAAAAGACCGTTCACCAACAAATTGCGAAATTCACCCGAAACTCAATGTTTTCACACCCCAACATAACCACACAACATCCCGGACGCAACTACCGGATACCCTCACCACTGTCGCAATTTGCCACACCAGGCAATTTTGATCCGGAAAAATCACACACACCCTCCAGCACAGACCGTCATTCAATCTCTGCTCGAGCCTTGATCAGGCGCTTCCAGTCAAAATCTCCGGAACCCGGATCATACGCCCGAAAAGCCTCCGTCCGGTCAATCACAAACACCGCCCGCTGCTGCCAGCCGGGGTTGACATTCGTATTGCCGTCCGTCGTATCAATGTCAATTCTCGAACCAATCCGATACAGACCGGTTCCCGTCTTCTGACCGCTCACCGTTACCGTATGCTCAACCGCCTCAAAATACGCCGCCGTTGCATACACAATAAACGTATTGCTCACCGTCGTCGTATTGTTCATCAGCTTTGACAGCACCTGATGCTGATGCTGCAGAGCCGCCGCACCCGCATTCTTGTGCTGCCCACGACTGTTCACCTCCAGCCAGTGCCGGTTCGTCTGATTATCGCCGTCTGTCACGTCCGCCGTGAGCGTTCTGAGCACTGTTGATTCAACTCCGTTGTCATCAGGTACACCTGAGTTGAACGGTTTGCGGTATCCATACGAGCGGAAAGGTTTGGCCTTCACGGTCCCTGGAATCAGCATGTTGCGCTGGCCCGGAGTCGCTGCAAACTGGTCATAGCTCGATGAAAAATCACCGTCCCTCGACAGCAGAAACTCCTGCCAGCGATCCCGATTCACCGCATTGCCGTTCTCGTCCGGACTGCGATCGGTCGTGAACGGTGCCACAGCCCCGTTGCCCGTCGTATCCAGCAGCATCGGGTTATCCACCAGCCCGGCATACACTTCCCAGTATCTCAGAGTATTCAGATTGATCCTGCCCGGCAGCCGCTCCAGCGATACGTAATTGCCCAGCATCCGATGCACTCGCGAAGGCACCTCCACCAGCTGCAGCAGTCGATACCAGCGATTGTCCCGCGCACGATTGACCGCCGCGCTCACTCCCGAATCATTCAGGAAATCCGGCTGCAGAAATTTGGCCGCACCCGCGACCAGGGCATCCGGAGTCGGATTGCCGGCAGCCGGCGGCTGAGCCTGCTGCCGCGGATTGAAATTCAGCCGCTCAATCACCGACGTCAGCTTCCCCGGTCCCACCAGCGGAACACTGAACAGCTCGCCCGTTGAAGCAAAGTCGCGATCAAAATGTGCCTGCCACAAATTGAAGCCGGCCGTTGCTGTAATGCTGTTCCTGCCAATCTCACCCGCGCCCCCATTTCGGGCGACAATCGTGTTGTAACGCAGGTTGGCAGGAGTTCCCGTGAAGGCACCGCGAGTCGAATCGGCCAGGGGTTCCCGACGCTCCTCACTGGCAATATTCGGCAGCCGGTTCTGCTGCAGCTGCGTTGCCATGTCGCCGTCCGCAATCGCCAGATCCCGGAACTCCACCCGGATAATGTCCACATCCACCCACGGATTCGGATCCTGACCGGGAACCGAACCGTGCGTCAGGGCCGGCATGTTCGGATTCGCACGTCGCTGCAGCACCAGGTCAAACCCGAGGCCGCCAACAGCTGCGTCAAAGCTGCCGCCGTACAGACTGTTCATCGGAGTATTCCCGGCGTACGTCTGCAGGTTCTCAAGGAAGGCCCCCAGATTCGTCGTCGGATTGCCGGCCTGATCCACCATCACAAATCCCGGATTGTGATCCGGATGCAGCAGGTCCAGATTGCAGCGCGGCTTCAGCTCTGCCGCATTCGGATCCGTCCGATTGGTGCCGTTGTTGGGCAAAGTCCCGTTGCTGGTGTCTGGAGCAATCAGGTCAAAGGTGTTATCCAGATCAAAGTCCACAAACAGATCGCTGCTGACCACATCCGTCGTGGACGCGGTGGCAACCGAATATCGCTGCCCGCCGGGAATCGTCTGGGTCACAGCCGACTGACCTGTAAACGCAAAGGCTCGATACGGGTTGCCACCATTGGATGTGCCCCCGATCGGATCTGCTGCGTTGACTCGATCATGCCGCACGATTCGCCACATGGCATTCGCCATCGTCGTGTTGTTCTTCGTAGCCAGCGGCACCGCGTTCGGCCGCAGATTCTGCAGTTCAACAAACAAATGGTTGCGTCCAGTCTCATCCGGATACAGTGTGGCCGGATGGTCGACCGTGGCAGCCGGAGTCGCAGTCCCTACCGCCAGCACTTCGCTGAAGGCCAATTCCTGAGCTTCCACTCCATAGACCACACCGCGAGCCGCACTGTCTTCGCGGCTGCGACCACTGTCCGTAATCCCGGCAAAGTTCGGGTCGGATTCCAGAACCGGCACAGTCTCCATCGTGTACGGATCGTCGTCCAGATTCCAGCCCCCGGCCGTACCGGAACTGTCGGGCCCCAGATTCTTGTCATACTCGAACTTCGTCACCACGTTGTCCGTGTCCATGGCATCCACCAGGTTCACGGCAAACTGAGCCATTTCGCGCAGCTGCCGATGTGTGTACAGAGCTGTACCTTCCGGTGCATTCGGATCATTTGTCTTCAGCGAGCTGCGAACGCGGACTTTGGGAGGCTCAGGCGGCTGCGGAACCTCAGTCTGAGCCCCGCCGATGGTGTACAGCAACACGTAGATATCGCGAGCCAGCTGCTGGCGATCACGCCGCGCCCAGTACTCCCGCTGCTCAGCCGTCTCGGGTGGCCAGATCACCGGATTCGCCGGATCGAACACGGGAATAGTGGTGGCGTTTACAACTGTGTTGCCTTCCGAAGCAGCCGGATGCTCGGTCAAAGGACGGAACCGCAGCCCGGCCCGACGCATGTACCGCAGAAACTGCACCGGCTGCGACTGCTCATTCGGAGTCTGTTCGGTGCGTTCCACGTCCAGCAGATGATTGATGCTTAACGGCAGCTGTCCGATCAGATCGCGACTTTCCCCGGCTTCCAAAGTCAGCAGC
>SXXK01000227.1 GCA_005791255.1 Planctomyces sp.
CCGGATCCAGCCCCAGCTGATCGTAAATCGTCGCACAGATGTCAGCCGGACGCACCGCCCCGTCCACCGGCCACGCCGCTCCCGCATCCGATGCCCCATAAACCGTCCCGCCGCGAATCCCGGCACCCGCCAGCACCGTCGAATAACAATGCATCCAGTGATCACGGCCCGCCGTCTGATTCACTCCCGGAGTCCTGCCAAAATCCGTCGTCAGTACCACCAAAGTCTCATCCAAAAGACCGCTCCGCTCCAAATCCTCCAGCAATGCCGAATACACCCGATCCACCTGTGGCAAATAACTCCGCAGTATCGAAAAATTGTGCTCGTGAGTATCCCAGCCGTAATCCGCCACACCTGGATACGCTCCGTAATACCACGTCCAGATCACATTCACAAAACGTACCCCGGCCGCAATCAGCTTCGTTGCCATAAACGCACTGTTGCCAAACAGCGTATTCCCATAGCGCTCTCGCACCCCCGCATCAATCAGACCAGGATCAAAACACTCCCGCAACTCCGGTGCTGTCAATACCCCAAAAGCCTGCTCCTGAAAACGACTGAACTCCGCCTGCACCGGCGCAGCCCCTCGCAATCCCTCCCCCAATAACAATCCACGCCTCAATGCCAGTCGAGCCGACGTGACGCCGTCAATCAGACGACTGTCCTCCAGACGCGGAATGCCCCGCACCACCGGCGGATTCGGACGCTGATTCAGCACTGCTCCCGCATCAAACTCGGGCACCGCATGAGACTCCAGCGGAGCATACCGCCGCCCCAGAAATCCAGCACCCGGGCCCGTCTCACCCACCACATTCAAGGGATTCGGCAGACTCACATACGCCGGCAACGTCCGACCGGCAGGCTTGAAATACTCACACACCGCACCCATGCTCGGAGGTAACCCGTTGTCCGTCAGTTCCTGCATCCCCGACGGGGATTCATACCCCGTAAAACTGGGGATCTCGTTGTGACAGCCCGCCTGGTGATGCACCGCACGCAGAATCGCTGAGCGATGCATCCAGCGAGCCATCCGCGGCAGATGCTCACAAATCTCTATCCCCGGCACATTCGTCGCGATCGGTGAAAATTCACCCCGAATCTCACGCGGCGCTTTGGGCTTCAAATCAAACATGTCCTGCGACGGTGCCCCACCGTGCAGATACAAAAAAATCACACTCTTCGCCTTCCCCGAACCCGCACGCCCCGAAAACCCCGCCGGCACACCACCCACGGCAGCACCGCCAGACAATGACAGACCACCACCTGACAGCGCCCCGACCGCTCCCGTCAGCTGCCGCTGCAGCAGCTGCCGACGACTGAGTTCTTCCGACATGTCAAATTAGCTCCCGTATCGGGTCCCGCTGATCCAGCAAATACTGCGGTCGACCAGCCTGATCCGGAATCGTTGCCGTCCCCGCATCAATGCCCAGCCGCTGATACAGCGTCGCAAACACTTCCTGATAATGCACCGGGCGATCCTGAGGCACCTCGCCCAGACGATTCGTCGAACCAATCACCTGTCCAGTACGCATCCCGCCACCCGCCAGCAAACAGCACGAAACCTGCGGCCAGTGATCACGACCTCCGTCCTTGTTGATTCTCGGAGTCCTCCCGAATTCACCCCACGCCACCACACTCACATCATCCTGCAGATCACGCCGATGCAAATCCTCAATCAACGCAGTAATCCCCTGATCAAATCGCGCCAGCTGCACCGGAAGTCGCTCAAAATTCGCCCCGTGCCGGTCCCAGCTGCCAAACGAAAGCGTCACACACCGCACGCCCGCCTCCACCAGTCGACGCGCCATCAGAAACTGATCCATCCAGTGCGGACCTGCGTCCTCTCCAAATGCCGGATCCGCACTGCCACGACCATATCGGTCACGAACCACCGCATCCTCCCGCTCCAGATCCAGTGCCTCCACAAGACGACTGGAGGTCAGCACATCAAATGCCTTCTGCGTCAGAGCATCCACGCCGCGATACTGCGCCAAAGCATCCGCGCCACGCCGAAATCGATCAAAACTCTGCAGCAGCGACTGCCGGTCTCGCAACTCCTCCAATGTCACACCCGACAAACGCATGTCCACCATCCCCTGGCCCTCCGGCTGAAATGCCGCATGCGCCGTTCCCAGAAATCCCGGATAACCAGGATTGCTGTACGGGGCATGGCGAGTCTTAATCGTCAGACCCACAAACGGCGGAACCGACGGATCCACCGGACCCTGCAGCCTGCTCACCGCCGAACCCAGCGACGGATGATTGTCCTGACGCCCCCGCGCCCCAATCGGATAACCACTCATACACAAATCCGATGCATGCTGGTCAGGACAACCATGCAGTGATCGAATAATCGCCACCCGATCCATCATCGTCGCCAGTCGCGGCAGATGCTCGCAAATCTCCACACCCGCAACATTTGTCGAAATCGGTCGAAAGCTGCCACGAATCTCCGGCGGAGCCTCCATCTTCAGGTCATACATGTCCTGATGCGAAGGACCTCCGGACAGGTAAATCATGATCACCGCCTTGTGCGGCAGCACCCGACCACGCACCCCGCCCACAGACTGCTCAGCAGCCAAAAGCTGAGGCAGCGAAGCACCTCCCAAAGCCAGGCCACCAATCTGCAGAAAGTGCCTGCGAGTCCTGCCGTCACAGTGAGCCGACGGCTGCCTCCCAAATATCCTCAGCATGTCCTGCCTCTGTCTTCCAGACCTATGTCAAACCCACAATCGGCTCACCATGATACACCTGATGCGGACGCTCAAATGCGTCCTTCCACACCAGCTCACGCGGTAACCCCAGCGCCTGATAAATCGTCGCCGCCATGTTCTCGGGCGTCTGAGCATCCGATTTGGGATACCCACCCGTCGCATCAGACTCTCCCACCACCACGCCACCACGCACACCACCGCCCGCAAAAAACACCGTCTGCACCGCACCCCAGTGATCGCGCCCCGGCAGCTTCGTCTCGGCACCCGGAAAGGTGAAGACCTTCGGAGTCCTGCCGAACTCGCCAGCCATCACAATCAGCACATCCTCCAGCAAACCCCGCTCAGACAAATCCTCCACCAGCGCCGAAACCGCTCGGTCCGTCGGCGGCAGAAGAAACTCCCGCAGATTCCGAAACGCAGCCTCATGAGTATCCCAGGATTCGTCGTTCCCCAGATTCACCTGCACCAGACTGACACCCGCCTCCACCAGCTGACGCGCCATCAGCAGCGACCAGCCAAAGGAATTCCTGCCATACCGATCCTGCAGCCGCTCGTCCGCAGCATGCACGTCCAGCGCACGATGCACCTGCCCCTCCAGCAGCATCGATACCGCCGTCTGGCGATGACGATCATACTGCAGCTGCTCAGCACCCTCCTCCAGCACGGCACGCTGAGACTCAATCGACCGCAGCAGCGCCAAACGCGACTGAAATTCGTTCCGCAACAAACCGCCGGAAAGCTCCAGCCGCGGAGCCTCATAGCGATAGCCCGCCGGAACCTCGCGACCACGCTGCCGCTGAAAACCATACTGCGGAAAAGCTCCGTGAACGTACGACGTGTCACGGTACTGACTGGCCTCGATAAACCACGGCTCCGATCGATCACCCAACTCACCAGCAAACTGACCGGGAATCGTACGGCCAGTGACATGCACCAGCTTCTCCGGCAGCACTGCCGCAGGCGGCAGATTGTTACGCGATGGCACCAGCTTCGTCGCCAGCGCCGCCAGCGATGGATAATCCGACGACGTCGGACGGTTCGGATTGAAACCTATGGGCGTCTGAGTCCGCCCGGTCAGCATGACGTGATGACCAATCGAATGCTCGTTGTACGGATGTGTCAGCGAACGTACCATCGCCCACTGATCACTGCAGGCCGCCAGCATCGGCAAATGCTCGCAAATGTGCACACCGGCGGTGCGAGTCGCGATCGGGGAAAATTCGCCGCGAATGTCCGCCGGCGCATCCGGCTTCGGATCAAAACTGTCGTGCTGCGCGAGCCCCCCCGAGAGAAATATATAGATCACAGACTTCGGACGAACCACACTCGAAGCCTCACCAACACCCGCAGCCGCAGCCAGCGACCGCAACCCGGCCACATGATTCATCCCCAATCCCAGCAACCCCACCGCACCCGCCTGAATAGCAGCACGACGCCCCGCCCGAGGATGGCGGAGATGAAACATCCGACCAGACATGGCAGCGTCCTTTCAGCAGCACAGTGCGGAGGGAAACAAGCGGGGAACAGCAGAGATCTCTCAATATCACCTCGTCAGCTTACAGCGTAATTCCCCACGGAAGCAAACCTGATTCCTCCGCCAGCCCCCGGGAAGTCGGAAGATTTGGCGATTTTGGCGGCAACCACCGCGATATATCATGCTTCCCCTGAACACCATTTCACACATCACACCGCCCACCGAACCACCCCACCAGTCTGCTATTCGAGTGCCACAGCGCTCGTCCTGACCTCACGCAACAATCCCAGATCTGACAACTGACAACTGACAACTAATTCCCCCCCTCGCCCCCATCGGAAGAGAGAGTTCGGGGGTGAGGGAGCAAGGCACCCTATAAAACACAAAACAACGCCACATTGCATTCTCCC
>SXXK01000228.1 GCA_005791255.1 Planctomyces sp.
CCCGTCATTGCTAAAGACCTGACGTACGTCGCCCGCTCCGATGCTCATACGCTGTATGCCATCGATCACCAGCAGGGAACAATCCGCTGGTCGTTCACTGCCGGCGCCCGCATCGATTCGCCGCCCACTATCCACCGCGGTCGAGCAGTGTTTGGCTGCACCGACGGCTGGGTCTACTGCCTGCAGGCCGACAGCGGGCAACTGGCATGGAAATACCGCGTCGCACCGCTCGACCGACGCATCATGGCGTTCGAACAACTGGAATCACTGTGGCCCGTCCACGGCAGCGTCCTCATTAAACAGGATGCCGTCTGGGCTGTTGCCGGCAGATCCAACTTTCTGGATGGCGGACTGCGACTGGTACGGCTGAATCTGGCCGATGGTGCCAAACTGTCGGAAACCATCATGGACGAAACCAATCCGGAAACCGGCAACAACATGCAGGAGAAACTGCAGATACTGCAAATGCCCGTGGGACTGCCGGATATCCTCACCGCCGATGATCAGTTCGTTTATATGAAGTCCCAGAAGTTCGACTTCCAGGGAAATCGACTCGAAATCGGCCCGATCTCGGGAGATTTCGTCGCCCAGGGATCCGCCCAGCGCGGCGAAGGTGTGCACCTGTTCGCGCCGATGGGCTTTCTGGATGACAGCTGGTTCCATCGCTCCTACTGGGTTTATGGACGCAACTTCGCCGGAGGACATGGCGGTTACTATCAGGCCGGCAGATTCGCTCCCTCTGGCGACATCATGGTCAATGGTGGCGGTTACGTGTTCGGGTACGGTCGTAAACCGGAATACTTCCGCTGGACCACAACCATGGAACGTCAGCTTTACGCAGCAGTCCCCGAACCTCCCGAGATTCCCGGGGACTTCGCCCGCAAAGCGGCACCGGCCGGTGGCAAAGCCGCCACAAACATCGGCCAGTTCGCTCAGTTCGCCAAAACCCCGGCACTGGATCCCACCAGCCGCCCCCTCACCGTGGAAGCCTGGATCACATCCACAAATCCCAATGGTGTGGTGGTGGCCCGAGGCGGTCCTGCGGAAGGTTTTGCACTGACACTGGAAAACGGCAAACCGGCCTTCCTGATCAGAGCTCAAAGCCAGCTGGCCTCGGTTGTTGGTGCAAAACGAATTGTCGGTGGCTGGCATCACCTCGTCGGTGTGCTGGATGGCAGTCTTGGAATGCAGCTGTACGTGGATGGCGAGCTGGCGGCCGAGGGGCGAGCCACCAGTATGCTGACAAAGGATCCCGCTCAGGGCCTCGAAATCGGCAACGACGCCGGCTCTGCCGTCGGCGATTATCAGTTGCCCAATCAGTTTGTGGGCATTATCGATGAAGTCCGCCTGTACTTCGCGGCTGTCGATGCAGCCACCGTCAAAGCACGCTTCACAGACGGCTCTGAAATGCACCCTGAACCGGTGCTGGTGGTCAGCTTTGATGACGGTACAGCTCGCGATATGTCACTGCACCGCAATAACGGAACACTCAGCGGCGGTCGCCCGGCAAAGGGCAAATTCGGTGAGGCGATTCAGTTCAGCGGCCGAGCCGGTGCTGGAGGAGGCGGCAAAAAACAGGCCGCCACAGCTCAAAACAAAGCTGCACCGGACAATTCCAAAAACAGCCTGATCGAACCAAAGTGGAACGTGGATGTGCCGATCTACGTCCGTGCCATGGCACTGTCAGGTTTCAATCTCTTCATCGCAGGTCCGCCCGACCTGATTGACGAAGAAGCCACCTTCCAGCAGCTCGCTCAAAAGGACGCCGCGGTGCAGCAGCAGCTCGACTCCCAGGCCGCAGCCCTCGAAGGCAGCCAGGGCGGCAAACTGGTAACAGTGAATTCCGAGACGGGCGAGATTCAGCAGGTGCTGGAACTGCCGGCTCTGCCCGCATGGGACGGACTGGCGGCCGCCCGCGGACGGCTGTTCCTGTCAACGCTGGACGGACAGGTCATGTGTTTCGGTCAGCCCCGCACGCCCTGAACATTGAAAGCAGTCTGATATGAACAGCAGAGTCCGCCTGTTCGGGACAGCCCGACTGATTGCCGCTGCCGCAGTGGTCTGCTCCACTGCTCTGGCAGTTGCCTGCAACATTCCTGTCTTCCGCTATGCGCTCGAACGCTGGACACCCGACTCCAGCGAAATTGTGCTGTTTACGGAAGGTCAGCCTGCAGGCGAAGCAGCCGATTTCTTAACGCAGCTGCAGCAGCAGTCGGCCGCTCAAAAAGGACCGGCCAATGCCACTGTGCTTCCTGTCGACATCACCCGAATTGAAGATCCCGGACTGCAGGGACTCTGGCAGCAGGTCCGGAACAGCTCCGCCGCGAAAGCTCCCTGGGTGGTTGTCCGTTCGCGACATGGTCGAGGAAAAATCGTGAATCACTGGTCCAGCAGCCTGCAGGATGCAAAAGACGCCTCACTGCAGAATTCCCCGGTACGACAGGAACTGGCCCGGCGTCTGCAGAACGGTGATGCGATTGTCTGGCTGGTCCTGAAACCGGGCAAATCAACGGCCCCCGCCAGTTCGACACTGGCCGACTGCCTGAAGATGCTGCAGCAGCAGTGTCAGCTGCTGCCCGGCAGCCTGGAACTGCCTGAGGGCATTGGTCTGCCTGGATCCGAACTGTACTCCGAAATACCACTGCTGCTGCAATTTTCTGTACTGGAACTGGCTGCCGACAATCCGGCAGAGAAGTACCTGATCCAGCAGCTGTCCGGATTTCAGCAGCAGGCCTTTGATGCCGGCGAACCCCTGGTGATCCCTGTCTTTGGACGGGGCCGGGCGCTGGAAGTCATCCCCGCATCAAAACTGTCCGCAGAACTCGTACACGATCTGTCGCAGTTTCTTTGCGGAGCCTGCTCGTGTCAGGTCAAGGAGCAAAATCCGGGCTTCGATCTGCTGATCAGCGAGGACTGGAATAAGGCGCTGTTTGGTGAAGAAGGCGAGTTGCCGCCACCGCCCGCAGAACCCGGCAGTGGCCAGAACAAAGCGCCCGTACTGCTGCCCATCCCCGGTGGCCGTCGCTAACCCCTCCGCCCCCGCAATCGTAGCTCGGGCTTTCCAGCCCGAGCACCTCCCTGCCACCCCTCCGACCCGCCGCTGAATGCTCTCCAGCCTCCGATACGCTGCCGTCCTCCATCACTCCTCTCCGCATTCATCACGCGGCGGTCCAGCCGCAACGCGGATATCATCGTCGATGCCACGTTGTCCCAGCCAGTGGCGAATTGAGCAAATCGACCGGCCCATCCCGTGTACGAACGCTCGGTTCGGCCCGCATAGTGCCGAGTCCTCATGAGTTCCCGCATTTGCCGGAGAATCGCGGGGGCGTTGGGATCGATAAGTCCCACAAGCATTTTGTCATCCGTCACTTCAATCAGTGACCCACTTGAACTCTGAGCGACATCTCGCCTGCTGACGGCTGACAGCAGGATGCATCCTCACAGACGAAAACGGAACGTCTCGAAGAAGTACAGACTGACCCAGTCCACCAGTGTGCGATCCTCGACCATGAATCGAGCATGTCCGCGCATGCCGGGCTTCATCAGTGCGGCATCA
>SXXK01000229.1 GCA_005791255.1 Planctomyces sp.
GGATGTACTCAAGCTGCAGCCGACCAGCGGTATTCAGAGACTGGGTATTCTGATCGAAATGACGATCGTAGAGAGTCGTCTGATCCTGCCACCCGAGAGCCGTCTGGGTATCAATCATGCGATGGACAGCCATGCTGTCCTGAGCCGCATACGGGTGCGGCCAGTAGTGCTGAGAATGGTAGATGTGAGTGAACTGCTGCTTTGGAGCAGTTGAACGCGGAGCCGCGGGCCAGAGTTTGCCTCTCCATCGGCTTTGCCGGACACCCGGTGGCAATTCACCCTTTTCAGCCCACCATGCGTCGGACCCAGGCTCATGCCGGCTGCTCGGATCATCGCGCTCAAACAGCCCGTTGACCATGCAGCCCGACAGCAGACAGGTGACCAGAAGCGGAGGCAGGGTTCTGAAAAACATGACTGACAACCCCGAAACTAAGGGCGTTCGCTGAACGAAGAAGGACCGTGCTCTGGACTCATGTGAATCATCAACAGTGGCACAATCCCTTCATCCTTATCGGTGAACCTGAACGATACGGGCAGGGAAAACGCTGCCCCCGGAATATCTCGCCAATCAGGAACAAACACCCCAAACCAGCCAGACAACACAGACATCCCATCCACACAGCAACAGGTCAGTCAATGAGTGCTCACAGACTGCACACAGAACCACTGCAACCGCCACAGACCGACTTTTGACGTCTGGTTGCAGAATTTCAACACCCAAACAACAGCCTTTCGCGACCACATGGAATGAGTCTGGGGAAAGATTGCTATATTCGCCGGATCGATACACGGCGCAAACTGGAAAAACTGAGTGAATGAAACAGGTGACACAGTGACTCGGAGGCGTCGATGCCATCGCTGCTAACAGCAACAGCGAGCAGATTCACCAGCAAAGAGACACCTCTGCTGGTACCTCTGTACGACCAGCGTTCTGGCCCCTGGCAGCTTGCCGGCGACGGATCGTTCATTTGCGGCGCGGCTGCCGATGCAGATCTCAGTATCCAGCAGAATTCGATTCAGCCACAGCACTGTCGGCTGGATTTTCAGCAGGGTTGCCTGACTCTGGTGCGTCTGGACGGTCGCGTCTGGGTGAACGAAGTGCCCGTACACGGAGACACCATCCTTGAACCTGATGATGTTGTCTGTCTCGGCAGCTGGACGATGCGGGTGCTGGCGGCCGATCCGCTGCGTCCGGTAATTTCGGAAGCGGACGGTGTCGTGCGACGACCGTTGCTGTTGGGCGCAGCCCCTCCGGCCGTCTTCTTTACCGGGGGATCTGAGCGTCCGTTTCACGAGGTATTTCCGCGGGTACGTGACAGTATCCGTACAACAACTCCACAGCACAGCGAGCCTGCAGCGGTCAGGAAACGCGGTGCAGAGGAAGCTGACGTCCGGCAGTTGCTGGAACGCGAGGCAGAAGCGGTCCGCAGGGAAAGTCGCCTTCGGTCTGAAGAGCAGCGACTGGCAGAACTGCTTGCCGAACTGGAGCATGCGCGTGCCGAGTTGCAGCAGGAACAGCAGCAGTGGGCAGCGCAGTCAGCCGACCGACAGCGACTTGAGCAGGATCGGGAACTGGCAGCTGGAAGGCTGGCAGAGGCAAACGCCATCCGCAGAGACGCGGAAGCCATGCACAGCAACCTGCTCCGCGAGCGTCAGGAACTGACTGAGCTGGCCGCACAGTTGCAGCAGCAGCGGGCACAACTGACCGAAGAAGCAGCCCGACAGCAGGCTGCGCTGGCTGAAGCCCGGTCAGAATTAACCAGTCTGCAGCAGCAACTGGACCAGCAGCAACTGGCAGCCTTCCAGCGTACCCAGGCTGCTGAACAGCAGCTGTCCGCCGTCGATGCTCAGCGTTCCGAGCTTGCCACCCGTCAGCAGCAGTTGCAGGCGTCGGCAGAGGCAGTCGCACAGTCGCAGCAGCAGCTCGACAGCAGACAACAGGCACTGCAGGTTCGCGAACAGGCATTGGACGAACGGGCTCGCCGCATCCAGCAGGCCTCCCTCAGTCGCTCCACCGTCGACACTCAGCTGCTCCTGCTGCAGACACAGCTCGAGACCCGCTCTGCTGAACTCGAGAACCGCTCCGCTGACATCGAGACCTTCGGAACGGCACTGGCCGAACGGTCAATGGAACTGGCAGCGCGAGAAACGGAACTGGCAGCAAGAGTTTCGCTCGTTTGCAAGTGGCGTCGGCGACATGCCGCGCGACTGTCTGAACAGCAAAAACAACTGGATGCGATCAGCCTTGAACTGCGACAGCAGAAATCCGCACTGCGGCTGAGAGCCCGCGAACTTGAATCGCTTGAAACATCCCTGCACCAGCGCACAGCAGCAATCTCCGCTGATCTGGCTGAACAGCAGGATCGTGAATCCGAACTGCAGCAGGAATTGGAGGCGGCCCGCAACCAGCAGGAACTGATCTCGCAGCAGCTCACCGCAGCACTCATGACCTGTGAACAGCTTCGCTCGTCTCATGAAGCACTGCAGACTGCCCAGGGAACAATCAGGCAGCGTGACCTGCAACTGCTTGAACTGCAGCAACTTCTGACTTCTGCCACGGCCTCTGTGGCTGAACGTGACGGCCTGATTCAGGAACTCCATCAGCAGTTGCTGCATGTACTGTCCGAACGTCGCCCGGATTTCCAGCCAGCCCCGGATTTCCAGCCAGCCCCGGATTTCCCCGCAGCCCCGGAACCCCGCCCAGCCTCGGATTTCTCGTCAACCACCGCTGACAGTATCGATTCGCCCGGCTCACAGGAAATCTGGCGACACTCGGACGAAGCCAACCAACTGTTTGTTCCTCCGGCAGAAGAACTTCCTGCCAGTGACACGGCAGATGCCCCAAACAGCAGCGGTCCGGTATCTGCAAACAATTCGCTGCTGCAACTGCTGCCCGAGGGCGTCCTGCATCGGGAATTGATGCGGCTGCTGCAACTGTCTCAACCCGAAACAACAAAGCCACCATTGACCGACAAATTACCAGCCATTTCCGAGGATCCTGAGAACTTCTCTTCCGGCGGCACAGTGCCCCTGCTGGACGAAGTGACCGCCCGGATGCTTGAAGAGTCTGCACCGGAAGTCCGTTCCCATGTTGAAAAACTCCTGCAGGATCAACGCAAGACTGAAGACGAGATCAAAGATATGCCCGCACAAAAACCGACCTCGTCAGTTCGACGTCCGCAGGCTCGGCAGACCGGGCGTTCCGAAGCCGATGAATCAGGATCGCGGCCCCGCACGCCCACTTCGTACATTGCCCTGTACAACGACGGCAAACTGTCGCTGACATCAGACCAGCCGGCACTGGATGTCGCTGCCGAAGCTGCGGACAGATTGTCCGGCATGGCTCCGACAACCGAGAACGCTGCTCCGGCAGATGCACCCGTTGTACTTAACCGCATGGCAGACGAACTCGTTCGGTACCACCGCGCGAAGAATACCAACGCCACAATCAATCAGCTCCTGCAGGAGATGCGAAAGATGTCTGCGGAAGCTTCGCAGACAGCCATTATCAGGCACTCCCTGCGGCGACATCGCAAAGGGTTTTTAATTCGGCTGGCTGCCATTGTGGCCGGCATGCTGGCTGTGGTCCTCGGTCCTCCGTGGCTGTGGCTGTGGACAAAAAACCCCACACTGGCAATCTGGGGACCACTGGCATTTTTCGCAGTCACCTGCCTCGAGCTGATTCGCAAACTGACGATCGTGCTGATGCTTGAGCGAAAGAAGGTCGTGGAACCGGTGACTCAGCAGCGTCCACCAGTGCCACGTCCGGAGATTCCGCTGTCGGCGATGGATTCCGAACCGGAAATTGACGACCAGCATCCTCTGATCTGACACCCCTTGTCTGTTCCGTCGGCGAAAACCACCAAACCTGCTGGACTAGCTCAGCCGTGCTGCAACAATACCGCTCCTGGGCGTACATTTACGAATCCTGAAGCGTGGCAGGCAATAGTTATGGCCGGTTCTCGACAGGGCAAAAAAACGGCGGATGATTCAGCAGATCGCCAGATCGTCTGCAGTAATCGCCGTGCGCGGCATGAATTTGACGTCCTGGATGAACTGGACTGCGGCATCGTTCTGACCGGCAGCGAAGTCAAAAGCATTCGCAACCACAAAATCACTTTGGACGAAAGCTACGCGCGAGTCGACAACGAAGAAGTCTGGCTGTGTGACTGCGACATTGCCGAGTACGCACAGGCCAGTATCTACAATCATGCCCGCCAGCGGAAACGCAAGCTGCTGCTGAACCGCAGAGAGATCCGCAAGTTTGCAGAAGCCGCTGAAAATGACGGCCTGACTCTGGTGCCGCTGCAGGTGTTTTTCCAGCGGGGCTTCGTAAAGATCCGACTTGGTCTCTGCAAAGGCCGCAAACAGCACGATAAACGACAGCGACTGAAGGAGGAGGCTGATCGCCGGGAAATGCGATCAGCCCGCATGCACGCCCCCTCGACCAAACGTCGCTGACATCACATCACCGCGGAACTTCCACCACAACTGTCGAAGCGATCATGTCGTGCAGACAACGACGATCCTTCCGAAAGATGAACAGGGCATCCACCAAAGCGTAGATACTGCCCACATTGGGAATCGAAGTGATGACCCCATGCAAAAAGAACCGCAGCAGCACACAGGAGACAGCACCGGCACGCTTCCCGGTTCGCTGATCCACAATCAGAGTCCCCATACAAATCTTGCCGACCGACTGACTGCGCGTACACAACAGATAGATCTGCAGGCCGAAGATAATCAGCACCGACAGCCCCATGACTGCCATGCCACCCAGCAATGACCCAACAGCCCCTGGCGGAATCGCCGGCGCCGGTCCCGGGCCGGTGAACCCACCACCACCGCCTGCTCCGAAATCCCCCGTTGGCGGCACCGACAATTCCCCGGTGGAACCAGCCGATCCGTCCGCACCTGGCCCTTCCATAACAACTCCCTGAAACTCGCCCTCAACAAAGCCACCCGGCGGCATCCCCATGTTTCCACCGGGACCGCCAGCAGCGGAAAACGCGCTGAACACACCAGCCCCCATGATGACCAGACCAGGCAGCACAGCCAGCGCACCGAGCAGACTGTCAATAATCGAACCCAGCAGTCGCTTGCCAGGACTGGCCAGCGGCAGCTGCAGTCCCGGCACGGCGTCTCTCGAGGCCTGCTCAGTGCTGGCAGCCTCAAACGGGTTGTAAACACCGCCGGAATCCTGATCAAACTGAAACTGCGACATAACGCACCTGCCCATCATTGCCTCGAATTGAATCCCCAAGGCCACGCATGCTAAGCAGAGCAGACAATTCAGACAATTGAAACGTCGCTCGGAAGCTGCCAATCCGCACGCTCAGACAAACAGCTCCTCAAGTGGTCCGGCGTGTGAACAGCCATTCTGCTTCAGCACAAGATCTTCATTCCCGTAATACTCGATGGGGTTGCCACAGGCATTGAGCAGAGTAGTCCACCAGTCTCCGATGGTCCGGCAGCCCTTTTCACCATACTTTGGATAACGGAGATAACGACCTGGAAGCCTGAGCTTGCCACCGCCTCCGCCAACAATCAGATAGGGCCACTCCAGACCAGTCCCATGGTGATTATCGCTCGAATCCGAGAGAAACATGATCATGGTGTTGTCCAGCATGTCGCCGTCGCCCTCCGGCACCGCCTTCAGCTTCCGGGCCATCGTCGCCAGCAGCTCCGCGTGATGTCGCTGGATGATCTCACGGTACTCGGTCTGACTTTTGGTACCTTCGTCGTGCCCGATGCCATGGTTGTGCTGATCGATGCCCAGCCTTTTGTAGGTCATATCGACATTATCAAGTCGGATAGTGACGACATTGGTCAGCCCTGCAATCAACGCGGCTGCTGCCAGATCAAATTGTGCCTCCTGACGAACCTCCTCGACAGTGGAAGTGAATTTGTCAGAGTAACCTGGTGCGTTTGCCGCTATCTGCTCCTTCATGCTCGACAGCCTGCTGTGACGTACCTGAAGCTCCTCAAATGCGTTCAGGTAGGCGTCCATCTTGCCATGTTCCGACGAAGGAATCGCCTGCGAAACCTTCCGAACATCCTCCACCATGAAATCAAGAAGATTCCCCTGCAGCCTGAACCGCGTTTCAGCCCCGCTGCCAGACGACACTGCCGAGCCGAACAGCTGTTCGTAGGCAATGTCGGGAGACCCCTGAAAGGGCAGTTCCTGCCCCGGTCCTGCTGCGCTTATTCCGGGATACATGGTCCCGCCGTAGTCCGAGCTTAAGGCTTTTCCCCTGATTGCCAGCCCCAGATGATTAAACGGAGCGGGATTCAGCCTGGCCAACTCTGCATCAGCGGTGGCTCTGATCACCGCCCCCGCATCGAATTCGCCACCAGTCATGTAGACACCCATCATGCCAAACCAGCTGGAATGGCCGCCACGGCACATTTTCCCTGAAAGCCCCTGAACGATCGACACCTGATCCTTGAAGGGCTCAAGGGGCTGCAACGACGACGGCAAAGCGACACTGGTCAAATCTGCATTGAACAGGCCACTGCTGAAATCTTTGCCCTTGAATGCGTCGGGGGTTATGCCATCGGCAATGATTCCGCTCGATTTCACAACAAAAACAAAGCGGCTGGGAATGGCCTTCGCATTGCCTTCTGCCTGGATCTCCACCTGCCGCAGAAAAGGCGCCAGGAGAAAGGCACCCGCGCCCAGTGAAAGGTTTTTCAGAGTGCTGCGTCGTGTTTGGCTCATGATGCTACTTCAACTTCGGCTCAAGTGTTTTGCGATAAATAAACGAGTCAGACGACAGCAGGGAAATCAGAAGAGCCTTGAAACTGCCACCACTTTCCAGGTACGCCCGGTCGGCGGCAATCAGTGTTTTTGAATCGGCGAGCGTTTCATTTCTACCGAAAAAATAGCGAAATACGTGACGAATCATGACCTGCCGCACTTTATCCGATTCAGCCAGCCTGTGTATCAGTTCCAGAGCATCCTTGAACTCGCCATCCAGCGCCCGCTCACCTGTGTCGATAACCTCACTTCGGGCATGGACCGGCCTGATGTCTCCGTTGCTTAAACTTTCCTCACTTCGATACCGTCCGAAGTCATCATAAATCTCAAAGGTATACCCCACCGGATTCATCTTCCTGTGACAACGCCAGCACTCAGATTGCTCGGTTTTCCTGAGCCTTTCTCTGAGCGTTTTTGCAGGATCCTCCGGAATTGACGCATCCACAGTGATGGGAATGTCCGGTATGACGCCTCCCAGCAGTCGCTCCCACACCCATTTGCCGCGCCGAATCGGGTCCGTGCTGTCGTTCAGTGAATGGGCAATCAGCCAGGCTGGATGCGTCAGCATCCCGGCTCGATTCGGTCGTTTATAGGGTTGTGGCAGCAGGAAATCCTGCTCATCATCCCTGAGGTCGTAAACCATGGGGTATTTCGCATACAGAGCCTGCATGCGATGCCGAAGTACATGCTCGTCTGTGGTATCCATCCAGCTGTACTGTTCCTTCACGATCTGCTTAATCGCAGCAACACTGCCGTCAAATCCTTTGTTGAAGTTGTGAAGATTATATTTTGCATTGAGCTCATGCCATCCCCTGAGATTGAGCCTCTCGAGGAGCTCTTTCTGCATGGCTTCCGGATATTCTCCTGCATCAAGCTGCTGCTGGTGCTTCTTATAAAAATCGTAGACCGTATTCCGAAATGTTGCTCTGTTAATGATAAAGTATTCATTTGAGGTCAGCAGTTGCCTGAAGACATCCCGATCCTTTTCAAGGATGTTCATGACGAAGAAATCAGCATCTCGTTCGTACATTGCAGGGTAATTTTCACCGTAGTAGGAAAATCCCCCCGAGCGATCCTCATCCTTGAAGACTTTATGGGCCTGCGAGTAGCCAAAAAACTCCTGGAAAAAACGCAATATCCTTGGCTTGTCAATCGCGTCATCCTGAAGGATGCGTTCAACCTGCTGCCGAACATCGGCGCTGCTGTTCAACCCCCTCGCACTGGCGGCCTGCAGCAGTTGCGTATCAGGTCGGCGATCCGTCAGGGCAAAAGCAACGGCGAACGCCATTTCCGTACCAGACAACATTCGACGACCATGAGCATCTGCTTCGCCCAGACCAATCTCAACTCGGTAGACGGATTCGTGGTGCAACATCACCGCCATAAAAACCAACCGCATGGCCTCGGCATTCCCACCCTCCCTCGCTGTCTTTCTGAACAGCTCTGAGTAGTTGCTGATCTCCTCTGCTCGGGGCTCTCGATAGACAACTTTGCTGAAATGTTCGCTGATGGCAGACGCAAGCATGTCATCCGTGGGACTTGAGTCCGAAGCAGCGATGGCAGAATGCTTAACGAGCTCATCCGCAGCGAAAGCCGCATTACTCATCAACACACTGACGACTGCTGAATCTGCAAAAAGAAGGTTGGCATAATCCTTGATACCAACTTTACCTTCCAGAGGAAAAGGCTGTCTGAAATCCCTCGCCCCCGGCCCGTAGCTGGATTTCACATTTTCGAAAACTTCAGGACTCGTTCTCCACAGGCGTGCCGGCGAAAAAGCCTCTGTCGTGATTTCTCCGCTGAAGAGCTTTTCATGATTCACATAATTGCCGAAGCTCGGGCTTTCCAATTTCGAATAGAGATCAGCAACGTTTCCTGATTTTTTCAATTCCACATTGATCCAGAGCATCACAGCATCTCTTTCGTGCTGCTCGGGTTGCTCACTGTCGCTCGGGGGCATTTCTTCCAGATGAAGTTGCCGGAGCACCGTATTCCAAAGCTCCATGTCAACGCCCGCTGCCAGATCAAAACTGATGCCGGACAGGACAACACCGGACTCATTGCTGCTGTCTTCGTGACAGCTGGCACAGTACTTACGTAAGAACGGAGCGACTGTTTCGTCAAAGGTCTTTCTGTCGGCGACAATCGCGGTCGGTGTCGAACTGGCCTGAGCAAAAAGCAGGTTCGAGAAGCACAGCAGGACTGCGCTGAATGCCATCGCTGAAAACGCAAAAGACCCC
>SXXK01000230.1 GCA_005791255.1 Planctomyces sp.
CCCCCAAAAATGACTCGCATCCGGGCCAGTTCGGTGGTTTGTTTACGGAGCAGGCGGGTGGAGTCAGCTCCGAGACGCAGGCGGGTGGCGGCATCGAGTTTGCTGACGTCTGTTTCGGCAGTGAGTTCCCGGGGAGGGACTGAGCGGATCTGGCAGATACCGGCAAGCTGCGCGTGATGTTCAGGAGTCAGCTGTTCGCAGTCGGGCCACTGCAGGAAGTTTTGGAATGGCCACGTTTCCGGATAGCCAAGTGAGACCAGTTTGAGAGTTTCTTCGGGAATCCAGGTTTGTGCGAGTTCGATGAGTGCGGTGGTGGCCGTCCGATCAAGTCGCGCCAGGGAACCTCCGAGGATCACCTGGCTGTTATTTTTCAGGAGTGCAACGGTGAGTCGTGCGAGCAGTTCTTCGAGGTGTTCGCAGCCCAGTCCGTGTGGCTGGAGCTCGCTGTTGTCACCGATTCCGGACAGTGCAACTTTGGGTCTGGCGGCAGAGCGTGCGGGAGTTTCGGGGGGCAGAAAGGCTTCCTCGAAACTGATCAGTTTTGTTTTTTCGCTGAAGGTTCGCAGCGTCGTTTTCAGCTCATTGATTTCTGCGGCGCGGAGATCGTAACCTGGGTACACGATGCGTGCGATGTGTTCGGGCCTGGGGGCCCGGGGATTTTCAGCCAGCGCGTTGCGGAGTGCGGCGAGCGTGTACTGGCAGGGCGTCCAGGTGATGTAAACGGTATCGGACTGCTGATGCAGTGGGTTTTGCGGTTCCTGTGCCTGCAGTTCTTTGGCAACCTGTCGATGGGCGCTGGACAACAGTGTTTCAAGCATCAGTCGGTCGATGATTTCGGCGACGCAGGCATCGGTGTGCTGGGGCTGCCAGCCGATGCGGGGCAGCCCGGCCAGTGCCTGCATAGTGCGAGTCCAGTCTTTGCCCGATTCGTGAACTGCGACCGCGGGCTGCAGTTTCCAGATCTGCAAGTTCGATTGATCGAGTGGCTGAGGTGTCCTGGCGGCTTCGACTTCCAAACGGCACCAGGGGCGGGATGAGTATTTGTCGGTGACGACGGTGATCATGGCGGCGGTATCATTTGCCGCCGCCGTGATGATTTTCTGCTGCCAGTTGCCGCCGAGTGCCAGTTCGTTGGCATCGTACCAGGCGTCCATCTGACTGAAGTGACTGATGGAGTCACGGATGCGTTCGGGGATTTCACGACCGTCGGCCTTGGCATGACTGAGAAATACATTCAGCCGTGGCAGGTTCTGATCGGCGGATGTCTGTCGCAGCCGTCTGGAGACAGCTTCACTGACAAGTCGTCGCAGTGTGACTGTGGCAGCAGCCGGGTCCGGCTGATCGAGCAGTCGAATGGGGTTGCAGCTGTTATACAGAGGCGACAGGCGGTAGAAGGAGTCGTGCAGTGCGACCGGCAGGATCAGCGGTGGTCTGTCGGGGTCGTTGAGCTTTGCCAGCAGGTGTTCGGTGGCCTGACGCCACTCGGTTGAGGCAACAAAATGCTGGTCCACGAGCAGGATCACGACGTTCAGCAGTGCAGCATCCCAGTCGATGACTGGATCGAACTGGAATCGTGGTTCAAGGGAGGTCGTTTTGGCGGAGTTTCGGGTGGTCCTGACTTTGGGCAGCGGGGCTACCTGGCGACCGTACCACACGGGCAGGCCGGCATCGCTTTGTGCACCGGAGGAATCACTGAGTCGAAACCACTGCTGCAGCCGACGACACACTTCGCGTGTGTCGTCAGACTGCGGATGGTGAACGATATAAACGGTGAGTGCTGACGGCATGGACTGGTTATTCCACAGTGTATTCGACGAAGACTTTGTCGACGTGGAGTTTCTGTTTGAAGCGTTTCCACTCGGCTGCGGTCAGTTGAGCGCTCTGCTGTTTAGTCAGGTCTTCGGGTTTATGATGTCGATCTGCGGACACGATGACTCGCCCGCGGCATTGTTGATTCAATGCCTTCAGCAAGTCCTTATCGATGATACCGTTGTAGCTTTTTTCCTGTTCCGGGATCATGGCAACAAGATCGGGGTGGGTCATCATTTCGAGACCCTGATCTTTGAGTGTGGCATTGTGGCTGCCGTGGTGACTGACCTTGTACAGGACCGTGCGGTTCAGCAGCTCTTCTGCGTTCACTTTGCGGACGCGACTGCCGGAGCCGACGGTCCATTCGTGCTGATGCCAGCTGAGCCAGCTGCCGACCTGTGCGTCACCGGGGAACAGCAGCACGCTGCCGGTTTTAATGATTTCGATCGCGAGGACCAGACTGGTGTTGTTGACTGCCCCGTCCAGCTGCAGTGCCAGCCGGGCGGCGATGTTCAGCCAGTCACTGTCGATGTTCCGGTAGTGCTGGTCTTTATCCATGTAAGTGCGGCGGAACCACGCATCTTTGGACATTTTGTCAACCGGCACTCCGACACCCTTGCGGAAAGGATTGCCGTTGTCTTCGTCATTGTCCTGATCAGGACTCATTGCCTGGAGGAAGCCGCCCAGTCCATTTCCGTCGAGGCTGAAGTGGGCGGGCTTCTTTTCGCCGTAGGTCTCTCTGTTGTCGCCACCGGAGGGATTGGATTTGTTGAGCAGTTTGTCGCGGGGCGGGCCGAGCACATAGATGCGGACTCCGGCCGGCAGGTCGGCGGCCGGCACAAGTGTTCCGGGTTTCAGGTATCGTGCACCGCCACCGCTGTTTTTTGCCAGTTTGCAGATGTGCTCCATGGCCTCCTGAGTTTGGCCGCTGACCTTCTGATCTTGCCGGTAGCTGATGCCACTGTCGGATTTCAGCCCCAGTCCGTAGAATTCGCCGATGTCAGCGATGGAGTCGCCGAATGCAGCGAGTGCTGTTTCTCTTTTCGAGCGGCTGGCGGCCGGTTTTTTTGAGCTGTTGTGGCGAAGCTTGCGGGCAGCCTGCTGCAGCGCGCGTGCTCCTTTGCGCAGCCGCGAATTGATCTGGACGGCTTCTTTGTCGTCAGGATCTTCCGTCCAGCCCATCCAGACAGAGCCAATCCGGAAGTCGTCGAACCATTTCCGATCCGGGTGAAAGAAGGCAATGTGATCCCAGTGTTCGTGGGTGGCAACGAGTGCATCGAGCTGGGGCTCATCGCCGTCTGCGGGCGTGAGCTGCTGCCTGAGATCCGCCAGCATATGTTCCGGTGGGACGGTTTCGCTGGAGGTGTTCAGCTTGATGCCACAGTCGATCATCAGCGAATAGACTTTGCGATCCTGTGCCATGAAGGACAGCAGGAAGCAGTCACCGAATCCGTGCCGGTACATCCGAACTTTGATGGCATCGACGACAGAATCAGCAGCCATGACAGTCTCCTTCACCGGGGACATGAGTATGCATCATTGCGAATGGTCCGACAGCGGCCTGGAGTGAGTCACTGCCGAAGTACATGGCAGGTGCTGAACTGAGGCTTCCGTTGGTGTAGTCAAACTGCAGCAGCATACGTTTTTCGTCATCGAGCGGTTTGCTGATGGCGTACAGCAGCGTCAGGTCATCGAGGTCGAAGATCAGGGTGCATCCGCCACGGAACGTCATGCATTCGCCGGGATTGCCCGGGACTGTGCCATCGTCACGCGGAACAAACCATTTTGTTTTGTGGATCCGCCACTTTTCTCCATCATCTTTGATGAATGTGACACCGCGTTTCTGGGCGAGCGTGACAATCACGTGGTTGAGAATGCGTCCGTCCGGTGCCGAGCGTCGCGCCAGTGCAATGTTTCCAACGGCGTAGCTGGCCAGCTTATCTGACAGATAGCCCCATTCGATGCCCTGCTTTTCGCAGGTTTTTCGATCTTTCGGGAACATCAGTCCGGTGATTTTGTGAAACTTCGCGGAGGCTCCGCCGGCGATCAGTTTGTCAATCAGATCGTGCAGCCCGGAGTAACGGTCCTCACGATGGCCATCGATGAATCGCTGGGTCTGATTGAAGATCTGTTCGCGGTCCGTCAGGTAACCGACTTTGCCGGCGAATTCGCGAAGAAATTCGGCAATGGCTTCGCTTGTGGCGTTGTCTTTTCCGAGGGGATGTCGGGGGTAGGCGAGGTCTTCCAGAGCCATGCTGGGAACGCCGGCAGCACTGATGCCGCGGCGTCGGAAGGCTTCGACGAAGGCCACGCGATAGCCTTTGTCATCGATGGAAACGAGGTCTGAATCGGCCGTGATGATGGCTCGCAGATAGTCACCGAAGGTGAGATCCATCGGGGGGCAGTAGTCCAGTGCCCGGATGCAGATCCGCAGGGCTTCGGCCGCTGTGCGAGCTGCAGCGGACGCCAGTTCTTCCACCAGATCCGGATGAATGGCTCCGGACGGCAGAATCCCTGAGCCACCCGTGGCAATCCGCCGAATCCGCTCGACACGCGACTGGTATACGGTGACGAAGGCTTCGAAGATCGCTGCCACCAGCAGACCACCGCGAGCATGCGGTTCGATCTGGTTCTGGTAGTCGGACGGGTCCGGCTGTTTCAAATGCCAGTGCCCCTGCTTGTCGTACTGCCCGAGGGCATCGCGAAGGCTGCCGTAGCTGCCGGTGGCCTGACCAAATTCCATCGCTAACTGGCCGAGCAGATTCTGCTGCTGCAGGTCGCCGCGGGTCTGGGCAATCTGACCGCGTAACACTTCGGGGAATGTGAAGTGCTGCAGCAGAGCGACGAGGTCTGAAAACGCTTCGTGAAATGCCAGCGTGTCCGGATGAGCCCCGTCGATGTAGCGGCGATGCACGCCGTCCAGTATGGCGTGCGTCGTTTCGTGGGCGATGATGTCGTGGCTGAGACAGGTAAAGACTGTCTGGCCGGGCAGCTGCAGTTTGGCACTGGCCGGTTTTGACTGAAAGTATCCGAACAGCAGAGCTTTGCGCTCAGGGTCGTAGAACGCGTTACCCTGTCGCAGTGCGTGAGGATACACGCGGAGACGCCGGACAAACTGGGGTATCAGGGCGACGGCTTTGCCACGTTTGCGAGCCCTGCCGGGATCCGGGACGAAGCGTTCGGACCACATCAGGCGACGACCAAGCGCCTGTTCGAAATTCGCGATGGTGGTCATCATGACCGCGTACACCATCTGCTGATGAAACTGGGGGTTGCCCACGTTGGGCTCAAGCCCGTCCTGAACCAGCACGGCCGGATCATTCAGATCGACGGGCTCGTAGACGAGGCCCGAAGCGGGATCGAGATCAATGATTTCGAGGTATTCGCCGGTAGGGACGGAGGGTGCACCAGCGGCACGGGTGCGAGTTTCCAGCTGTTCCCAGCGCACCTGATACGTGAGTTCATTGAAGCGGTAGGAGCCGAACGAGAGGCTGACAGCCGGATCAAGAGCATAGCCGCGAAGCCAGCGGAATGCCGGGCGGTTGCTGGAGTTGCCCACGGTGGAGACCTTAGGAAGAGCCAGGAAAAGGAATCAGGATGCGGGCTGTGAGGTTCAACACTAACAAGGCGGGCAGCGTTGGGGGTGTGTGACAGGA
>SXXK01000231.1 GCA_005791255.1 Planctomyces sp.
CTGCAACACCGCAGGTTCACCAGCCGTTGCCAATCTGTCCTCAGAACCTGCCAGGCAACAGCACCGGGTGCTCTGTGGTTAAAAAAGAACACCCCGGCTCAGCTGGAGCTTCGCCCTCCCGAGGTCGTTTTTGGCTGCGCGAAGGTGTCGGCGGAGGCGGTAAGGGACGTACGTTTCGCGGAGCGAAACGCGACAATCGGACGAGGCTGACAGGGAGGGGCGGTTCGCTACCGTTCCCGGACGGCGCGGGTAAACTTTGGCGATTACTCGGTGACAGTTGTGCTTATTCGGAATCACGAAAGGCTTCCGCCCCATGCAGGGGTCCGTGACCAGCTTCTCCGCAGATTACTCGGAGGCACGCCGGCGTTTTCGCGATGCTGCCGCGGCACTCGGCTGGCAGCTGGAGTCTGTGCCGGTCGATGTGACCGGGCCGGATGGCTCAGAACTGACCATCGACGTGGCCTGCTCGCCGCTGCAGCCTCCCGACAAAGTCCTCGTCATCTCGTCCGGGGTCCACGGTGTGGAGGGGTTTTTCGGGTCGGCCGTGCAGACCGCACTGCTTGAGCACTGGGCTGCAAACAACAGCGCTGCTCCCCAAATTCGCTGCGTGTTCCTGCATGCTGTCAACCCCTTCGGCTTCGCATACCGCCGACGGTTTGACGAAAACAATGTGGACCAGAATCGCAATTTTCTGCTGCCCTACGAATCATTTGCCGGGGCTCCGCCCGGCTATGCCGAACTGGATCCACTGCTGAATCCGCGGCTGCCGTCACTCTCACGAAACCGCCTGGCCATCCGCTTCCTGCGACTGCTCGGTCGCCATGGCCCTGCCGGTCTGCGGCAGGCTGTCGCCGGAGGTCAGTACGATTTCCCCAGGGGACTGTTCTTCGGCGGTGCCACGGCCTCAAAATCACAGCTGCTGCTGGCTCAGCATCTGCCACGCTGGCTGGCCCACAGTACTCACGTCTGTCACCTGGATCTGCACACGGGCCTGGGCCGCAGCGGACAATGCCGCCTGCTGGTTGATTATCCCCCGACAGCTCTGCAGCATCAATGGCTGACCGACTGGTTTGGAGCAGGCTCCTTCGAATCCACCAGCACCGGCGGAATCTCATACGAGGTTCGCGGCAGCTTCGGACGCTGGTGCATGGCACGCGACCTGGCCCCCAACTATCTGTTTGCCTTCGCAGAATTCGGCACGTACCCACCGCTCAGGCTGCTGGCAGCACTGCGAACCGAAAATCAGCTGTTCCACTGGGCAGCGGCCGATGCAGCAGCACTGGAGCAGGCCAGAATGCAACTGACTGAACTCTACTGCCCCAAATCACCTCGCTGGCGCGCACAGGTCATCACCCACGCGATGCTGTTGGCTGAGCAGGCTCAGAGGGGTCTGCTGCAGGCCGATCGTCCGGCACAAATCTGACGATCCCCACCAGATACCAGAACGCAGCCAGCCCGGAACCCGCCGACACCAGCAGAAACGGCCACCCCAGCTGCCACCGCCAGCCATAACCCGCGCCGGCAGCCAGTGCCGCATACATCAGCAGACAGACCAGCGCCGCGCCGCGAGACCTGTGTGCCGGCCGATAGTGCCGCAAATGCGATGCCTCGAAGGCTGCCCAGCCGGACTGCAGCTCGGCCGCAGTCAGCGAACGCAGCTGCTGCACAAGCTGTGCCCGCGCGTCCGGAGCATAGCCGTCAAAATCCAGCTTGATGCGCCCGCGCGGATACCGCACAACAACTCGATTGGGATTGCGGATCCATTCCACGGCGGTGATTGCGGCAACCGGAGTTGTGTGGGTGCGGAAGACGCCCTTGTGAGTAAGCTGTTCGGCAGTTACCGTCAGCTGATCACGGCAGGCGAAGGCGATCGTATACACCGCAGCCAGAAACCAGGCGCCCCAGAAACAGCCCAGGCCAACAGCCGTCGGCAGCGGATAACGAAAGGATCCATCGAGGTTCAGGGCGGCTCCAATGACCGAAAACCCACCGAGCACAGCAATTGCCACCGTGCAAAGAATACCGAGCACCAGATACGAGCGACGAATGCGAAAATGCACGGCGAAGGTCAGTTATTTTCGGGTGCAGAAAAAACTGCCGTGTTTCCGTTCCACTGAAATTTCGTACCGCAGGCACCGCAGCGATTGGGTCGGCCGTTAAACCTCTCACCGCACTCCGGACAGCCGTTCCGACGATCCAGCAGGCCGGCAAACACTACCCCCACAGGACCAAACAGAAGTCCGTAGAAAAAACCTTCCCACGCAGCCTCCTTCTGCCCGCCCAGACGATACCCAATCACCCCGAAAACGAGGGCGGCGATCAGCCAGAACAGGATTGGAGCAATAGCGATGAGAGCCAGGAGTCTTTCCATGTGTTTAATCCGGTCGAGTCAGTCGCAGGGTCTGTACGAACAACAGAATCAGCAGCAGTACGGAAGAAACTCCGGCCACATACCAGGCCGATGGCAGCAGGTTGTAGCTGGTGAATCCCTGAGCCTGCATGGCATTCAATGCTGCCGCCATCGGATTCAGCCGCAGTGTGTTTTCGACCATGCCGTGCCCGAAAGGTGCATCCCGATTCACCCACACCAGCATCGTTCCGCCAAACAGAGCAATCAGCACTCCATATGCCACCGTCGTTGCAATCGCAGTCGAGCGAAACAGACTGCTGACCGCTGCACTGATCAGCATCGCCAGAATCGCCGATGCCACCAGACACCCCAGCACCTGAACCACCTGGGGCTTCAGAATTGGCTTAATCAGCATGATCACGGCGTATCCCGGCAGCGTGGCACACAGCAGCAGCGCCAGCGTCAGCAGTACGCTGATCAGTTTGCCGGACAAAATCCTCGCAGGCCCCAGCGGTGTGGCCCGCAGCAGATTCCAGCTGCCGCCTTCCAGCTCACCGGCAATCATGCCGGCTGCCAGGCCCGGCGTCAGCAGCACAATCAGCGCAACCTGCAGCACAATAATCAAAGCGCCAGTGAATTCGACACCACGCGATTCGGTACCTTTGGCCGATGCCAGGGTCAGCAGCAGTGACAGCACAGCGCAGCCGGCCACCAGTCGCAGCAGCCAGTGCATACGGCCAAATTCACGACACTGAAATTCCTTCACCATGACCGGATTGACCAGCCAGGGAATGCGCTTTGAAC
>SXXK01000024.1 GCA_005791255.1 Planctomyces sp.
CCTGCTTCCGAAACACCAGCAGCGGATTGTTCCCCACAATCACAAAGGTGTCTTCCACAACACCCTCACCCCGCAGCCCCACACGCACTCGAAATGTCGGACGGTCCTCCACCGACTCATACCCCAGAATTTCAAAGCTCTCCAGCACCTTCCCGTCACGCCACCGCGCGTCAAACGTGTCCACCGGGACAGGCCCCGTCGTAATCGTTGCCAGCTTCGCACCCGATTTCCACGACGTGAGTGCCGACTCCAGTGCCACTCGCGCAGCCTCCTCCGGCGGCAAATACTGACCTGCCCCCGAACCACATCCCGCTGTCATCAGGCACAAAAGTCCCCACCGCAGCCAGCAGCGCCGACCTGCTCCATTCCCCATCTTCTCAATCCTCACAGACAATCCCTCCCTGACTTCAACCCCCGGACCCGTCACCATTGCTCTGACGCAAACGCTGCAGTCGCCGCAATCGCACCCGATAAAACAGAATCGGCAGTAACAGGTCAATAATTTCGTCCGCGATCAGTACTCCACCCAATACCGGAGCTGCCATCGGGCGGATCACGTCCGCACCCGTCCCGGTACTCCATAAAATCGGAGCCAGACTGAGCAGTGTCGTGGCTTCCGTCAACAGTTTCGGACGCAGTCTCTGCACCGCACCACGAAACACCGCCTGCCGCAACTGCTCCGCTGTCATCCCGGCCAAACCACCTGCCGCGGCAACTGACTCCCGCAAATACACCAGCATCACAACGCCCGTCGATGCCGCCATCCCGAAACACGCGATGTACCCGACACCGACCGCCACAGAAAATGGATATCCCAGCAGCCACTGACACAAAACACCACCAGCCAGGGCCCCCGGAGCCGTCAACAGCATAATCACCGCATCCGCCAGGTCCCGATACGTCCACAGCAGGATCAAAAAAATCAGCACAATCACCGTCGGGATCAGCAACAGCATTCGCCGTCGAGCTGCTGCCGCATGCTGAAACTGACCCGTCCACTCCAGCACAATTCCCCGCCGCTGCCCCAGTCTGGCTCCCACCACCCGCTGCGCCTGTCGCACAAACTCCTGCGGATCCCGGTCCCGCACATTCAGTCGCACATAATTTCGCAGCCAGCCATTCTCGCTCTTCACCGTCGCCGGGCCCTCCACCGACCGCACCTCCGCCACCGCATCCAGCGGTACGCTGCCACCACCCGCCAGCGCAGCCGCCAGGGGCAGCCGACGCACTGTCTGTTCATCCGCCAGTTCGCCCGCCACGCCCAGGCTTAACCGCACCGGTAATGTCCCTGAACCCCACGACGCCGTTCCCACCACACGCCCCGTAAACGCATGCTCCACTGCCTGAGCAAGATCCTCCTGAGTCACTCCCAATGCCGCTGCACGCCCAGCATCAGGAATCACCTCAATCGCACCCTTGCCACGCACAGGATCCGCCACAACATCGGCCGCTCCCGGCAGCTCACGCAGAATCGCCGCCACTTCCTCAGAAACCAGCACCACCTGCTCCAGATCCTGCCCCTGCACACGCACACCAACCTCGCTGTTAACACCTGTCGCCAGCATATCCACACGATTTTGAATCGGTCGAGTCAACACGTTGGTCCAGCCAGGCATCTGCACCGCCTGATCCAGCTCACCACCAAACCCGGTCAGCGATTCTGCCGTATGTGCCTGCAACTGCACTCGCCCTGACCAGCGTTCAATCAACCCCTGCCGCAGCCGGTCAAACGCCGGTACCGGATCGGCAAACGGCAGCTCGCCGTAACCCGCCAAACCATGCTCGTGGACACCACCCGCATGGCCGCCTGTCCGAGCGCCACGAATCTTCAAAATCTGCTCCCGCATCTTCCGCAGACGCTCATCCCGCACCACGACATTCGCAAAAACCTCGTCACACACCAACTGCAGAAAAGTCGGCACCGCACGCCGCTGCAGCGTCAGATTCAGACTGACCGTAAACTCCGACCACGCCGATTTCGACACCGACTGCACCCGCACCAGCGCAGCCTCAGCATCCTCAACCGCCAGTCCCCCGGATCCAGAACGCCACCATCCTGACAGCAGGCCCGCTCCCGAGCCCAGCGGCACGTCCGGAACCAGTTCTCGCTGCCGCAGTACATCACGTGCGGCCCTCAGCCAGGAAGCCACCGTCAGAATCGCCGGCGACATCTCAAGATCACGCAGAAACTCAGCCGGAACACCATTCTGCACCAGCCCCGTGTCCGCCGGCTGCAGACTGCGCACCAACTCCCCGCGACCACGCCAGCGTTCTGCCGCCAGTTCCAGCGCAACAGCCCCCAGCCGCTGCCGCAAACTACGACGAAACGCCTGCTGCAGCTGCCACGCCGTCTCACGCTGCACCGCATCAAAACGCACCACAGCAGCATCCACCAACTGCCGCAGCCCGGCATCGTCCACCGCGTCGATCATTCCGGCTGCCACGAGCTCCCGCACCAGCTCTCCGGCCATCGCACGACCATCCTCCGACGATATCCGCCGCGCCGGCCAATACCCAACTGGCAAAAATTCCACCATGCTCTCAATCATATCCAGCGGTGCCGGGTCAAACGGAGTATCCGCCCGGCCGGCCTTGCCACTCACCATCCGAATCTCAGGGAACCGGCAAAGCACCATGTTCCTCGCCTTCATATCATCAAGTGACTGCGTGATCGACGCCCGCGGCACCGTAATTGGCATGTCCATCACCATGCCCTCGTCCAGCGGCATCCGCAGCGATGTACCAATCGGTTTCATCACTGTGCCAGCCACCGCCCCCAGCAGCACCAGCCCCACTGCACAAACCACCGCACTGCGCCAGGTTCCCGCCATCAGCACACACCCCGACACACCCAGCAAAACACCCAGTCGCAGCACCACACTGCCCAGAGGTGCAGCCGCCAGAACCAGAGTCCCGCACAGCACCACCACCAGCGGCAACGGGCGATCCAGCAGCACATTCAGCAGCGGCCGATACACCGAAAGCAGCGTCCGCACCACAGCACTGTCAGTCTCTTCACGCAGTCGCCCCCGCACCAGCAGGCTGGCCAGCGCCGGCACCAAAGTCACTGCCAAAACTGCCGCCGCGACCAGTGCCAAAGATTTCGTCCACGCCAGCGGCCCATACATCCGTCCGTCAATGCCCCCCAAAGCAAATACCGGCACAAAGGAAACCAGCATCACCAGAATCGAAAAGAAGACCGGACGGCCCACCAACGCACATGCCGCCACCACGTCCTCACCAATCTCTCCCTGCACCGGACGATCACCAAATCGCTGCTGCAGACGATGCATCACATTCTCAGTCATCACGATCGATGAGTCCACCAGCACGCCGATCGAAATCACTATCCCCGCCAGCGACATAATGTTTGTCTGAATCGTCAGCAGCCCCGCCGCCTGCAACACCAGCATCGCCGCAAACGTTCCCAGCACACACATCGGCAAAGTCACTGCAATCACCAGCCACGAACGAACATGTCGCAGTACTATCAGCACGCAGATCGCCGCTATCGCCAGAGCCTCCACCAGAGTCCTGGCAACTGTACGCACAGCTCCACCAATGAGAGGTCGACGATCATAACATGGCACAATCCGCACATCTGCCGGCAACGATCCGCCAATCTCCGCCAGCTTCTCCACCACAGCCCCCGTGACCTCAGGCACATTGCCACCATGCCGCATGTGCACAATTCCCGCCACACACTCGGAACCGTCCTTTTCAAAAGCCCCCCGACGCGGCGCTGCTGACAATGACACGTCTCCCAAAGATCCCAGCAGGACCACCGC
Source organism: Planctomyces sp. (assembly GCA_005791255.1). GTDB lineage: Bacteria > Planctomycetota > Planctomycetia > Planctomycetales > Planctomycetaceae > SXXK01. Next base: position 3,789 of record SXXK01000024.1, read on the forward strand.
ACCATCGCCACAGCGAATCACTCGCTCACGCCAGCGTTCCAGCAATTGCTCAGTGTCCTCCCCGGGTATGCTGCGCAGTTGCAGCACGTACTCCGCCCCACCCTTCTGCAGCACCTGCCCGCCAGCAGTCTCGGCAGACTGCAGCTGCCGAGTCAGTTCCGACAGTGTCAGTTGGTGCTGCACCAGCAGCGTCGGATTCACCTGGATCCGTACCTCGGCATGGACACCACCCACCGAAGCCACCTCGGCCACACCCGGAACCGTCGCCAGCAGCGGAGCAATCTGCTCGTCCTGAATTCGACGCAGCTCCGCCAAATCTGACCGCCCCGACTCCACCGTGTACCAATAAATCTGCCCGGTCGCGATTCCATCCGCAGCCAACTGCGGAATCACTCCCGCCGGCAGTTCCGCAGCCAACCCCGCCAGCTGCTCCCTGAGCACCGCACGAGCCCGCTGCGGAGACACCGCATCCTCGAAAATCACATGCACCAGCGAATAACCCATGTCGCTGGAACCACGCACAGCAGTTACCTGCGGCAAGGCCTGCAGGGCCAGCGAGATTTGCCGAGTCACCCGCGACTCAATCTCCAGCGGTCCATGCCCGGCCCACTCCGCAAACACAATCACCTGGTTCTCAGACAAATCCGGAACGGCATCCATCGGAGTCCTGCGGATGGACAGCACTCCCACTACTGCCACCAGCAGCGCAGCCAGCAGCACCACCACGTTCCGCCGCACCGAAAATCGAATGATCGCCTGAAGCATCAGAATCACCGTCCCCTGTTCGTCAGCAACACGTTTCAGGGGCCAGCCACCGGAGGAGGCAGCTTTGCCAGATATTTCTCCGGTTCCTTCAGCAGCTTTCGCTCACACGCCGCACAGCAGATGAACACCGTTCGTTCCCCCACTCGCACAGGCACCGGGCCTCCCATGGAATCGAGTGACAGGTCAGTGACCGGGCACTTCCCCTGAGCCTCCGCGAGCGCCAGCTCAGACTCAGACAGGACCCGCACTCCCGACTTCGCGGCAGCAACCTTCAACGGCGCCAGTGCTGCTGCCGAACTCAGCGCCGGCTGATCCGCACCAAAATACCCCACCGCCAGCGCCGGATTCAACCGCGCTTCAGCATCCACCAGAAACGCACCCGTCGACACCACCTGCTCGCCAGCGTCCAGTCCCCCAATCACCAAATACGCGGACCCGGTTCGCGGACCCAACTGCACCACACGACCGTCAAACATCCCGGCCATGGTCTGCACATAAACCAACTGCGACTCGCCATGCTCAACCACCGCCGAAGTCGGCACCTGCAGCAAAGTCCGCTCACCCAGCATACCACGCTGCTCCGCACTCAGCAGTTTCGTCGCCGCAACCTCAGCCCGCACGGTCACTGCCAGCAAACCTTCAGGCAATTCCCGCAGCGGCTCCGCCAGGCTGACTCGCACCAATGGCACGGCAGCAGCACCATCCACAACGCACACCGCTGTCCCCGACACCCCATCCGGAAACACCGAACTGCTGACCAACACCCCGACAGGCTTGGCAAACGCACAGACGTCCTGCCGGGAGACCGGCAACTCCAGCCACTGGCCGCTTTCCACTGACCCATTCATCCGCAGCACGCCCTGCAACGTCAGCACCAGCGGCGACTGACAGGCCGCCACAACCGTCGTTCGCAGACCGGCCAGCTGGATCCTGAAAGGACTCAGTTGCATCCGTGCCACGACACCCTCAGGCAGCAACTCGGCATCACCCTTCCTGCGCGGTACCAAATCCATGTTGCAGATCGAACAGATCGCCGGCCACGCCGACAATACACCGGGATCCATCGGACAAAAATACTCATGGTCCGACGCAATCTCTCCGGACAACTGCTGCCCGGAAACTCGCAGCAACAACCCACCCACCGTCCGCTGCAGTCGATCCCACTGCGCCATCACCAGCGCCGTCAGAGCCACCAGCAGCACAAACCGCAATCTCACCTGCAGAAATTGCAGCCACCAGCCCGCACGCAGTGCCTGACGTTCCAAACCAGCATCACCCCCATCCGTATCGCCCCCGTCCCCGGCATCTGCACTCATCACTGCTGCTCCCCGCTGACCGCCGGCCGCGACTCGCCACTCACCGGCTCCATCGGATGCTCCCAGTGCATCAATAAATCATAATCCTCATGGCGAAACACCCACAACGGATCAATGCCGATCACCACATAACGCTCACGCCGCTCCTCCCGCGGCTGATCCAGCTGCAGGCGCACCGCATAGCAGCCTGGAGCATTCCCTGGCACACGGCCCAGAATCTCCCACGCCAGCAGCGGACGCTGTTTCACACGAGTCGAATCGGTGACGTGTACCACGGGCGCCGTGCCCGCTACCGGTCCCGCTGCAGCGCCCGCAACCCACGCGTCAAATACCTGCCGCAGAGCCGCCTCACACACCGCTTCCGCGGGAATAAACTCCGCCTCACTGCGAACCGCACCCGCTTCACCACCCCACCAGCTCCAGCCGGCCAGCAGCAACACCACGCATAACAGCAACACCCGCTGCCAGACAGACAGCGAACGCCGCCAAATACTGGGCTGCACATTCAACGGCTTCGCACTGGTTGAGGCCATCTGCAGAAGCTCCCACGGAAATCCCCATCGCCCCAACCCACAGTTTCAAAATGGCAATTGCACCACTTCACCGCTGCCCCGAGTTCCCAGGGCACGCCAAACACCCAAATCCACGTTCTCACTGCAGAAGTGCACCGAACCGTCACCCATCATCACCTGCACACCACCCGTGTGTCGACTGCTGGCAGAAACCTGCATTGCCATATTCGTCATCGATCCCGGAAAACCTGTGCCCGCACAGGAAGTTGTATTCGGAACCGCCACGTGGTTGTACTGAGTACAGCAGTTCTCGCCCATCACCCAGCTGTAACCCCATTTGCTTGTCAGCGGAGTCGCCGTCAGCGGATTCAAAGCGCGACAGGCCTGAAACGTGGCATCCAGACTGGTCTGATGCGGAATCACCAGCAGATCCGATTTTGGATCCGGACGCCCCTGACCCCGAATTCGCTCGCTGAAAAACGCCGTATTGCTCATGCCGTCAGTGATGTCCCGCGCACTGCACTTGCTGAGATAGTAAAACACGCCCGTCTGCAGTTCCGCAGGAGCCGTGTCGCTGCCAATGCCCGGGCTGTCACTGCGATCACACAACCAGCCACCCTGGTTCGCCGCATAATTGTTCTGCCCCTTCCACGGATCAGTAACACCAAGATCTGACGGACAGAAAAATGTGGGCACTGATGTGCGACTGGCCGCAGCATTGATACCCGCCGGACTGACATACGCCGGCATAAAATTGATCACACCACCCATCCCCGGAGTCTCCGGGGGGTTGTTGAAATCAATCGACTGATACAGGTTGGCCTGCTCTATGTACGGCAACAGCATCGCATGCTGTGACCAGCGCGCGTACACAGGAGCACCCGGGTAGCTGGCGCCCTTTCCGAACGGATACACCTTGTGCGTATCATGATAGTTGTGAACCGCAATCGACAGTTGCCTCAGGTTGTTCTTGCACTGAGTCCTGCGAGCGGCCTCACGAGCCTGCTGCACCGCTGGCAAAAGCAACGCCACCAGAATGGCAATGATCGCAATCACCACCAGCAGTTCAATCAACGTAAATCCACGACGACGCATCCGCCTGTCTCCGCATTCAAGCAGGCCCCGAAAAAAATCTTACGCTTGTATTATCAGGCAAATCGGTGATTCTTGCGAGACTTTTTGAGGGGAAAAAGCCCGGGCGACAGGCGAATTCCCGCACGTCGTCGCAGATCAGGCCCCCCGCCATTTGCAGGCAAAATCGCCCGGCAATCGTCCGAACGGCAGTAAATCACGTCAAAACTGCGGCTTTGTTGCCCGAAAGCCACACAAAAACAGCCCGGATTTGCCGTGACGGCCACTATTTCGTCTTTGGTTTGCGATCCCAGCTTTGCTGGTTCGCCTCGACATCCCGACCGGGATCCTGCGGAATCGCCAGCCCCCGCGCCCGCATCACACGCTCAAGACAGGCAATCGTCGCCGCATCCGGTCGAAAATTGCCCTCCCGATACCCGTGAGCAATGATCAGCGGCGTCCAACCCCAGCGATTCGGACGATTCCAAACCTCCGGCTTCAGACCCCGGCCGTCCAAATACTCAATCAGCAGCGGCCAGTTCTGATAAGCCGCACCGTGCAGCGCCGTCTCGCCGTTCTCGTCAGCCACATTCAGATCAAGCCCCAGAGCTTCAAGACGCCGGATCACCGCGATCGCCTCAGTCTCAGACCCTGCCGCCTCCAGACCACTGCCCAAATCTCCCACCCCGGCCGCCGCCAGCACTGCCGTGGCCCCATCCTCATTCGGGATCCGCGGATCCGCTCCCAGTTCCAGCAGCAGCTCCAGCAGCAGCAGATCACCCGTTTGAGCCGCCAGAACAAACGCCGTACACCCGGTTGTTGTGAAATCCGCAAACCCCGAAACGCCCTGCCGCACCCGCAGATTCACATCGCCGCCCCGCTGGACCAGCAGTCGCACAAACTCCAGCGAACCAAGACGCCCGGAACCGACCGGCGGAGGATCGCCGTCACCACGCACAGGACGTCTCACCCAAACCACCGCATGCAAGGCTCCGTGACCCGTGGGCTGAGCATTCGGATCGGCGCCCGCCTCAAGCAAAGCAGCAGCCGTTTCAAAATGCCCGTTCAATACCGCCAGCAACAGCGGATTGGGACCCGGAGGACGTTTGTCAGAAGTCCGCGGAGCATTGACATCCAGCCCCTGTGACAACAGCAATCGCACGGTCTCAGTCCGCCCCTCACGCACCGCGAAGAACAGCGCACTCCAGCCGGCTGCGGTCCTGGCCCCCACATTTGCCCCCGCCTCCAGCAGCTGCTGCACCACCGCCACATGCCCCTCCGCAGCCGCCCACATCAACGCTGTCTGCTGGTTTCTGTCCCGCCCATCCACGGGAACTCCCGCTGCCAGCAGCGACCTCACAGCCTGCACTCGGCCGGCTCGTGCTGCCACCATCAGCATCGACTCGCCACCCGCCCCGGACACTCCCGCATCGGCTCCCGCACCCAGCAACTGCTCAACCACTCCCACTCCGCCACTCTCGCACGCCAACAACAGCGGACGCACCCCATAAACGTTCTCAGCGTCCACTGCAGCCCCCCGCTGCAGCAGTTGCCGCACCACATCTTTGCTGCCATGCAGTGCCGCCCAGTGCAGGGCCGTCATTCCGTCTGCCTGTGCTGCCTGCACAGAGTCGCCAGCCTGCAGCAGCTGCCGCAATCGCGCCCAGTCACCGGACTCCGCCGCCGCTGCAACCAACGCCGAGTCCGCCGCACCATCCCGGCCGCACTCTGCCGCGGCCGCAGCGGTCAGCAATAACGGCCAAATCACCGCCAGCAGCAAACCCATCCGTTTGACAATCATCTGCAGAGTCCGCATCGGTCAGTCTCCAGGTTCACACCGCCACCGGCTCGAATAAATCATCCACCCGCCCATTGCTGTCCGCAAAGCTGTCGAGACGAATACCGGCCTTGTCCAGCAGCGTCAGATGCAGATTTGCCAGCGGAGTCGATTCGGAAAACTGCAGATGCCTGCCACCCTGCATGCGACCGGCCGCACCGCCGGCAACCACGATCGGCAGGTTCAGGTGATCATGCAGATTGGGATTACCCATGCCACTTCCATACAAATACAACACATGATCCAGCAGTGTTCCATCAGCCTCCGGCGTCTGCTGCAGACTCTGCAAAAACTGAGCGAACAGGGACATATGAAACCGATTAATGTCGGCCACCTTCGCTATCTTCGCGGGGTCGTTGCCGTGATGGGTCAGCGGATGGTGCGGCTCTGACACGCCAATCTCCGGATACGTCCGGTTACTGGTTTCACGCGACATCTGAAAGGTAATCACTCGAGTCAAATCCGCCTGCAGGGCCAGCCTCTGCAGGTCGAACATGAGCTTCGCGTGCTCACTATAAAGTGCCGGCACGCCCCGCGGTCGATCCAGATCCGGCAGGTGGTCATCGGCTGTCGCGCCCTCAGCCCGCTGAATGCGGCGTTCCACGTCCCGTACGGCCGCCTGATATTCCTCCACCCGCTGCTGATCAGCAGGCCCCAGCGACTGCTTCAGCCGCTGAAACTCCCCACGCACCGCGTCCAGCAGACTGGCGCGCCGACGCAGGGCTGCACGCCTTGCGCCCGATCCCCCGCCCTCGCCAAACAACTGCTCAAAAACCAGTCGTGGATGCGGTTCGGGCGGCAGCGGCGTCGTCGGCGACGACCATGACAGACAATTCTGGTACACACACGCATAGCCGTTGTCGCACTGTCCGACGGCCGCAATCAGGTCCATGGACAATTCCAGTGATGGCAGCGGCGTGTCACGCCCCAGAGTCGCTGCGGCAATCTGATCCACCGTTGTGCCCAGATAATAATCGTTACTCTCCGTTCGCTTTGCTCGCGCGGCACTCAGGAACGATGTGTTGGATGTCGCATGAGTCCCCGGCCAGGCATTCCGCAGTTCGAGACCGCTCAACACGGAAACCTGCTGTCGCACACCTGCGAGCGGTTCCAGAATGGGTGTCAGTGTCGCCAGCTGTGGCCCGGGCGCCGGAGTCCAGCGGCTGTGATCACACCCCATCGGAATGTACACAAAACCCAGCCTCCGCAGCTGCTGCTGCGAGGCCACCGTACGCTCCCGAGCCGTCAGCGCCGGCACCATCGCATCCAGCAGCGGTAATCCCAGCGACACACCCGCACCACGCAGCAGCGTTCGCCGCGGCAGTTGTTTTCTAAACATCGCCCCACCTCTGCAAACTTTCGCAACACCTATTTCCGAAACGGAACGCTGGCCACAATTGACTGCACAATTGACGCAAACCTGTAATCGTCTGCAGCAGCCTGCCGCACAATTTGCCTGACCGCTGCACCATCCTCAGGCTGCAGCCCCCGCCCCAGACCGTAAACCAGAAGCTTCTCTGTCAACGTCCGCACAAACAGGTCGGGACGCTGCAGTAATGCCTGCTCAAGACCGTCCACCCCCGTAAACCCACCAACACCTGACAAACCACCATCAGCCACCACCGGTTGCTCCTGCTCCTGCGTTCGCCAGCGGCCCACCGCGTCAAAATTCTCCAAAGCCAGGCCCACCGGATCAATCCGGTCATGGCAGATCGCGCACGCTGCGTTTTCACGATGCGCCGCCAGTCGCTCACGCACCGACAAATTGGCAGCCACCGTATTATCAGCCAGATCCGACACGCCCGGAGGCGGAGGCGGGGACGGTGACCCCAGCAGATTCTCCAGCACCCACTTCCCACGCAGCACGGGGGACGTGCGAGTCGCATACGATGTCGCCAGCAGCACACTGCCTTGTCGCAGCAACCCGCCCCGGTGATCCGCGGGGCTGACATCCACCCGGCGAAAATGACTGCCCAGTACATGCGGTATCCCATAGTGCCGCGCCAGCCGCTCGTTCAGCCAGATCGACGGCGGACGCAGCAACTGCAGAACACTGCGATCATCCCGCAGGACATCCAGAAACAGCAGCTCAGTCTCACGCCGCATCGCGTCCTTCAGATTCTGGTCCACGTCCGGGAACAGACGTGCATCCGGAGCAGCCGCCTGCAGGTTCCGCAGATACAGCCACTGGTCCGCAAAATTCTCGGCCAAAGATGCAGCGCGACTGTCAGACAACAGCCGAGCTGTCTGCTGCCGCAGGATTTCCGGCTGCAGCAATCCACCACTTTCCGCAGCCGACAGCAGTTCCTCATCCGGCAGACTGCTCCACAAAAAGAAGGACAGCCGCGTGGCAAGTTCAATCGCAGCCGTCGCATCCGACGCCCGCAGGTCCGCCGTCTGCTCCACGCGAAACAGGAAATGGGGACTGGCAAGGATTCCGGCGAGGCCGCGCTCCATGCCCGCCTCATAGTCCTCAGTCTCTGCATAAGCAGCCTGAAACAGCTGCAGCGGCATGGCCAGATCAGCAAAAGTCACTGGTCGACGATATGCCAGGCGCAGCAGAGGTTCAAAGGTCTCGGTGGCACACGCCACCGCCTGATCCGGCTGCGCCGGGACAGACTTCAACACTCGCCGACGGCTGGCAGAATCGCCCGCTGCAGATTCACCCACCGGACCGTAAATCACCAGCTCAGCCACTGCCGGAGCCAGTCTGGGGTGCCGGTAGAAGTTAAAATGGACATTCAGCGGCTGTCGATCAGATTCCAGCAGCGGACTCCCGTTGTCGGCAAATGTCGCAATCAGCCGATGTCGCCCGGCCGACACCTCGGTGGAAGCGATCAGGTCTGCGTCCACCAGACGATCATCCTGCCCCGACTGCTGGCGTTCAATCACAACACGCTGCACCCTCCGCCGATCCAGCAGCACATCGAGCTGATGCCGACCGCGCAACCCCTCAATCTCATCGTTGCGATCCCGCATCAGACGCAGCTGCACCTGATAGGTACCGGTCCGAGGAAAATGCCAGTCCACAACCAGACCGCCACGGGAACCCGGAGCCGTACCGACAGGACGCATGCGATCCTGAGTCAGGTCGCCCGGTACTCGAAAAGTTTCACCCCCCGGACTCAGCTCCGGACGCCCCAGTGCCAGCCGACTGATCTTTTCCGCCGCAGCAATATACCGGCTCAGCAGTGTGGGGCTCAGTCCCGTCACCGTGATATTGTCAAAACCATGACTCGATTCATCGGCCGGCAGCAGAGCGGCGGCATCGATCTCGATCGCCAGCAGGTCCCGAACGGCGTTGCGGTATTCAGTCCGAGTCAACCGGCGGAGCGTTTCGACGGGGCCCCTGAACGGCTGCCGCGCAGCCGCTGCATCCAGTCCGGCCGTCAGCTCAGCAGCGGCCGCCTGAGACAGACGCGGCTCGGGCTGAACAGCCGAGCCGGGCGGCATATCACCATTCTGCAGTCGCCGCAGCACACGTTCCCAGACACCACGCTGAGCTGAAATCTGCTGCGGATCCCAGGCCGGCAGCGACAGCCCACCCGCGGGCTCAGCATCGGCATGGCAGGACACACAATGCTGCTGCAGCAGCGATTCCACGGAGTCCTCAGCACTGGTTGTATCACCCGCCCACCCGGCAGCATTCGCCGCACCGCAGAACAACAGACACAACATCAGGCGTAAACAGTACCACATCGTATTGATCATCCGAACCAATCGTCCAGAAACCCCCACGCCACCCCACCCCACCCCAC
>SXXK01000232.1 GCA_005791255.1 Planctomyces sp.
ATAAACTCAGTAACTGTCCACCCACACAACCTCGCTCAGGAAACATCCATGCGCACCGCTGCTCTGGTCGGCCTGTTGTCGCTCGTACTCACCGGCCCCGCATTCTCTCAGCAGAAGCTTTCCAACCTGCCGTACCGCGATCAGCCCCACGAACGCCACGTGCTCGACGTGTATGTTCCTGAGCAGAAATCCGCGGCAGCCAGACCGGTCATCTTCTGGATTCATGGCGGCGGCTGGCAGGCCGGCGACAAAAGTGATGTGGGACTGAAACCGGCGGTCGCTGCTGAGAAAAACATGCTGTTTGTCTCTGCCAACTATCGGCTGCTGCCACACGTCACCATGGAAGAACTGATCGATGATGTGGCCGCTGCACTGGGGTGGGTGCGTCGCAACATTGCAACTCACGGCGGCGACCCGGACCGGATTATTGTGGGTGGTCATTCGGCCGGGGCCCAGCTGGCCGCCATACTCTGCACTGACGAACGCTGGCTGGAAAAATATGATGTTCCCCTCAAAGCTCTGAAAGGCTGCATCCCGGTCGACGGCGACACCTATGACATCCCCAAAATCATCGCCACCGCTGAACATCGACAAATGCTGTATGGCGGCAAAATGTTTACCTTTGGTCACCGTCAGAAGTTCGGCAACGACCCGGAAAAACATGTCAGCTTCTCTGCCGTAACCCACGTTGCCAAAGACAAGCACATCCCCCCATTTCTGCTGCTGTACTTCTCCGGAAACCCCGACACATACGCCCAGGCTCGACGCCTGGCCGATGTCCTTGAAGCCGCCGAAATACCCGCCAGGGCATTTGGCAAAGGAAACACCAACCACAGCCAGCTGAATGACGATCTCGGCAGGCCCGATGATCCGGCCACGGTTGAGTACCTGCAGTTTATTGATCGAGTACTGCAGTAAGACAGCAACTGCCGGCATCTGCACCGCCCTTTTGAAGCAGCCACAGCCCCCTCAACAGTGAAGCTCCATTCTGCAGGCCATTCATGTCTGACGTTTCTGATTCTGTTCGCCTGGTACTGCATCAGTCGCTCTCCAGCCTGTTCACCAGTATCGCCCCGGAACGACTCGCCGAACTTTGCCGACAGGTGGATCTCCGCGATCTCCGGGTTGGCGAAATCCTCATGTCCGAATGGGACTCCGCCACGGAAGTCTTCATTCTGCTCAAAGGTTGCTGCGGAATTTATAGCCAGGGCACAGAACTCAGACTGCGCCTGCTCGAAACTGTCGAGCAGGTGGGCGAGATCATCGGGGCACAGGCGTTTCTGGAAGGACGCCAGTTCCGCAGTGCGTCGATCGTTGCGCTGGACGAAGTGCAGGTCGCCGTACTCCCGGGAGCATCCTTTCGCGAACTGCTGTCATCTGACGAACTGGCGGCCGGTCAGCTGAAAGCCCGAGCCGCACAGTTCGCCATCAACAAACTCGGTGTGCTTGCACAGTATGCGCTCAGCAAACTCGGAGTGCTGGCTGATGAAATTGACCAGCAACCCGTTCCTCGCCGAATTCCCCAGGGCACGCTTCGGCAATACGCCGCCGGCTCAGTCATCTACCATACGGGCGAGGCTGCCGATTGCGCGTGGTTCCTCGTCGCCGGTGAAGTGGCACTGTCACAGCCCGGCAGCCTGCAGCCTTCTGAAACCATCCGCGCCGGGCTGCTCTTCGGAGACTCAGAAGTTATTGCCGGCACACCCCGACGTGAACAGGCCGTGGCACTGACCTCCGTTGAAGTGCTCAGCTTCGATGCACGCCTGCTGGCCAACTGCCAGCAGCAGGGCGGACGCATCAGTACCATTCTCACCGCACTCGCCTCAGCCCACAAACTGCCACAACTGGGCACCGTTTACCGCTACCTCGCACAGGTTGATCATCAGCCCTGCCTCGTCAGCGACTACACCAAACCATCCGGACAGCGGATTCGAGTCCGCTATTTTGCCCACCTGCCGCAACTGGAAGCCGCCAGACAGGACGTCTCCGGAGCCACCGTGACGCTGGCCTCACCCGATCGCTCAAGACTCATCGTTCTGACCCCGGCGGGTATCGTCACCGGACTCACCGTCCACGGTGAATGGAATCAGTTGCCGGATGCCATGTCGCTGGTACTGCGCGGAGGTTCGCTTGCCGACTGGCAGCGGAAGGCTTTTCAGTCCTCTGGAGAACTCCTGCTGGAAAACGCAACTTCCCGCACACCGGCCGGTGCCGAGATCATCTGCGCATGCACCAATTCCACCACCAGCATGCTCCGCGCAGCAGCCCGCAATGCCACCTGTGTCGATGATCTCACACGGACCACGGGCGCAGGAGGAATCTGCGGCGGCTGTCGCGCTCGGCTGCCGCTGTTCCTCGGACAGCTCGAAGTCTCACTCTGCCGACTCCGGCGAACCCCACTCGCGGAAGGTGCCATCAGAATTGGCCTCGAAGCCGTCGACGAAACACCACTGCCAGCTGCTCAGGCCGGGCAATTCATCCGCGTCGAAGCACTGATCGACGGCGCCTGGGTCGGTCGCCCCTACACTCTCATCGGTGCATCCGCCCGCGCGTATGAGCTGGGAGTCAAACTTGAAGAAAATGGCTTCTTTTCCAACTGGCTGAATACGGCCACCGACGGTACGCTGGTACGAGTCCTGCCACCGCAGGGCGATGTCTGCCCGGCCGCCGACGACCCGCGGCCACTGCTCTATGTCGTAGCAGGTATCGGAGTCACACCGGCTGTGGCGGGTGTGCGAAAGCTTGCCACTCATCGCCCCATCCACGTCCTCTACAGCTTTCGCTCGCCCGCCGTGGCCGCCTGTCTCGATGAACTGCAGACCGCTGCAGCCGCCGGACATATTCAGCTGCTGCAGCACTGCACTGCCGAATTGGGACGGCTGGATGCAGAAGCCGTTGCCAAATTCGCTGCAACACTCGGAGCCGCAGAAGTGGTCGTGTGCGGACCCGGAGATTTCAACCGCATGGTCCTGTCAAAGCTCGCCGAGAACCCAGCTCTGACACTCAAAGCTGACAGCTTTGATCACCCGCAGCGCGGCGAAGGACAGTTGCTCCAGCCCGGTGGCTGGCGCCGCAAAAACTTTACACCCGACTACCCGGCAGGACCGCCGATTCCGCGGGGGGCAAAAGTGCCCCCGGCAGAACAGGCGGAACAGTTCCTCCGCGAATTCGCTGCCGAATGCCCCGGTCGCTGCCAGCTGCCCGAACGCATTCAACAGGCACAGGACGAACTGGCCGACTCCGGTGTCTGGAACATGACAGCCGAAGAATTGGGATTTGCCGCCCGCATCGCCTGGCGCAACGCTGAACGCTGCGTCGGTCGACTCTACTGGAATGGACTGCACCTCCGCGACTGCCGACACATGACTGAGCCTGCACAAATGGCCGAAGCCATGTTTGAACACCTGCGGTTCGCCTGGAATGGAGGCGACCTGCGCCCCGCCATCACCGTGTTCTCACCCGGAACCCGCGACGTGCCCGGACCACGCATCTGGAACCCCCAGCTGCTGCGTTATGCCGGCTACCGCCTGCGATCCGGAAAACAAATCGGCGATCCCGCACAGAATGCTGTCACAGAAAAAATCATGCAGCTGGGCTGGCAGCCCGCCGGAACTGACTTCGAACTGCTGCCGCTGGTCATTCAGACCGCCGAACATGGACCTCGGATGTTTGAACTGCCAGCCGACTGCCGCCCCGAAGTCCGACTCAGTCATCCTCAGCACAACTGGCTCCTCGAACGAGGACTCAAATGGTACGCCATACCCGCCGTGTCAGACATGGCCCTCGACGCCGGAGGCATCATGTACCGCATGATCCCCTTCAACGGCTGGTACCTGAATACGGAGATTGCCGCCCGCAACCTGACCGACAGCAATCGGTACAACCTGCTCCCGGAACTTGCCGAACGCATGGGACTGGACCTCTCCAGCGAACGCACGCTGTGGCGTGATCGGGCCATGCTGATGCTGCATGAAGCCGTGCTGCACTCGTTTGATCGTGCCGGAGTGAAAATCGCTGACCACCACAGCGTCTGTCACGAATTCCTCGAATTCTGTCGCAATGAACAAGCGGCCGGACGCGAACCCACAGGCAAATGGATGTGGCTGGTACCGCCGTTCTCCTCCTCCGCCACAATCCTCTACCAGGAACCCTTCCGCGACCGAGCCTTCAAGCCTGCATACTGCCTGCAGAAACCTGTCTGGTAGTCCCGCCTGCCTTCTGCAGCGTCAATCAATTCTGCTGTCCACACTGATTCACAGCAGAAAGACTCAGCCCCTTTTCCCTGATGCTCCGCAGGTCCGGTTTGAAAGTGCCGGGCGAAGGAATCCGATCCACCTCGTGGAAGCTGTCGGAAGCCGGGATCCACAGCCTCGGCAATCACCCCAATTCCAAAACTTTCTGCCTTTTCCACCCCGAACCGCCGCACCATTTCGCGTTTTTATTCCGCAGGGCCTGTGTCAGACAACCGTCATTCCACTTACCCCCAGTGATCGCTGACACAGGCATGGAACGCTCTGTTACACACCTGGAACAGGACCTGCGTCATGCAAATCCGAAAGAACACTCCCAACACAACCGCCCGACCTGCCGGATTCACACTCGTCGAACTGCTGGTCGTCATCGCCATCATCGCCATCCTTGTCTCGCTCGTCCTGCCCGCCATCCAGTCCGCTCGCGAATCCGCCCGCAGAACACAGTGCCTCAATAACCTCAAAAACATCTCGCTGGCCGCAATCTCCTGGGCAGAAACTCACAAAGGAAGACTGCCGCCATCCGGTTCATACTCCGGCATCGGTTACTCGCAGGGCGGCCACAGCTGGGTCGTCAATCTCCTGCCCAATCTCGACCAGGTCTCGCTCTTTCAACGCTGGAACTTCAATGCCTCGTTCCAGAACAGTGCAAATGCTCAGCTTGCCGGAGTCAACCTGCCGGTCCTCACCTGCCCCTCTGACAGCTCCGCTCACGGACTCGAAGGTGGCCTCTCCTACGTCGCCAATATGGGCGTCGGTGATGTGTGGGTTGAACCCTCAACTAACAGCCTGACTCCACGACTGGGACAGATCCCCATGGAGGATACGTATGAAGCCGGCGGGACCATTCACTGGAAGCCAACACAGGTTCCCTTCACTCACCATCAGGGACATGCCGACGGTGACCTTAATCTGTTCCTCCCGCGATTCCCGGCCGGTATTCGGAATTACCCGCCTCTCAACCTGCCCAACGACTACGTCCGCAGTGCACTCATCGGCCAGATCTTCGACGGAGCTGCCAATACTGTCATGTTCAGCGAAAACATACTCGCCAGTCCGCCACCGGCCAACGGCCTCGCTAAACCAGAACTCTCATGGGCCAATCCATCAGCCTGCAACTGCGGTTTCGTCGTACCAGTATACCACCAGGCAAAGGACATCACGTGGAGCAATCTTGCAGGCAGCCTGTCACGAGTCCTCGATTACGATCCGAACCCAACCCCGGACATTGGACCGTACTGCCTGCCCAACAGAATGCGGGATGCCACCGAAGGCCTTAACCCCTATCCCAACAGTCGACACCCGCAGCTTTGCTGCTTCTCTTACTGCGACGGCTCCGCCCGCGCCATCGCTGAAAGCATCGACCCCGCAGCCTATGTGCAGCTGGTGACCCCCGGAACAACCCGCCGCAGACAAGCCCCCAATTCGTTCGACAGCATGCCCGGCTTCAACCCCGAATCCGTCACATCCGAAAACCCCATCGATTAAAGCGCTGATTTTCTGCCACAACTCCTCAAATCCGTCGCAAGACCGGCCCCGGCCCGGAATTCGCGACGGATTTTTGTTGACACAGATGTTCAGTTTTCCCCGCAAATCACCACTGTTAGAATTTCCTGTGCCCGCCAATCCCCCCCTCGCC
>SXXK01000233.1 GCA_005791255.1 Planctomyces sp.
GGCAGGCCATTGCGAGCGCCCTGCAGGTAGCTGACGATGGAGCCGATGTTGGGTTCGCTGAAAAGCTGCGCGGCGGTGACTTTACGACCGCTGAGCGTGTAGACCTGGCTGAGCAGGTGGTCATTGCTGTCGTGGGAAAAGCTGCGGACCAGACACAGTTCGTCGGCGATGCGTGCCAGTTGCGGCATGACCTCCGTGAAGTGGACTCCGGCGAGGGCGGTGGAGATGGCGGAAAGCGTGCCGCGAATTTCCTGGGGAGCCTGCGGTTTGGGGTCGAAGGAATCGATATGGGAGACTCCGCCACCCATCCAGAGAAAGATGACGGAATCGGCGGATGCGGCTGGACTGGTGCCTGTTCCGGATGCTGCCCAGGCGGAGGGCATGACAGTGGCCGCTGCGCTGACGGAGCCCAGTGTGAGCAGGTCGCGACGTGCACGCAGCGGCCGGCAGGGGAGCGCTGCGGAGTTGTGTGCTGGGTGGGACACGAGGCACCTGCGAGTGGTGAAACCACGAAGGAACGCGAAGCGGAAGTTGTCCGGGGACAGCGGCGGGTGGCGTGAGGATTGGTAAGTCTGCGAAGCGTTTTAGCAATTCCGAAGGTGATATGAAAGCCGTGACCGGGGCGCTGGCGTGGCGATGGCGGGATTTTGATAAGGCGGGTGGGAATATCCGGACCGTGGCGGCAGTTCGACGAGCAGCGCCCCGGGGAGGATGGTCTGCTGTCTGGCCTGCTGTCTGTCCCGGATCCGGGGCTGGCATGGAAACGGCGTTATTGACAACAGCGGGTGAATACGTCACCGTATGGAATCCGGCCGCCGATGGATTCCTGACTGCTGATCTCCTGACTGCCGGTTCCCGCTCGATTTCTCCTGCAAACCCGCCTCAGCGGATTTCCGCCCACCACGGACCGCGAACATGCTTGCGTTTCACGACTTTGATCGTCGCGTTGGTCGTCGCTGCTTTTTGCAGGCGGGGTCACTGGCACTTGGTGGCCTGGGCCTGCCATCGCTGCTGCAGGCGGCTGCCACCGGCCCGGTGCTGCGGGACAAGTCGGTGATCTTTCTGTTTCTGCATGGTGGTCCCAGTCAGACGGAGACTTTCGATCCGAAGATGACGGCGCCGGTGGGCATCCAGAGTGCGACGGGTGAGCTGCAGACGAAGATTCCAGGTGTGACTTTCGGCGGGACATTTCCGCGACTGGCGGGGCTGGCTGATCGGCTGAACATCCTGCGTTCGTTTGTGACGGGGGACGGCAATCACGACATCAAACCGATCGTGGGCCGGGATACTCTGAATGCCAATCTGGGCTCGCTGTACGCCCGGGTTGCCGGTACGAATCGGGCGGGGACGGGAATTCCGACGAACATCGCGTTGTTTCCGCAGGCAGTGGTTCCCGAGGCTCAGCCGTTTGTCAAAAGCTTCGGCGATTTCACGACAGCGGGGACGCTGGGCGGAGGCTATCGTCCGTTCGTGCCTGGTGCTTCCGGGGAGGCTCAGGAGAACATGACTCTGCACCTCGACCGCAGTCGTCTTGACGATCGTCGTCATCTGCTGACGCAGCTGGACAGTCTGCGCCGCAGTGTGGATCAGTCGGGCGTGATCAGTGGTCTGGATCGAGTGCAGCAGCAGGCGTTTGACACGATTGTGGGCGGGGTGGCCAGTGCCTTTGATCTGCGGCGTGAAGATGCGGCGACAATCCAGCGTTACGACACAGCGGGTCTGCTGCGACCGGACGACATCAGCCGACGGTGGAATAATCACAGGAACTATGTGGACAACGTACAAAGTCTGGGGCGTTTGCTGCTGTTGTCCAGACGACTGTGTGAGGCGGGCTGTGGTTTTGTGACGGTGACGACCAACTTTGTGTGGGATATGCACTCGGATGTGAACAACGCGGGAGTGGAAGAGGGGATGCGTTACATGGGTGGTCCGCTGGACCACGCCTTGTCGGCCTTTGTCGAGGATTTGTGGTCGCGGGGGTTGCAGGATCGGATTCTGCTGGTGGCCTGTGGTGAGATGGGCCGGACTCCGCGAATCAACGCGAACGGTGGCCGGGATCACTGGGGCGGTCTGGCACCGCTGCTGGTGGCCGGAGGGGGATTGCCTGGCGGGCGAGTGATTGGTGAGAGCAGTCGGGATGCGGGTGAGCCGGCATCTGCTGCGTATCACATTCCGAACCTGATCGCAACGATTCTGCACACACTGTTTGATGTCAGTCAGTTGCGGCTGGAGCCTGGGATTCCCCGCGAGATTACTCAAAGGTTGACTGCGGCCGAGCCCATTCCTGGTCTGCTGACCTGATCTGTTCGCTGCAATCCCCCCAAAACGCTCCCACAACGGCAAACCGCCCGGATTCAACAGCCGGAATGTTGACAATCCGGCAGCAGGCTGGGTAAATCGGGGGTTTTACGGTCAGTTTCCGCATTTCGCAGATTGTTTCGGTTTTTCCGTCGTGGACGGGTGCGAAACCGGCATTCGCGTCGGATAATTGCGGCATGGCGGTTCCGGTGCGGTTTCTGCGCTTCGGATTGTGCTCAACCTGGTGTCTCGGGGAATCATCCAAATGAAACGTCTGGCGGCATTGGTACTGGCGGCGGCAACCGGGGCGATTGGTGCGGCACCTGTTCAGTCCTGCTGGTGGTGGCCGTGGGGCATGGGCAGCTACGGTTACAGTGCGGGTTACGGTGGTCAGTATGCTGTGCCGTCGTACCCTGTCTACGGTGCGGCCTGGCGTCCCGCGTTGGGTGCGGGTTACCCGATGGGGTATGCATCAATGGGTGCAAATTGCTGTGCACCGATTTGCTGTGATCCGTGCGGCAATTCCTGCAGTGGTGGTGCATGTGGGAACAGTGCGTGTGCGGGCACCGGCGAAGCTCAGTCCGGCAGCAGCCTGAAGCCTCAGGTTGACACCAATTTTCAGGGCGGCAGCGGAACCTATGACGCGGA
>SXXK01000234.1 GCA_005791255.1 Planctomyces sp.
CCCGACGCGCTGCACGAACACTCAGACCCGTCATCGCCGCCGTCTGACCAAACACTCTGACAATCGATGTCCCCTGCACCGGTCGCATGGCCGCACATCTGCCGCTCACCGCATGCTCCCCAGCCAGTCTCCCAGCCCGATTTGCCGGGCCAGCGAGGGCCACGCGAGCCGTCCCGCCGGAAGGTCCCCAGGGATACTCCACCGCGTCACCCGCGGCGTAAATCAGCGGATCAGACGTCTGCAGAAACTCATTCACCCGAATCCCGCCTGCCGGGCCCAATTCCAGCCCGCACGCAGCCGCCAGTCCAACATTCGGACGCACTCCAATCCCCAAAATCACCAGCTCTGCCGGAAGCCGGGTGCCGTCCGACAAAGTCACCCCCTGCACCCTCCCGCCCTGCTCACAAACCTCCCGCAAACCACGCCCCAACCAAACCTGTACACCATTTCGTACCAATTCCTCCTGAATTGCCGCAGCCAGATCCGCATCAAACGCTGGCAAAACCTGCGACTGCAGCTCCACGACCTGCACAGCAAAGCCCTGCCGCACAAGCTGTTCCGCCATTTCCAGACCAATGAAACCGGCCCCCGCCACGATCGCCCGTCGGGCCCCGGCCGGAGCCGCATCCACGGCCGCCCGAATGCGATCCATATCCATCAGACTGCGCAGACTGTACACCCCCTGGGAATTTATCCCTGGCAGCGGCGGAATAATCGCTGCAGCACCCGGCGACAGAATCAGACGATCCCACGAAAGGTCATACTCGCTGCCATCCACCAGCCGTCGCACCCTCACGGTCCGGGCAGCCCGATCAACAGACACTGCCTCGGAGCGCTCACGCACATCAATCCGAAACCGCGTCCGCAGCAACTGAGCCGAAGCAACCACCAGCTTCGACCGGTCTGCTATTTCGCCGCCGATGTAATACGGCATACCGCAGTTGGCGAACGACACATCGCCATCCCGCTCCAGCAGAATAATCTCGGCCCCCTCACTGCAGCGCCTGGCCCTTGCAGCCGCTGAGGCACCGCCCGCAACGCCACCCACAATCACTACCCGCCGCGATTCACTCGTCATTGCCAAACCACCTTCCCCCAAAACTGACACCGGCTCAGCTTCCCGTCCGCCCCAACTGCCGCATCAGGCGGCCCGCGGAACAGTACCGCCGACGCCCGCAAACCCGGCATGCAAACCACTGTACACTCCGCCGGCAGCCAGCAGCTCGCTGTGTGTCCCGCGCTCCACAATCCTGCCACCATCCAGCACCAGCACCTGATCAGCCCGCCGAATCGTACTCAGACGATGGGCCACCACAAACGATGTACGACCACAAATGAGTGATTCGAGCGCTCGCTGCAGCCGCGCTTCAGTACCGCTGTCAATACTGCTGGTCGCCTCGTCCAGAATCAGAATCGCCGGATCCGCCAGCATCGCTCGAGCAAAACAGATCAGTTGCTTCTGACCGGCACTCAGCGACGAGCCACCCTCCCCGACAGAGGTCTGCAGCCCCTCCGGCAACGACTCCAGCAAATCCTCACAGTCCAGTCGCCGCAGCACATCCCGAATACGCTCATCATCCGCTTCCGGACACCCAAAACGAATGTTGTCCGCCACCGTGCCGCTGAACAGAAAATTCTGCTGCTGCACCATTCCCAGCTGACGATGCAGCGACTGGTCCTGCAGGCGACAAATATCCGTCCCGTCCACCAGCACCACACCCTCGGTCGCCCGATAAAACCTGGCAATCAGGTTGATAATCGATGACTTACCACTGCCCGTCTGGCCTACCAGTGCCACCATCTGCCCCGGCCGCGCCTCAAAGCTGATCCGCTGCAAAACCGGCGTTCCAGGCTCATAACCAAAACTCACTTCACAAAACTGCACATGACCGCGAATCGGCTGCAGCACAATCGCGTCGGGCACATCACCCCACTCCGGCTGCAGATCCAGCAGTCGATACAACCGCTCGGCTCCCGCCATCGCCGTTAACGCCTGATTGTACTGACTGCCAAGAATTGAAATCGGAGCAAAAAACAGGCTTGCCATGAAAAAGAAGCCCACCACGTCCCCGATATCCGTGGCACTTCCCGGAGTCAGTACGCGGTAACCGCCCGCCAGCAGCAGAATCGCCATGCAGACCTGACTGTTCAGTTCGAGGAGCGGCAGGAATGTCCCCTGCGTTCTCAGGACCCGAGTATTCCACTCACAATGATCCGCCGCCAGCTCTGCAAACATGCGCGAATTCTCAGCCTCACGCCCAAATGACTGCGTCACGCGAATCCCCACCACCGACTCCACCAGAGTTGCCGTGACGCGACTGAAAGACTCCCGCATGTCCCTCAATGCGGTGCTCAGCAGCCGATGAAAATGCCGGTTGATCAGCCAGATCACAGGCGCCAGCATCAGCACCGTCAGAAACAGCACACTGTCATACCACAGCATCGCTGCAGCTGCGATCAGCATCTGCACGAGCTGCACCAGTGACACAAAAAACACGTCCTGCACCCCCGCTCGCACATCCTCCAGATCGGAAGTCATGCGACTCACAACCCGCCCGATACGGTTGGTGTGAAACCACTGCATCGGCATCGACTGAATGTGCCGAAACAGCCGACAGCGGAGATCACAG
>SXXK01000235.1 GCA_005791255.1 Planctomyces sp.
ATCGCCGATCGCAGTAAGCCCAGCCGGTTCAGACAAAACTGCAGCATCACCCACAGCGTCAGCAGCCCGTACCGGGTACTGCGGCGGAAATTGATGCTGCTGGCCTCTGCAAAATAACGCACCGGGACCGGAATGTCCCCCAGCCGAAATCCAAAGAACACCGACTGCGCCAAAAACTGAGTGTCAAATACGAAGTCATCTGAGTTCAGCAGCCACGGGATCGCTTCCAGAACCTCCCGCCGATACGCCCGAAACCCGCTGTGAAAGTCCCCCAGATTCTGACCCAAAACCACGTTTTCAAAAATCGTCAGACAGCGATTGGCGATGTACTTCCACACCGGCATCCCGCCCTCCAGCGCCTCGGCCCGCGTCCGAATTCGTGATCCCATCACAAAGTCCACGTTGCCCAGACGGATCAGCTCCGCCGCAACAGGGATCACTCGACTGTCGTACTGATAATCCGGATGAATCATCACCACAATGTCCGCACCACGCCGCAGGGCTTCCGTGTAACACGTCTTCTGATTGCCCCCGTAACCCGTGTTCCGCTGATGCTGAATCACTGTCAGCCCCAGCCGGGTCGCCACCTCCACCGTCCGGTCACGACTGCAGTCGTCCACCAGAATAATCTCGTCCACTGTTCCCGCCGGAATGTCACGCACAGTACGCTCAAGCGTCGTTTCGGCGTTGTAAGCGGGCATCACAGCCACGATCCGCGGCTTGTGCGGCATCTGGCGACTGTGAAAGTTCTCTGTGACTGCCGAGGTCATAACCGTGGTCCGAAAAAAATGTTGTCCGCCCCGCTGCCGCCCGCTGTGCCAGGCAGAACCTGCCCAGTGCAGTACGCATTCGCGCGGATTTTCGTTGACTTTGATTTGATTTTTGATCCACAGAGCTCAGCCGCGAAACTGCCGCAAAGCTTCCGACAGCCGCTGAATCTCTTCTGCAGTGTTGTAATGCAGGGCTCCTGCTCGCACCGTACCACCCGGTTCCAGACCGGCCGCCTCTGTGAATGGCAGGGCATACGCATTGCCGTTCCACACACACAGCCCCCGTTCGGCCAGCCATTCGGCCACCGCACGCGGAGTGCAGTCCGGGAATGTCCACGAAAACGTGGGAACTCGACCAGCCACCTGCTGCGGATCCGTAATCCCGTGAATCCTGATGCCCGGGACTGACTGCAGACCGGCCAGCATCTCAAGACTCAGAGTCCGCTCATATTCCGTAATGGCAGCAAACACCAGATCCAGTTTTTGTCGGCGATTCAGGCCGTCTGAGGTCTGCGGCAGCAGATCCGCCAGAGACGCCAGATAGTTGATGGCTGCAGCCGTGCCGGCAATCGCTTCCAGAGCTCCCGTCCCCGTCATCCACATCCCCGGCAGCACACTGGGTGCCGGCCGCAGCTTCCATGGCCGCAGCTCTTCCAGCAGCGCCCGTCGCCCCCACAGCATCCCCTCGTGAGGTCCGAAGAACTTGTAGGCCGAACAGGCCAGAAAATCGCAGTCCAGATCCGTGACCGAAATTCGCCCGTGCGGAGCATAATGCACAGCATCCACAAATGTCAGGGCTCCCACGGACCGCGCCGCACTGATCATCTGCCGCACAGGATTGATGGTGCCGGTGGCGTTGGACGCCATGCCCACAGCCACAAAACGGGTTTTGGCAGACAGCTTCGAGTAAAAATCGTCCAGATTCAGAGTCCAGTCCGTCGGCCTCAGCTCGACGTGCCGCACAGTCGCCCCGGCAGCACGAGCCGCATGGACCCAGGGTGACACGTTGGCATCGTGATCGAGGCGAGTCACGAGGATTTCGTCACCCGGCTGCCAGCGTTCCGCCAATGCATGGCTCAGCAGCATCGCCAGCGATGTCATGTTTGGTCCGAACACAACACAGTCCGGATCATCGGCGTTCAGGAAATCGGCTGCAGCCTCGTGTGCCGCCTGCATGACCGCATCGGATTCCCGACCGGCCGCAAACGCTGCACCACGATTGCAGTTGGTATGTCGCAGCCAGTGACAAACGGCATCCACCACGCAGTCCGGCGTCTGACTGCCGGCAGGACCGTCAAAAAATGCCACGGTTCGCCCGTGCAGTGTGCGGGAAAGTCCTGGGAACTGACGGCGGATCTGATCAATGGGCCAGGCAGAGACGGTCATAGGCGGTGGCGAAATGCAGAGTGAGTGCTGGACAGGTGATGAAACCGGAGCCCTGGAGATTAGCAGGCCACCGGATTCGGAACCAGCGAGCCTGTCGGCCAGAATCTGCCGCTGCACAGTGGGATCCCGCAGAAACTCTGCTATTCTGACCACCAGACTCGCCGACGTCAGAAGACTTTTCAGTACAGACTGTTCTGATTCATGTCCGCACTTTCGCAGTTTTTTCTTAATCCGGCCTTCTTTCTGCCGGGTGCTGCGCTGGTGCTGCTGCCCATTCTGATTCATATTCTCAGCCGTCTGCGTTATCGCACAGTGCGATTCGCGGCGATGGAATTCCTGCTGGCCAGCGAAGAACTGAATCGGCGACGACTGATTCTGGAACAGCTGCTCCAGCTGCTGCTGCGAATTCTGGCAGTCCTGCTGTTTGTGCTGCTGATTGCCCGACTGCTGCTGGATCCCGGTCGTCTGCTGATGCTGCGTGGCGCCAGTGCGCACCACATCGTGCTGCTGGACGATTCCCTGTCGATGCGGGATCAGGAAGGTGATCAGTCCCTGTTTCAGTCGGCCCTGGTGACTCTGGAAACCATGCTGGTGGAAGGCAGTCGTCAGGGCGGTGCTGCTCGCGTCACGATCCTCGGGCTTTCCGATCCTCGTCGACCGCTGGTGTCTGACCGGGTACTGGACGGGGCCTTTGTTCAGGAATTCATGCCGCGGCTCCGCAATCAGCCCTGTTCGTATCGTCCGGCGCTGCTGGCTGAATCCCTGCAGGCAGCCCGGGACATTCTGGCTGCTGATGGCAGTGTGTCTCCGCAGGTGCATGTACTGACGGATTTTCGTGCGGTCGACTGGAGCAACCGTCCGGAAGTGCTCTCCGCACTCGAAGCCTTGGGGACCATCAAAGCCGGCGTGGATATTGTTCGCATCGGCCGGGATGCTCGCAGTAACGTGGCGATTCGGGAATTGTCCGCCGAGACCCTGGGTGCTGCCCGAGGTGTTCCCTGGAGAATGTCGGTCGTGATTCGCAATCATGGCAGCGTGCGGGCAGCCGGACTGCGAGCCACAGTGCTGGTGGACGGAGCTTCGCAGCCAGGACGCATCCTGATTCCCGATATCGAACCGGGCAGTGAAGTGCTCATCCCGCATGATCTCAGCTTTGATTCTGAGGGTCGGCACCTGGTGGAAGTGCGTCTGGAGACCGACCCGCTGGTCGAAGACAATCGCCGACTGCTGGCGGTGGACGTGGCCGAGCGCCGGACTGTGCTGATCGTCGATGACGAGGGGGCTCAGGAGGACGCTGGCTTTGTTTCTGCGGCACTGGCAGCGGATCCGGCACTGACAGGGCTCAGCACAGCCATCCGTACGTCCCAGACGCTGACTGCCGGGGATTTGTCGACCAGCGACTGCGTGTATCTGCTGAATGTGCGTGAACTGCCGGCCGATCTGGTGCTGGTTCTGGCGGATTTCGTGCGGCGTGGCGGCGGCATCGCATGGTTTCCGGGCGAGCAGGCCAGCGTCCAGTGGTACTCTGAGGCCTTGCGGAAGCCCGGTATGAAACTGTTTCCGCTTCCTCTGGGTGTGCTGCAGACGGCGGCTTCACCGACGACCGACCTGCTGGCTCAGGAACAAACGCCCTTTCTGACGCCCGTGTTTGAACAGCATCCGATCTTCTCGGTTTACAATGCTCCGGACAGCCCATTTCCCGAAACCGTGCAGATTTCGCGCTGGTTTCAGCCGGCGTCGGACTGGAAACCGGACGACGGGGAACGAGCGGACGGAGTGCGTACGCTGATGCGACTGCGCAACGGCGATCCGGTGGCCTTTGAACATGCTCTGGGTGAGGGACGCATCCTGACATTTCTGACGGGTGCAGGACGACGCTGGAGCAACTGGCCGGCAGCTCCGGCTGCACCCGGCTATGTCGTCATGCACCTGCTGATGCATCAGTATCTGCAGCGGCCGGTACCGGATATTGAACTGCGTGAGCTGGTCGAGCCATTCAGTTTGCGCTGGTCATCGGACGAGTGGACAGATTCTGTGGAAGTGTATCTTCCGGAAGCCGGGCCCGGTGAAGAACCCGTGGCCGAGACGTTTTTGCGGCTGCAGGCATTGCAGCCGCAGCCGGCCGAGGCTGTTTCGGGGGCCGCGAAAGCCACCGGGGGAAATGCCGAACTGCAGCTGACGATTCCGCAGGCAGGTCGTCCGGGCATGTACCGTGTTCGTCGATTTCGACCTGATGGTGCCGTTGGTGATCTTGCGGTGGTGCTGAATGTTCCGGCGGCAGAGAGTGCTCTGGCGCTGGCCGACCCGGCTCCGCTCACCACAGGTGCTGATCGCGGTCATGTGCGAGTCATTTCGGGGGACGATGCTGCGGCCCTGGGTGGTTCCGGTGCCGGTCGCGAGCTGCGGTGGGTGCTGCTGGGACTGCTGGCCGCGGTGCTGGTTTGTGAGCAGCTGATTTCGCTGCGTCTGAGTTATCATCCGGAGGCCGCCCGATGACTGCTGCATTCGCGGGCTGGAATGCTGAACCGAGCCAGTCAGCAGCTTCGAATCAGGCAACGTCAGGTCAGGCTCCGGCGACGGCTTCTGATCAGACCAGTGCATCTGGTCGGGCTGCAGCCGACACGCTGGCTGTGGAAAGCCAGACATTTCAGACGACGGAGCTGGATCTGCCGGAGTCCGCTCCGGGCATGCTGCTGCTGCTGTCCGGACTGGCTGTGCTGTTCTGGCTGACCATTCGTACGTCTCTCAGAGATTCGCGTTTTCTGCGACCTTTGTCTCGAGCAGTGCTGCTGATTCCGCGGCTGCTGGTGCTGTGCTGCCTGCTGTTCATCCTGCTGAATCCGCAAAGCCGCACACAGCTCAGCCGGACGGAAAAATCCCGCGTGGGTTTGCTGATCGACACATCGCTGTCGATGAAATGGCCGGCCACTGATGGTTCCGGAAACAATTCGGGCGAGCCGCCTGTCAGTCGAGCTCAGTCAGTGCAGCAGCAGCTGATCCGGTCAGGGGTGCTGTCGGAACTCAGTCGGACCCATGTGGTTTCAGTTTACACCTTCGATGAAACGCTGCGTGGGCCGTGGGCTGTGGTCAGTGACGGCGAAGTGCGGTTTGTGGATGAGCATGGCGGGCAGTCGAAAGCTGCGGCTGCTGATGCTGTGCCGGCCGGTACTCGTGTATCACTGCAGGACGAGCAGCAGCAGCCGTCGGGAGCACCGGAGAGTGCTGCGGCGCTTGAGCAGTGGCAGCGACTGCTGGAACCCCAGGGCGCTGAAACTCGACTGGGAGAAGCCGTGTACCAGTTGACCGGGCAGTTGTCCGGACGAACACTGGCGGGACTTGTCGTCGTCACTGACGGTCGCGGGAATGCCGGGCTGGAACAGGAAGCGGCCCGACTGCGGGCTCAGCGCACGGAGACTCGACTGATTGCCGCCGGAGTGGGCAGTCTGAAACCGCAGCTCAATCTGTGGGTTGCGGGCATGCAGTCTCCGCTGGATGTGCATCAGGGGGATCCCTTCGACATCAGTGTGTCGTTGCAGGGAGCGGCGGCGGGCGGCCAGTCAGCACTGGTGCGACTGTTCCAGCAGACAGCCGGAGGCGATGGCGGTGACCGTCGCCAGATCGCTGAACAAACCGTCGATTTTCCTGCAGAATCGCTGCCGGTGACTGCTCGTTTTACGCAGACGCTGGCCGTTCCCGGCCGCTATGACTTTGTGGCGCGAGTCGAATCTGGCGGTGGCATTGTGGAAATGACACTGGAAGACAACGAACGACGGCGAACGGTTGAAGTGACGGATCAGAAAATGCGAGTGCTGGTGATTTCCAGCGGCCCGATGCGCGATTACCAGTTTGTTCGCAATACGCTCTACCGGCACAGCGGAGTGGAATCTGATGTCTGGCTGCAAAGTGTGCAGGAGGACAATGCCGGTATGGTTTCTCAGGAAGCTCGGCGGCTGCTGACGAAGTTTCCGGAAACCGAAGCGGAACTGTTTGAGTATGACGTGGTGGTGGCTTTTGATCCGGACTGGAGTCGTCTGACGACTGAGCAGCAGCGGTTCCTGAACCGCTGGGTCTCGGAACATGCCGGTGGCATGGTTATTGTGGCCGGCGAGATCTTTACTCCGAAGCTGGCTGAAAACTCGGATGCCGCCCGTGATATCAGCGTACTTTATCCGGTGCTGCTGTCACGGCAGCCACCTGCGGCGCAGCAGTCTGTGCGCGCTGAAGAAGCGTGGCCTGTCCTGCCGACTCCGGAAGGACGGGTGGCTGAATTTCTGAAGATTGCTGACGACAGTGGCAATGCCAGCATCGACCTTTGGAAGAACTTCCGCGGGATTTACAGATCATACCCGGTCCGCGGACTGCGTGACGGGGCTGTGGTGCTGCTGCAGTACGACAACCCGCGGGCTCGTACGGAGCTGGGAGTACCACCGTTTCTGGTCAGTCAGTTTTACGGTGCCGGCAGGTCTGTGTTTCTGGGCTCAGCGGAAACATGGAGACTGCGAGAGATTTCGCCGCAGGGGCATCAGCGATTCTGGACCAGCCTGATTCGGGAAGCCGGACAGGGTCGACGCAGTCGCGGACGGGCACGCGGCCTGCTGCTGCTGGATCGGACGGAAGCGAATCCCGGTCAGCTGGTGACCATTCGAGCTTCACTGCTCAATGCCCAGCTGCAGCCGCTGGTAGTACCGGATGCGGCCATCACGATCACAGGACCGGACGGCCAGACCGTACCGACACCCGATCGGATGACAGCGGACAGTCGCGGCGGTGGTCAGTACTCCGCCGGATTCCGACCGGATCGACCGGGACAGTATCGCATTTCGGTTCCGGTACCGGAATCATCGGATGTGCTGCAGGGAGTGCTGGAGGTGGTGCTGCCGGGGCTGGAATCATTGACGCCGGTACAGGACCCCGACTCGCTTGCCGCTCTGACTCGTGAAACCGACGGTCGCTACCTGCCGATTGCTGAAATCGCCACCCTGCCCTCACTGCTGAAGGATCAGAGTCAGCCGGTGATTGTGGACGAGCAATTGCGAACGCTGTGGGATCGGCAGTGGCTGCTGTACGCAGCAACACTGCTGCTGGCATTTGAATGGGCGATGCGGCGAGTCTGGCGTCTGTCCTGACTGGACAATGGGTGGCTCTCCGCTGAGAATGCCGCAATTACCCAATTCCGAAGCTCGGGCTTTCCAGCCCGAGCCCCCATAACCCAGCGTTGCTGCAATACTTTACCGTCCTGTGTGTTACTTCCTGCCTGAACCCCTTTGACTGCCCCGTGCCGGAGTGCCCCATGAACTTCCGGATCTGTGTGCGGCTGTCCGCCGTGCTCTGGACCTGCATGCTGTTGTTTTCTGCGGCCCCTGCTTCTGCCGGGGACCTGCCTGAGGTTGTGGAATTCAACCGCGACATCCGACCGATTCTGTCCGACAACTGCTTCTTTTGTCATGGTCCGGACAAGAACAAGCGGCAGGCGGATCTGCGACTGGACACTGAAGCCGGATTGCTGGGGACAGCCGGTGGTGCCGGTCCGGTGATTCCGGGGCAGCCGGATGACAGTCCGCTGCTGCAGCGAATTTTGACGTCGGATCCGGAAACTCACATGCCTCCGCCTGCCACCGGTAAGGTGCTGACCGACCAGCAGATTCAGCTGCTGCGGCGCTGGATCCAGCAGGGTGGGCGGTATGAGGGCCACTGGGCTTTTCTGCCGCTGGCTGCGGAAGCGGCGGGTGGCTCAGATCATTCGCCAGCTGCAGTGGCGGCAAAAATTGATCACTACATCGATAACAGTCTGCAGTCGGCCGGAATGCAGGCGGTGCAGCCGGCAGACCGTATCACGCTGATTCGTCGTCTCAGTTTCGATCTGCTGGGACTGCCGCCGACCCCGGAAGAGACAGCTGCTTTCGTGGCTGACCAGTCGCCGGATGCTGTGCAGAAGCTGGTGGATCGGCTGCTGGAATCGCAGCACTTTGGTGAGCGAATGGCGGTTTGGTGGCTGGATCTGGTGCGTTATGCTGACAGCGTGGGGTATCACGGTGATCAGGAAGTCAGTGTGTCACCGTTCCGTCAGTACGTGATTCAGTCGTTCAATGCCAACAAGCCGTTCGATCAGTTTACGGTTGAGCAGTTGGCAGGAGACCTGCTGCCCGAGGCGACTCTGGAGCAGAAGATTGCTTCGGGGTACAACCGCCTCGGGATGATGAGCGCAGAAGGTGGTGTGCAGGATCGCGAGTATCTGGCGAAGTACATCGCCGAGCGAGTACGGAATGCCTCGGGGACGTGGCTGGGGATTACCCTCGGCTGTGCCGAGTGCCACGATCACAAATTCGACCCTTTCACGACTAAGGATTTTTACCGTTTCGAGGCTTTTTTCGCGGATATTCGTGAACGCGGGCTCTACAGCGGGGCAAATTCGGATGGCAATTGGGGACCGTTTGTCAAGGTTCCGACAGCCGAACAGTCGGCTCAGCTGGACGCATTGTCGGTGCGGATTGCGGAACTGCAGCAGGTGCTGAACACGCCCACTCCGGAGCTGGCTGCAGCACAGCTTGCGTGGGAGCAAACCCAGCAGCCGTGGACTCCGCTGACACCCGATTCGATGCAGGCCTTATCAGGCACACAATTGAAGACTCGCGCTGACGGCGCCATTCTGGCCACCGGCCCGAACCCTGCGACAGAAACTTACACACTGCAGTTTTCGAAATTGCCCGCCGGTGTGACGGCTCTCAGAATTGAGGTGCTGCCTGACGATTCGCTGCCGCAAAAGGGACCAGGACGGGCCGGGAACGGCAACTTTGTGCTGTCGGAGCTGACGGCGACAGTGCAGACGGCAGCCGGCGGACAACCCGTACCGCTGCAGAATGCCACGGCCACCTATGAGCAGACCGGGGCGGCGGGTGCGAATCCTTATGGTCGCTGGGCGGTCGCGGCCGCGATTGATGCAGATGCCAGGGGGCGAACGTGGGGCTGGGCGGTGATGGAGCAGGTCGGGAGGTCGCAGACGGCTGTCTTCGAAACGGCCACTGACCTGACTCTGCCCGAGGGTGCCGTCCTGTCGCTGGTCCTGGATCAGAATCTGGACAATCCGGGGCACAACATCGGCTGTTTCCGAGTGTTTGCATCGACGGCTCCGCGGCCCCTGAAGGCCTCGGAAGCTATCCCTGCAGAAATTGCTGTGCTTGTCGCCATTCCGTCAGCCGAGAGATCGGAACAGCAGACCAAAACTCTGGCTGCCTGGTACCGTTCCACCGCACCTCAGCTGCAGGCTGAGCGTGAACAGTTGGCGGCAGCGGAAAAGGAACGTGCCGGAATTGAATCCGCCCTGCCCTCCACACTGATCACGGAATCAGTAGCACCAAGAATGGTGCGGATTCTGCCGCGCGGCAACTGGATGGATGAAAGCGGCGATGTCGTGACACCGGCACTGCCGGCGGTCTTTGCCAGGGAACCGGCGGCTGACAGGCGGCTGACGCGACTGGATCTGGCGAAGTGGATCGTGGCCGCGGACAACCCACTGACCGCCCGCACCACGGTGAATCGTCTGTGGAAGGTCCTGTTTGGAGCCGGGTTGTCGCGACGACTGGACGACCTCGGAGCCCAGGGGGAATGGCCAAGTCACCCGCAACTGCTGGACTATCTGGCTGCGGAGTTTCAGGCCGGAGGCTGGAATCTGAAACAGCTGATTCGATCGATAGTGCTGACGAGAGCGTATCAGCGCAGTTCCCGAGGCGATGCTGGTTTGCGCGAAGCGGATCCCGGTAATCGCTGGCTGGCGCGTCAGGGACGATTCCGCCTGGACGCCGAATTCGTGCGCGATAATGCTTTGGAAATCAGCGGGTTACTGGTGAAATCCGTGGGTGGTCGCAGTGTGCGCCCGTATCAGCCGGCCGGTTACTGGGCCTATCTGAACTTCCCGACTCGCGAGTGGCAGAATGGTTCCGGGCAGGAGCTGTATCGGCGCGGGCTGTACACTCACTGGCAGCGGCAGTATCTGCACCCCAGTCTGCTGGCGTTTGATGCCCCCAGTCGTGAGGAGTGTACGGCAGACCGCAATCGATCGAATACGCCGCTGCAAAGTCTGGTGCTGCTGAATGACCCGACGTACGTCGAAGCTGCCCGGGCATTTGCCGAGCGGATTTTGCGGGAAGGTGGCAGTACGGATGAGGCGCGGATCAGCTTCGCGTTTCGCCGGGCCGTTTCCAGAGACGCTGAAACTGACGAAGTGGCTGTGTTGCAGCAGCTCCTGCAGAAACACCTCGCCGATTATGCAGCGGAACCGGCGTCGGTGGAGGCCATCCTGAAGACGGGTGCTCTGCCGGTGTCTGAGCAGACGGATCGGACTCGGCTGGCCGCATGGACCAGTGTGGCGCGAGTAATTCTGAATCTGCACGAAGTTATGACTCGCAACTGATTCTTCGGCTGTCCGCTCGCGGACCTGTCGATTCCCTTTTTGCACAGACAGGCACAGCCATGTCACTGTTTCCTCATCAGGTCTGCCGCCGCAGTTTTCTGCAGTCGGGCGGAGTCAGTCTTGGGTCCATGGCGCTGACAGATCTGCTGCGGTCGTCTGCAGTGCAGGCGCTCGACCGCACCGACGCTCAGGCCCGGCGCTGGAACGGAATACTGAATCCGCTGCCAAAAGCACCTCGAGCCAAACGAATCATCTGGCTGTACATGGCCGGCGGCATGACCCACATTGATACCTTTGACAACAAGCCGAAACTGGCAGAACTGCACGGGACTCCGATGCCCGAGTCCATCACGAAGGGTCAGCAGATTGCCCAGCTGCAGGGACAGCGACTGACCTGCTTTGCACCGCAGCATCCGTTTCGCCAGTGGGGGCAGTCCGGGCAGTCGCTGGCTGAAATCTGGCCACGACTTGGCAAATACTGCGCGGACGACATGTGCATCGTCAGATCACTGCACACGGATGCCATCAATCATGACCCGGCGCACACCTTCATGAACACCGGGACCATGAACGCAGGACGACCGGCGATGGGGTCGTGGCTGCTGTACGGACTGGGAGCAGAAACTCAAAGCCTGCCCGGATTCGTGGTGATGATCTCCACCGGACGCTACGGTCAGCGACAGCCGATTGCCGCACGCCAATGGCACTCAGGGTTTCTGCCAGGCCAGTTTCAGGGAGTCGAATTCCGTGGCACGGGCGACCCGGTGCTGTATGTGAATAATCCGGCCGGAATCAGTCGCACACAGCAGCGGGATGTGGTGGACGCCGTGCAGCAGCTGAACGGCATTACGAATCGCCGGCTGGATGACCCGGAAATTGCCACACGAATTTCTCAGTACGAACTGGCAGTCCGCATGCAGACCAGTGTGCCCGAACTGATGGATGTCAGTGCGGAACCACAGCACGTATTTGATCTGTACGGCACCAAAGGCGGTGACGGATCATTCGCCTCAAACTGCCTGCTGGCAAGAAGACTGGCAGAACGCGGGGTTCGTTTTATTCAGCTGTACCATCGGGACTGGGACCATCACGGCGCCGTGAAGGAGCATTCCGCAGGCACAGCCGCAGAAGTGGATCAGGGAATGGCCGCACTGATTACGGACCTGAAGCAGCGAGGCATGCTGGACGACACCATCATCGTCTTCGGATCGGAATTCGGACGTACCCCAATGGCTCAGGGAAATGGCCGCGACCATCACCTTGCCGGATTCACCATGTGGTTTGCGGGTGGCGGATTCAAACCCGGTTTCAGTTACGGAGCCACGGATGAATTCGGCTATCACGCGGTGGAAAACCGCGTTTCCGTACACGATGTGCATGCCACACTGCTGCACCAGATGGGCATTGACCACACCCGCTTCACGTGGAAGTTTCAGGGGCTGGACACAAAACTGACGGGTGTTGAAGAATCCCGGGTGGTCAGCGAACTGCTGGTTTGACTGGTGGGCTGGGATGGCCACTGCCAATTCAGCCCCGCCAGTTCGGCTCAGGCAGAACGCCCCCGAATGTCCTCAGCCCGCTGCAGCTCAGCCGCTGTCACATCGCGGACAGTCCACCGATCAGCCACCGCGGCAGCCACCGCGGCCGGCAGTCGCTCCGTGAATTCCGCCAGCAGGAAATTCGGTACCAGGTCCTGAATACCGGGCAGATCTGCTGCCAGTGCGGATGTCCTCAGCAGAATGCTGCCGTGCTGCAGTATGACCCCGCGACGACGACGCTGAGCACTGCCGATGATTTTGTTGCCAGTCCCATGCACCACATCGTTCGGGTCACCCCGCAGAAAACACAGAAACGGTTCGGCAGTGGCTGGCGGAGTCGCAGCATTGGCAGCGTCCCTGATCGCAGCCAGCCGGACGTCATGATCCGCCCGCAAAGCAGCGGCAGCACCACAGTCGCCCAGCAGCCGTATCAATGCTCCGTGCACTGTGGCGTACAGGCCGGAAGGGTTGTGGCGGGCCGCATGCTGAGCCGGCAGAACGACTGAATAGGTCAGTTCCTGATCGTGCAGGATCGCACCACCGCCGGACAATCGACGGACTGTGGGAAGTGACCGGAACTGGGGTGGCACGGGCCCGGTACGAGCCTGAAAACAGCCGAGTGATACCGTGGGCTCACACCACCGATAGATCCGCACAATCGAATGCTCACGCTCAGCAGCCAGTTCCAGCAATGCTTCATCCAGAGCCATATTGAAGGCTCCGTCCATCGGCAGGTGATCAATCAACACCTCGGCCGGCGGAAGACAGGTGTCATTTGTCATCGTTCAGTCTCCCGCCGCCGCCGCCCGCACCTCGGAACAGCCCGGCCAATCCAGTTCCACAGTGACAGGAGCATGATCGCTGACATCCAGAGCTGCCTCGCGGTGAATTGTGGCAGCCCGGAAGTACGGACGGGCCGCCGCATTGCACAGCAGGTAGTCAATTCGCCAGCCACGGTCCAGCTCGCGAGCCCGTCCGCGATTCGACCACCACGAATACGGACCGTGACAGTCCCCGTGATGCTCTCGCACCAGATCGTGCCAGCCGGATTTCAGCAGCTTACCAAACCACTCACGCTCATGCGGCAAAAATCCCGACGTTTGCTCGTTCGACTTCGCATGAAAGATGTCCTTCTCTGTATGTGCCACATTGATGTCACCACCAAAAATCAGCGGAGTTCCGGTGCGACGCCGATCAGACCAGCTGCGAAATCGCTTCAGCCACACATCCTTCACCTGCTGACGCTCAGGACTGGACGACCCCGAAGGCAGATACACGCAGACAACATCCAAACCCGCCACAGTCGCTTCAATCAGGCGCCCTTCATCATCAGGCCAGCGTGCGGAAAGACACGTACTGCGAACCTCAAACGGCTGTTTCGACCAGATCGCAGTCCCCGAATAACCCGGACGAACCGCCGGATTCCAGACCACATGCCAGCCGGCCGGACTGGAAATCTCCGCAGGTAACTGATCCGGAAAAGCCCGCACTTCCTGCAAAAGCAGCACATCCGGATCAATCTGCTCAAGATATCCCCAAAATCCCTTCCGCAGGGCAGCTCGGAGACCATTCACGTTCCACGTCGTCAGTTTCATTCACAAAACATCCTGCTAACGCTGAAAACACAACTCACAGCCGGTTCAAACAGTAATCGACACCCGCAGCAACTTTCGCCAGCAACCACGCCCCGACCCGGAATTCCAGGCTTTTCAGCCAATTCAGCTCCGCAAGAGTCTTCAGAACGTGGGCCAAACCCCACAAAACTGAACAAAAGAACAGTAAAAACAAGGCAGGTAGTGTAAACACTCTGCAAATACTGAAAAAACTGCCCTGTTTACATAACTTTACAGATTTGGTTGTTGAATTCCCCCTGTTTGCTTGCCAAGAATGAGAGCGACGGCTTACCCAAAGCCCCACAAGCACAAAATCCCCCTGACCCCACCACTCGGGCTCAGGCACCTCAACACCCTGCTCTGTTCAGAACAGAAACCATGCTGAAATCCACACCACGACACCTGCGACTTTTCTCCAGTCTCGGCCTGCTCTCCCTGCTGCCGGGAACGGTGCCCGCTGACGACCAGACCGTCCCGCAAACTCCTGTGGTGGCCCTGGCGGACACTGCTGGCCCGGCTCCGGCTGTGGCGCCCGCTGCAACCGCTCGTCTCGGTCGCCCGCGTCTGGTACGTCCGGTGCTGCAGCCGGTGCAGCCGCCGTCTCGTGTTCGTCGGCTGGCCCCGGAAGAGATCCTCAAGGATCGCACTCACAAAGTCGTGCTGGACAAGGACGGAGGCATGACGGGACGGCTCTATTCGATCACATCAGAGGGGCTTACGCCGGCGGCTGACATGCGGGTGCGTGTGCTGACGGGGGGCGGAAAATCCGCAGAAACCACCACCGATGCGACGGGCCTGTTCTCGATCACCGGACTGACTGCAGACGTTGGTGGAATCTTCGCATCTGGTCCCGCGGGTGTCGTGGCCTACGGTGTCCGATTTGTCGCCGAATCACCAGAAAATCCTGCCGAT
This sequence comes from Planctomyces sp., assembly GCA_005791255.1. GTDB lineage: Bacteria > Planctomycetota > Planctomycetia > Planctomycetales > Planctomycetaceae > SXXK01. Next base: position 14,627 of record SXXK01000235.1, read on the forward strand.
CGGGAACTCGATGTGGAATCCGCCGTGGTTCCGGCAGCCAATGCTGAGCAGATGCGGAAACTGTTGAAAAGTGACATCGGGACGCGCGACCTCCGGTTCAACACCAGCGTCACTCCCGAAGATGACGCATTTCCAGCGGGATCAGGTCCGGCGTCGACCAGCCTGATGTATGAAACTGTGCAGCTGTCCGCAGACGGTAAGGTCTACGGGCAGGTGAATCTGCATGATGAGCGAACAGGTCGGTATCGTGAGGTGTTGTCCCTGCGGGTTCATTTCCTGCAGGATGGCGTGAAAATGGGATCAGCACGGGTCGCTCCAAACGGATCCTTCTCCGTGCCGGACCTGAAGCC
>SXXK01000236.1 GCA_005791255.1 Planctomyces sp.
AGAACCCTGAGGATGGGAATGTAGTGGGGCGGGGGGCGAGTGTCAAGGCCGCAGTTTCAGTTCCCGCGAGCGAAAGCTGGCCATTGCTGGGTTCCGGAAATGACGGGTTTCGAAACTTGCCGAAATCCAATACCCTCACCATCATACCTGCGGCAGCACTCATGCTGCGGACGCAGTTGCATTTCGCCGCAGTCGCCCTGCTCGGAAGTTGCTCTCATGAAGAAATGTCGACGCTGCTCAAAAACTGCCACCATCCACGTCACGGAAATCCGCGACGGCAAAGGTTCGGCTGTCCATCTGTGCGAAACCTGTGCTCGCGAATATCTCGAAAAAAATGCTCCCTCTGAAGCGGCTCTGGCCATCGCCGGCGAAGTTGTTGAAGCCGTCGAGGAGGCCGAATCCGCAGCCTCGTCCGTGCCTCCCTGTCCGCACTGCGGGATTTCATTCGCTGAATTCCGCGAAAACGGTCGCTTCGGATGCCCGCAGGACTACGCGCACTTCCAGGCCGAACTGCTGCCACTGCTGGAAAACATCCACGAAGATACTCAGCACGTCGGAAAACAACCCCGCAGACTGCTGATCGGGACCCAGGATCAGGCCCGCCTCGTGCAGCTCCGCAGTGCGCAGCGGGAAGCCATCGAACATGAAGATTACGAAAAAGCCGCCCGGCTCCGAGATGAAATCGCTGCACTCGAAACGCAACTGAAACACCCAGCTGTTCCCGCCAACTGATTTCCACACTGTACCCAGGACCACCACCCCACTACACTGCCTCCCCCCTGCAGTCACTCAGGCTGCAGTCAAAGCGGTCTTTTCCGCAAGGATGTTCCGTGCTGAATCCCCAGTCCGTCGATAACGAAACCTGGCTGAGCAGGCTGGCGACCACCAGCGGCGAGTGGCTGCGCGGAGACGGGCCCGAGTCTGACATCGTCATCTCCAGCCGCGTTCGACTTGCCCGCAACATCGCCGGCTTCCCGTTCGTCTCGCGAGCCTCCGGCGACATCCGCCACCAGATCGTCCAGCTGGCTCAGGATTCGCTCAATTCACCGGGCCAGCCGTCCCGCCGCTTCGTCAACGTCGAAACACTCAGCCCGCTCGACTGCCAGTTCCTCATGGAACGCCAGCTGATCAGCCGCGAACTGGCTCGCAGCGACGGCCCTCGCGCTGTCGTCATCGCCGACGGCGAACGGCACAGCATCATGATCAATGAAGAAGATCACCTGCGAATCCAGGTTCTGCACAGCGGACTGGCACTGGAAGAGTGCTGGAAAGAATGCGATCAGCTGGACGACCAGATTGAAGCTTCAGTCCCCTATGCCTTTCATCCTCAGTTCGGCTACCTGACCGCCTGCCCCACCAATGCGGGCACCGGGATTCGCATCAGCGTGATGCTGCACCTGCCAGGACTGAGGCTCAATCGGGACATCCAGAAGGTCAACAACACCGCACAAAAACTCAGCCTCGCCGTCCGCGGGCTCTACGGTGAAGGCAGCCAGGCACTGGGAGATTTCTACCAGTTGTCCAACCAGGTGACTCTGGGTATGTCCGAACCCGATCTGCTGGGCCATGTGCAGCGAGTTGTGCTGCAGGTGGTTTCGTGGGAACGCAAGGTTCGCGAGACTCTGCTGCGAGACGGTCGTGCGAAGCTGCATGATCAGGTGGCGCGGGCCTTCGGAACTCTGACCAGTGCCCGCACTATCAGCTCGGAAGAAACCATGCACCTGCTGTCCATCGTCCGGATGGGCCTGCGTCTGGGACTGGTTTCCAACCTTGACGTCGGGGTGATCAACGAACTGTTCATTCATACTCAGCCCGCCCATCTGCAGAAGCTGCAGGGTGAAGAGCTGGAAGCGGACCGCCGCAATGTGGCTCGCGCCAATTACCTGCGGCAGCGGCTCAGTTCGTCGTCCGTCAGTTGATATCCACCGAGACTGTTGAGCCTGAAACATGTTGAAACTTACCGACTATCGCTGGCCTGCGGAATGGGAGCCGCACGTCGCCACCTGGACCGCGTGGCCCGTGAACCCCAACACGTGGCCAGGCATCTTTGAACGCATCCCGCCGGCGTTTGCCGAATTCGCCGCCGCCATCGCTCAGTTCGAACCCGTGCGAATTCTGGCGGGCAGCGATGGCGCCGCAGCCGCCGCTGCCCCTCTGCTCGACGCCGCCTGCAGTCGCCAGGGCAGTCGCTATGCGGCCGAACTGATCAATATTCCGGTCAATGATTCGTGGTGTCGCGATCACGGCCCGATTTTTCTGAACGGTCGCCCCGGTACTCCAGCCACGGGATCTCAGGTGATCATCGACTGGGACTACAACGCGTGGGGCGGCAAATACCCGCCGTGGAACCACGATCAGCTGGCGGGCCGTCGCATCGCAGCAAGTCTCGGAATCCGCTGCATCCGCCCCTGCCTGACTCTGGAAGGTGGTGCCATCGAGGGAGACGGGCAGGGCACCATCATGACCACGGAATCGTGCCTGCTGAACCCCAACCGCAACCTCGCGATGACTCGCGAAATCATGACAGAAATCCTGCAGATCTGGCTGCAGGCCGAACGCGTCATCTGGTTGCCGGGAGGTGGCGTGGAAGGCGACGACACAGACGGTCACATCGACCAGTCGGCCCGCTTCGTGGATGCTGAACGCGTGCTTGTGGCAACTCCCTACTGCGAAGATGCTCCGGAAGCACACGACCTGCGACAGAATTTTGAAGCTGTGGCCACCGCCATTGGCAGCACCGGGAAACATCTGCAGCCGATCCCGCTCCCCATGCCCGCTCCAAAATTTCAGGATGGTTCCAGACTGCCAGCCTGCTACTGCAATTACATTCTGGTGAACGGCGGAGTTCTGGTGCCGACATTTCGCGACCCGGCCGACGATCGCGCGTTACAGATTCTGCAGGACTGCTACCCCGATCGTCGCATCGTGGGTGTGGACTGCCTGGACCTGGTCTGGGGACTGGGAGCATTGCACTGCATGACTCAGCAGCAGCCCGCGGCAGGTTGAATCAGTTCCCAGTTTTCGGTCTGGCGGCGCGAGCGTGCGTGTGGGAGGGCGGTCGCATGGCGTGGCCGGTCCCTGCCTGAGGCTTTTGGTCACCGGAGCTTCTGCGGGTGCAGGCGGGTGCCGATTGTGCTTGGTGCGGGATTATGAGCTCCTGGCTGGGAGCCTCAGGGGCTGTGTGGATGGGCCCGCCAGTTTCGTGGCTCAGTGGCTTCGCGTGAAGCAGCAAATGGGCGACCTGGCAGGCGGGGAGGCAGCCAGCCGTTGGCGAAGCAATCAAACCTGCTTCACCACGGCTGCCAGTGGTCAATAGAAGCGTTCACAGATCCTTCGCGGGCTCGGCAGGTTCGGCGGGGGATGCCCCACGGCCCGGCGGCGGCAATGGCGGACGATCGGGACGAGCGGCGTCAGGTGGGGGTGTTGGCGCGGGGAGGTCGACGGAATTGCCAAGGTCGACCAGCAGTTTCAGGGGCTGGTCCAGGCGAGCTCGTCGCGGGGCAATCACGGCTTCCTGATCAGGGAAGAACATAGCCAGCCCGCGATAGACTCGTTCAGCCAGCTCCACCTCACCACAGTCGATCGCCAGATCTGCGAGGTCCATGCGTTTTTCGACACTGGTGACATCGCTGCCGATGGCTTTCAGAGCTTCCAGCATCTGCTGACGTTTGGTTTGCAGCATTTCGACGTTCTGGCGAGCGAGGTCTGCGAGTTCCTTATTGCCGACAGCCTCGGCGATTCCCTGCAGGACCTGCATGCCTTCGGTGTTGCGTGTCGCCCGGCGACAGGCGACATACACTTCGGCCAGAGCCTGTTTGGCTTTTTCCGGATCGTTCCATGCGAGCATGACTTTGCCCCAGGTGCAGACCAGCTGGGGATTTTCGCGAGCATCGCGGCGAGCGGCATCCAGAGCTGCGATCGCTTCCTTGATTTTGCCTTCGGCGATCAGCTTTTCGGCTTTGAAGCTGCCTGCTGCGATCGGGTTATCCAGTTGTTCGGCGTACTTGTCCGTGCCTTCGAAGCGACCGAGTCGAGTGAGAGTGCGGAGCAGTTTGACGACCTTCAGGCTGTTCGTGGGCTCATTGGGGTCGATGTCGATCGACTTGCGGATATCGGCCGCCGCTTTTTCATATTCGCCGAGGTCGATGTAGATCTCACCGCGCTGGTACAGAGTTCTGCCGATGTCGTAGTCCTTTTCTGCAAGTGCGGTGAACTGCGTCAGGGCTTCGTCATAGGCCTGGATGGAATTCATCATGCCGGCGAGTGAAAACTGGGCCAGTGAGCCGACTTCCGGATCATCCAGCACCTGTTTCAGGGCATCAGTGGCATTCTGCAGCTGGCCGGCCGTACCGTAGGCGCGTCCGAGCGCCAGCCATGCGCGAGCTTTCACGGAGGGTGTGTCAACTGCCTTCCTGAGCAGCGGGATGGCTTTGAGCGGCTTGGTTTCACCCAGCTTGACAATGCCTTCGAGGTAACTGACCTCACCTTCCCGATCGGGAAACTGTCGCAGCGATTCAAGGCTTTGCAGCAGAGTTTTCAGGTCTGCGTTTTCGGCTGCTTTGTTGGCGTCGGCCAGCAGCTGCAGCGGATCCGTGGGCACGGCGGATGACACCAGCGACAGGACGATGGCGATTCCGAATACGCCGATACCGCCCCAGACCCACCAGGGCATGCCGGTTGCGACACGAGGAGCAGCAGGGCGATTGCCGGAACTTTTCGAAGACATAGCGACCACGGACCCCGCAACAGCGAATGTTGACTTGCTGGAAATCACAACGAGGGCTGGACATCCCCCCGTTCAGATACGACAGTGTCGTATCCGACATTTGAAGAATACCTGAAAAAAACCGGCTGTCCCGTGCAAATCAGGGCACGGCCGGCGATCCCGCTGAAAATTCCTGCAACCAGGCCCCATGTCCACTGACCCTGCCAACCCCACGCGCCGTGAGCTGCTGTCGGCATTTCGCACGCGGACTGCCGCTCCGTCAGAGTCTGCGCGGATTGCCGGACCGGCGCCCAACGGCGGTGCGACTGTGCGTCTGACCGCGCGGCTGATGGGCTGTGACTTCACGGTCGTACTGAACCCTGGACCGGAGCAGGTTGAGGTGGCAGGGGAAGCTTTGGAGCGAATTTCGGCGGTTGAAGCGTGGCTGAGTCACTATCGGGATGACAGCCAGCTGTCTCGACTGAACCAGACTGGCTGGCCCGGCCCGGCCTCAGTTTCCGCGGAACTGCGGGATTTTCTGGAGTTTTGCCGGCATTGCTGGCAGCTCACGGACGGAGCCTTTGACGTGGCAGCCGGCGCCCTGTCACAGCTCTGGAGACACTGTCGGAAGGCCGGCCGGATTCCGGATGACGCCGCGGTCGAGGCAGCAAAAGCCTGCTCCGGGCACAGCCTGGTGAACATGAATCCAGTGGGTAACACGGTTTGTTTTTCGGCGGCCGGAATTTCACTGGACCCGGGCGCTGTCGGCAAAGGCTGGGGGCTGGATGATGCGGCCGCGTGGCTGCTGAACCGTGCAGAACCGCTGCAGAATTTCCTGCTTTCCGGGGGACACAGCAGTTTGCTGGCTGCGGGCACCCACAATGGGACGGGTGGCTGGCCGGTGGGGCTGGGAAATCCCCTGTTCACGGAAAAACGGATTGCGACAATTCTGCTGATGGATCAGGCGATGGGTACCAGCGGATCGAACATCCAGTTTTTCCGCCACGCGGGTCGACGATACGGACACATACTGGATCCACGGACGGGCTGGCCTGCGGAGGGCATGCTTTCGGCGACCGTTCTGGCCGATTCTGCAGCCCTCGCGGACGCACTTTCCACTGCGTTTTTTGTGATGGGAGTGGAAAAGGCGGTTGAATGTTGTCGGCAGATTCCGGACATTGCAGCGATACTGATTCCGTTCCCTGATCGTGGTACTCGGCTCAGTCCGGTGGTGGTGGGAAATCTGCCGCACCGGATCTGGTGGGATGCAGAGCAGGCAGCGGCGCAGTACATTTGAGGTCGGTCTTCAAAAACGGCAGTTTTCCGACGGTGAGTGAAACCAGTTGGTTCATGTGCCGGTGTGAACAATATGGGGAGTGCATTTTCAGTGGCAGATGTTCGCAAATACTCGGGTGCTGCCGTGATCTTTCTGGTGGTGCTGCGGCTGGGTATCGGCTGGCAGTTACTCTACGAAGGTTTGTGGAAGATCAACACCCAAAGCACTCCGAATCCCTGGTCGGCCGAAGGCTACCTGAAGAATGCTCAGGGGCCCATGCGGGACGTATTCCGGAAGATGGCGGGTGACCCTGATGACAAAAGCTGGCTGGACCCGGACATCGTCAGTGGTCGCTGGGATGCCTGGAAACAGCGTTTCATTCGGCACTATGGTCTGAATGAAAGTCAGCAGGGTGCGCTGACCCGGCTCATCGACGGTTCTTCCGAATATGCGGCACAACTGGACAAACTGCCGGACGGTGTGGATTTCAAGGCTGCCGGTCAGGACAAGGTGATTCGCTTCGACGCTGCTCGCAAACTGCTGCTCGTTGATGGCAGGCGGCACATGGTGCCGGCGGAAAAAGCGGCCCTGGAGGCTCAGATTGAGGACAGGACGGGTCCGGAGTACGACGCGTACCGCGCGGCGTTGAATGCGGCCTATGCCCGTTCCAGCCGGTTATCGTACAAAGAACGCGTGCGGGCGCACCTGATGGGTAATCCAGACAATGCCGGACTGATCGACGGTCGCATCAGTCAGATTCAGTTGTACAACAACATGCTGAACAGGTATGAGGAAAAGTTGGCAGCGGCTGATCTGCCTTATCAGTTTGAGCACCTGGACCGCACCTGGTCGGATACTCGCCAGAAGGCATCCGAACTGGCCGGCCCGGTGATCGCGATGGATCGCGAGCTGCAGGACGAGGCGGTCAACCTGCTGTCAGTGGATCAGCTGAAACGCGGGCCGCTGCAGGATCCTCTCAGTGTACTGAAGGTTGTGGATCTGATGACAATTGCCGGCCTTGCGGGTCTGGGTCTGCTGCTGATCAGCGGCCTGTTCACCCGGTTTGCGGCATTCTCGGCTGCCATGATGATCTTCGGCTTTTATCTGGCCATGCCTCCGCTCCCGGGTGTCCCGGAAACACCGGGCCCCGAGCACAGTTTCATAGTGAACAAAAACCTGATTGAGGTTCTGGCGCTGCTGGCCCTGGCCTGCATTCCGTCGGGAATGTGGTTCGGACTGGACAGTTTGCTGGCAACATTTCGTGTGAAGCGGGCACTGCTGAAGGGTACCCGCCGAACAGCCTGAACATTCGGACGAACAAACGCTTTTTTTCAGGGCAAAACAATCCGCATCAGCCAAGATGTTCTGGTGCGTCGATTTTTGGGAGTGACAGAGATGGACATTACGCCGGAACAGCATGAGATTGGCAAGGACAACTTTAATGAGGCCGTGGGGTTCTCACGTCGGGCGCTGCTGAAAACAGCGGCAGCCGGTGGTGCGGGCCTCGGTGCCCTGTACTTCAATTATGAAAAGCTGAATGGTGCGCCGGTGAAGGCGGCCTTTATTGGCTGTGGTGACGAAGCCAACGTGCTGATCACTGAGCATCCTTCGGACTTCATGGAAATTGTGGCGGTGGCTGACCCGCGTCCGGCCAACATCGAACGTACCTTCAAGGGCAGTCATCCGGAAGTGCGTATTGGTCTGAACAAAAAGCTGGGGCAGGCCAAAGCCAGCGAGATCAAGGTTTATGGCGACCACGAAGCTCTTTTGAAGGACAAGGATGCGCTGGGGCTGGAGATGGTGGTGATTGCAGTGCCGCTCAGCCAGCACGCCCCAATTGCCCTCGCCTGTATGGAAGCCGGTCTGCACGTGCTGACCGAGAAACTGATGGCGCACAACGTCACCGAATGCAAGCAGATGATTCGGACGGCCGAGAAGAAGGGGCTGCTGCTGGCAGTCGGACATCAGCGACATTACAGCGTGCTTTACGACAACGCCAACTCGCTGATTCGCCAGGGCCTGCTGGGGGACATCAAGTTTATCCGGGCTCAGTGGCATCGCAACAACAGTTTCCCCGGCAGTGACAGCTGGAAGAAATGGGACCGTGGTGCCGAAGCGAAGAAGGACAAGGAACATCTGCTGAAGCTGGAGAAGGAAGGTCGTCTGAAGGCACTGGGTTATGACAGCGCGCGGCAACTGGTGGACTGGCGTCTGTACAACAAGACTGGTGGTGGCCTGATGGCCGAGCTGGGCAGTCACCAGATGGACGCGGCCAGCATTTTCCTGGGCAAGGTCCATCCGCTGGCGGTGCAGGGCTATGGCCAGAAGAACTTCTACGGCGTGAAGGGTGTCGGCCCAAAGGAAAACTGGGACGACGACCGCGACATTGCTGACCACATTTACGTGACCTTTGAATTCCCAGGTCAGCATCACAAAGAGGATCAGAATGACATTGCGATTGTGACCTATTCTTCGATCAACACGAATCGCCTCGAGTTCTACGGCGAGACCGTATTTGGCAGCCGCGGTACTTTGATCATGAAGGAAGAAAAGGAAGCTCTGCTGTACAAGGAACAAAGCCCCGGCAGCGGTGGCGGGCTGGAGCAGCGTCTGTGGGTACTGGACAGCTCAGCCGGGGGTGGCCCGGTGCTGGATTCCTACAACACGGCCGCACCGTCAGCCGGTGCCGCGATGGCCAAGGGCGCAGTGGGTGACAAAGTCAGCCGCGGGTATCGGGAAGAGATGGAGCATTTCTGCTACTGCTTGCGCAACGGCAAGGGCTGGCAGGAGCTGCGGTGCAATGGTCGCGTGGCGATGGCCGACGCGATCATGGCACTCACCGCCAATCTGGCCATGAAGACTCGTAAACGCATTGAGTTCCGCGAAGAGTGGTTCGATGCCGACAATGATGCTGCTCCGGAATCGGACGCTCAGGTCACTGGCTGAGTTCAGTTCGGTCTGCATGTTTTTGAAATCTGAATCCGGCGGTCGCGGCGACCGTCGGATTTTTTTGCGCGGTCTGCACACGTACGCACTCTGCAACCCGCAGCTTCAGCAACGGCATGCCGAATGTTGTGCCCGGCCTAAGACAGCGGACTGGCGTTTTTTACTGCCGTCAAACTTGATCAAAAATGCCACTAATCATAATCTCTCTCTTACCAAAGCCCCTGCGGGGTATACACATCACCACA
>SXXK01000025.1 GCA_005791255.1 Planctomyces sp.
ACACGAACGCCAACGCGATGCCGGTGTTGCCGCTGGTCGGTTCGACGACGTGCATCCCCGGCTTCAATTTGCCCGACTGCTCGGCGTCCCAGATCATGTTGGCGCCGATGCGGCACTTCACGCTGTAGGCCGGGTTGCGACCCTCAATCTTGGCGTACACTGTGCCCGGTAACCCGGCTGTGAGACGGTGAATGCGCACCAGCGGACTTTTGCCGATGGTCAGTGAATTATCATTGTACAGTGTCATGGGAATGGACCTTTCACCTGATGCTCAAAACGCCGTCAACAGCCGGAAACCTACTCGGCTCAGCATTGAACTCCTCCGCAGCAGGGCCTGGCCTGTGCGGGTATCGGCAGGCGGAGATGTTCAGCCCCGGCTGAGGCGGCAACAGTCGGGACAGTTCATAGCAGAAGCCGCCGTTTCGCGGAATCCCGAATTCCCCGGTCGCGCATTTCTGCCTCAATTCCCACGCCAACAACGCGATTTCTGCTTGTCGAAGCGGTTCAATTACCGCAGAATTTCGAAAGAACTCACCAGCGGTCGCCCCCTCCCCGGCACGGCCGCACCCGGCAGGGTTGCCGTTTTCTTCAGTCTGAACAGGTGCCCCCATGCGATTCCCGCGACTGCTCTGGCTGACTGTCCTGCTGTTGCTGCCGGGTCTGCAATCCGCTCTGGCGCAGCACACTGGCCACTGGAATCAGGCATTTCGCACGACCGGCAGCCAGGCCTTCAAACACTACTCGCCTCAGCGGGCTGTCGGCTGGTCTGTCGCCGGCCCAGGTTTCCATAACGGTATTTCCGGGGGCTTCCACACAGGTTTCAATACCGGCTTTTCAACGGGCTTCACAGCGGGATACCAGAGTTCGGGCTGGCAATACTGCTGGAACGGTTTTGGTTACAGCGGCTGGCAGGCAACCAGCAGCACCACGTGGATTCATGCTCTGCCATTTTCGGGGCACCGCATCAGTGTCTCCGCCTTCGCTCCGGGCCTCTGTCAGGTCTCGCCCCTGCTGGCTCCGGCACGCTCCGGCCTGTACACCATTGATCCGTGCTCGGGACTGCTGATTCCGCTGGAATGGTGGTATTACGGCTGTCTGCCGGGTTTCAGTATCTGTCCGCGTCCCTGGGGGCTGTTTTCGGTTCCCATTGTTTATTCGCAGACCACACTGCAGGCTCAAACCACGCCGGGCCCCGGCTGGGTCTCGCTGGATACGGCGGTCCCCGACCCGCGAATCCTGAACAGCCTGCTGGCCCAGGCACAGGAAGCTGATGCTGCAGCAGAGGCTCGCAGACTGCCAGCCGCCGAAGAATTCCCGGCAGCCCGCACTGAACAGCGACAGGTCTCAGCAGCGGAACGCATCGATTCGCTGCGACTGATCTCACAGGGTGATGATGCATTTCGCCGCGCTGACTATGCGGCCGCTGCCACCAGCTACCACTCCGCAATGAAACTGACTCCGGATCTGCCCAGCGTGTGGCTGCGGGAAGTGCACCTGAATATTGCTCAGGGACAATATGAACGTGCAGCGGCCTGCCTGAAAACCGGTCTGTCTCTGTCCGGCGCCGTGCCGTCCGTGCGACTCAGCGCAGGCTCACTTTACGGCAGCGACGATGCTCCGGAGCTGCACAAGTCTTCACAACGCCTGTGGCAGTGGCTGACTGAACGGCCTGGCTCAGCAGATCGCCTGCTGCTGATGGCGGCGTTTGAACTGTTGCAGTCGCACGATACGGTGACCAGCGAACTGATCTCTCAGGCCGAACAGCAGGGCGGATCGGCCGTCTGCTGTGCTGCGCTGCGACAGCAACTGTTACCAACGCAACCAGCTGGCCCCTTAGCGCAGGAAGTGACCGCAAACAAAGCAGCCAGCGCTGACGTCGCCGACAAGGTGGCTGATCCGGCAAACGCATCAACGCCAGCGGCTGAAGATTCCACCGGAATCGTGCTGAAGGGTCGCCGTCCGCGGAAACTGTAGTACGCTCGGTCCAGCCCGCAGTGCCCCCCTGCCGCCCTCGGAATATTCCTCAGGCCCCGGTGCACAGACTGCTTAAAACTGAGACCCTGCCTGAGGCAAATGGCCAACGGCCAAGCGAGCCTCAGCCTCGATGTGCTGTTCGTTTGTCAGTTTTCAGCAGTGACAAACAGGGACAGGATGGGTAGGCGTGTGAAGCGTGCGGGATTCGGGTGGGAACGAGGGCTGTTGGCAAGTTCGTAACGATTCGGCTAACCGGGTGGCGGCGAGTGACGATCCATTTCAAGACAGGCAGTACCGCCACTCCGGTTGAGCCGTTTGTTCGCCAATCACGGTTCTGGAATCCCTCAATCTCGGCAGATCTTCCGGGCTAAGAAATCATTGATCTCTCAGTGGCGCGGGATCGCCGTCGTTTGATTGTTTGTGGGGTTAAAATAGACGCTGTGTTTGCCGCCCTCTCGAAGCAAACGACAGCCATGTGACTCGACATGGCGAATCAGTTCCTGACGTTTCATGTCGATGTCAGATCAAAGGGTTCTCGTGACACGTTCTGACCTGCGAGGGACTGTTCGGCGAGTTCACGATTCGCGTCGAGTACAAGCTGCACCGCTTCCTTTAAGTTTTCCCGCACCTCGTCCATGGTTGCTCCTTGCGTATTCGCACCGGGCAATTCTTCGACAAAGCCGACGTAGCCTTCAGCCACCGGCATGTATACCGCAGTCAATCGCATTCAGAATCTCCGCAAGCGCCAACCTGCAACAAGTCGTACTGATGGCCATTTTAGCACGGCAGTGGAGACAACGTCAAAGCCATTGATGAAGTCCAGTGACCTGCCATTCCCCTGTTCCAAAAGCTTGACGCGACTATCGGTTACCGAATATCCAGGCGAACAAATGTTCGACCGCGAAACTGGAGATGTCAATCCTGATGTATCATACTTGACGGCCAACTGCGACGGATCGCTGCTCAATTTGCCTTGCTGCACCGCAAACGGAGTCTGCACTCTGCCGCATCCAGAATTCGATGGACGTTCCGCAACAATTACATCGTTCGTTGCCCGCTAAAGCCCGGCTATGCGTGCTTAGGCGGCTCAGTTTCGTACAGCCTTCCGGCCGGTGACAGCAGCAGTGCAGGCAGCAGCAGCAGGTCACCCGCCAACGCCAGTGCCAGCAGAAATGCCATCAGCACCGCAAACCGGCTCGTCGGTACAAAATCGCTGAAGGCAAATACCAGCAGTCCAATTCCACAGGAAACGGATGTCTGAATCATGGCCGGACCACAATCAAGGTAAGTCGCCAGCACGGCCGAGCGTCGAGTGGCTCCGGGCTGCTGCAACTCACGGCGAAAGAATGTCAGAAAATGCAGGGTATCGTCGACTGCAATTCCCAGGGCGATGCTGGCCGTCATGACCGATCCGATGTCCATCGGCACAGCCAGCAGTCCCATCAGTCCAAACGCGATCACAATCGGAAACACATTTGAGGCCATCGCCAGAATTCCGTTGAGGATGCCAGCCTGTACGAGGGTCATGGTGAGCGTGATTACCGCGAGTGCGGACATCAGGCTGTTGAACAGATCGCTCAGCAACTGCCCCTGAATCTGATGCACCAGCGGCATGATTCCGGATGTGGAAAGTGAAATCTGATGGCGTGACTGCACCGGCACCTGTTCCAAAGGCTCCTGCAAAGCCTGCTCCATCTGCTTCAGCACGTCGCCATAATCCAGCGGTGCGAGTGCACTGACTCGCGCTGTCAGTCGCCAGATGTCACCCTCAGCTGTCGTTCGCAGTACCGCAGCCTGTTCAAACTGAGGGCGAGCCATGCGAATGCCCTTATTCACAAGCGAAGCCTGAATGCTGCGTGGCAGACCCGGCATCCGTGGAGGATCAGGGAACAATGTCAGCGCGGACATCACGGCCTTCACATTCGGCTGCTGACGCAGTGCTCGATCCACCTTCCACAGCACATCCATCCGCTGACGATCACTGAGAGTGCAGTCCGGACTGAAGTGCAGCAGCACTTCGATCGGCACCAGTGCGCCAATACGGTCCTCCAGCCATTCATAATCCTGCATAATCCGACTGTTCGGCTCATACAGAGTTTCAATGCGCACGGACGTCTTCAGATCGGGTAATCCGACCGCAGCGAGAGCCATCAGTCCGAACAGAATCAGCAGGGACACGACGTTGTAGTTGCACAGCAGAGCCGTGAGCGCAGACCATGCTCCGGATGTCTGTCCGTGCTGCGGTGCACCGACCGTCTCAGCATCTGTCGACGGGCGTTTTCGTCCCAGCAGCATCATGGAACAGGGAATCGCTGTCAGCACTGCGGCCGCTGTACACAGGACTCCCACCGTACCATAAATCCCGAACAGTCGAATCGGCAGCAGTCCGCTGACCAGCAATGAGGCAGTTCCCATCGCGGTGGTTCCCAGCGACAGCATGCTGGGCAGCCAGCCACGACGAAAACACTCCACGGCGGCCTGCCGCGGCTCCATCGTCCGCAGTGCGTTCAGATAATAATTCATCAGATGAATGCCACCCGAAACCGCCAGAACCTGCACCAGCGGCGGCAGAATAATCAGCAGTGCACTCAGCCGTTCTCCGCTGTAGTAAATCACTGCCAGAATCAATCCCTGGCAGAAACAGGCCGTCAGGAACACTACCAGAGCCGCTGTCACGGACTTCAGCGAGAGCAGACAAATTACGAAGATCACGATCGTCGAGGGCAGTGCAAACTTCGTCAGTGACCGGTGGCTGGACTCATCGACGGTGAGTCCGTCAATCACCGGGCCAGCCAGTTTCAACTCTGCCACCTGCGTGCCGCACACTTCCGCAACCACCTCGCAGATGCGAGGAACCAGTTTCGCTCGCAGTGCCAAACCGGCGGAATTCAGGGTCACGACCACAGTCGTCAGGCGACCATCCTTGCCGATCAGCAGTCCCTGCAGTCGCTGCACAGCCTGAGCCTCAGTCATCTGCATCGCAGACGGAGAAAACAGGTCGGAGTCGTCCGCCACACTCACAGCTCCGGCGGGATCATGCGGCAACTCGCTCCCAGCCGCGTTACCCTCGGCAGATGTCCCGGAGTTCTCCGTTTGCCGGCCCGTCAGTGCCAGCAGCGTTTCGCGGCCACAGGCCACCGCATGGAAATAGGAATTCCCTTCGCCGTCCTGGAATTCCGAATCCGTTCGCAGTCGCCTCACGGCTTCATCAAGCCTGGGATCTGTCCACCAGCACTCAGACCAGCTGATCACAACGGCATCACCAGGTCCGAACTGTTCCGAGAAATGGTCGTAGACCTGCCTTTCAGCAAAGCGTTCGTCGACCCAGTCGATCGGGGAATTGTTGCTGGCTTCCAGCGCCCGAACTGCCCCGTAGACGATCACCGGCAGACTGATCACCAGATACAGAATCAGCAGTCGGATACGAGCCTGAATCTGCTGCATGACAAGATCCGCGCAGGGGTGAAATTACAAATGCCGGCGTGCCAGCGGACCTGCAGGCATACCCGGATATCCCGGTACTCGCTGCATGTAATCCGCGTACGATGGTCCCAGATAATGCAGCAGTCGCCGATCCTTCAGTACGCTGCCGACAAAAATATAGACGGTCCAGACCCCCGTGAGAACTGCATGGTCCAGAGTCATCACGGGAGTGAACCAGATCAGACCGAGAAAACTGAGGTAGACCGGGTGCCGCAGCAGGTGATAGGCACCGGCAGCCTGAAACGGTCGGCGCGGCAGCCGCTGGCCTCGATACCAGTGCAGCCACTGCGTCCAGCCGGTCTGATATCCCAGTCCGGTCAGACTGATGCTGTACAGCAGAGCGATCCATGATCCGTAGAAGCCGGCCAGCATCAGCCCGGCAGGCAGCCCTGTAAGATCCCAGAGCACCTGATCCGTCGACTGCCAAAAACCGAATATCAACAGCAGCCCGAGGCAGGTGCAGACGCAGAAGAAGGCCCCGTGCATTTCCGCAGGAAACCAGCGTCGAAACAGATCACGAAAACGTGGATGCAGCAGCACACTGTGGGGCACAGCAAACTGCAGAGCCAGCAGCAGATCGGTCCATAACCAGCCGGATGCCGGCCGGCTGATCCCATAACGGAGGAAGGAGAACAGAAGAACGACCGTCAGTGCAAACAGTGCCTGAGTCCCTACGCCGAAGGCCACTCCCGCGAGGTGCCGCCACGTCCGCGGGACTGACGCAGCACTGCCCGCCGTTCCCACCGCTGCTGTGACAGAGACTGCCGTCATGACTGACGCTCCGCGATAAAACAGCCGTACTTCATGGCCCCGGTGTTGTAAGCATCGAGCAGCGTCTGAAAGCGGTCGATGAAGATCAGCTGATCCGGGTCAATCCACGACGCCAGCCGTCGAATTCCCAGTGTCTGGCAGCGATCGCGGCAGATCTCCCACGTCCGTGAGACTCGCGATGTCCAGTCCTGCACGGACGTCACACGCAGCCCCGCGTCCGTCATCCAGCCGGTGTAGTCGCGTTCCGATCCCAATGATGGACAAAAGAAACCTTCACAGACATCGTATACCGCTTTTTCAGCCGCGGTGCTGAGCGGATCATCGCCGGCCAGCCACGCACAGATCGCCACCCGACCTCCGGGCTTCAGCCAGCCGGCTGCCCGTTTGAAAAACGCTGGTTTGTCAAACAGGTGCTCGGTGCACTCAACACTCCAGACGACATCCAGCGAAGCGTGGTCGAACTGAGTGGTCTCGGCATCCTGACAAAGAAACTTAGCCCGCCGTGAAACGCCACCAAGCCTTGCTGCACAGGCGGCCCAGCGACGCTGGAATGGGCTCAGCGTCACGCCGGTCACAGTGCAGCCAAGCTGTTTCGCCAGATGCACCGACGAACCTCCCATGCCGCAACCGATGTCTGCAATGCGTTCACCGCCCTGAATTCCGGCAGCCCGGGCCAGGCGGTCCGTCAGTTGCTGGGCCGCCACCTGCGGGGCTTCATTCGCTTCCCAGTAACCATGATGAATATGTCGCCCCCACAACAACCAGTAGAACAGCGTGGAAATGTTGTAGTGCTGACGAATCACATCTTTACGCACATCGGGACAGGAAATCATTCAGCCGTTCCCCGGTTCTGAAGGATCGAGGAAATCGGTCAGCGAGATTCCGTGGTCGCGGCTGTTGCCGCAGACTTCAGCCACACATCCCCATGGATCGTCAGCCGGTCAGCCACACCAACGGCCCCGAACGCCTTCGAATAGGGTCGGATTCCGTATGTCGTCTGGAGGATTGTAAAGGATCCGCGCAGATGCGTTCGACCATCCTTTTCCTCCACCGTGACACGAATTCGCAGTGGCGCCGTACGTCCGTGCAGTGTGAATTTCCCCGACAGGTCGTACTGCGGCAGGCCCTGCGGACCACCTTTGCCGGCAGCCACCACCGCCTGTGCGGATGCAATTTCAAATACCGCTGTCGGGTGCCGCTGCACGTCCAGGACCGCCGCGCCCTTCATGTTATCGTTCACCTGTCTGCGAGTTCCGGCATCGGTGGAACCCTGCAGACCCACATAACGACGAGCAGCATCGGTATCCGCATCAAAGGACTGCATGTTAAATTCAAGACGACCTGCTGATTCCGTGGCACCAAGCGTCACCTGACCACTTTTCAGCCGGCCTTCAACACCATGATCATGCCCCAGACCTGTTTTGCCAACGAACACATACACACGACTGGCCTGCAGATCCACATTCCCCTGCTCATCCGACCCACCGCCTGCTGCAAACACCTGACAGGCCATCTGTGTCAGCAACAGACAAACCAACTGCAGGAACTTCACTGACCAACTGGCCATCTGGCAACTCCGCGTAATCCGATCAATCATCCGACAGATTTCCGCGTTTGATTCTCGGAGACTCGCGGAAATCCTGATAGACCAGGACGCTAAACACCAGTTTATTTCCCCGAATCGGTATCGCGCGGGTGAGTTTTGAACCGCTGCTGCCATAGATTCACAAACCTGCGAAGATTCACCCCAGTCCAGTGGCTCGAACGGATGCCGCTGCATGTTCTGAAAGCAGGACCTGCCCTTGCTGCGCACTTTTTCAAACTCACTTTTGCAGCGTCGTCGCCAGCCCGAACTGATGGACAGTCCGGACCTGGAACAGTCTCTGCATGACGAGGCACTGGCCGGACTGCGGCGAATTAACCGCTGGAGCCGTACCGGAGCAGCGGTATGGAGTGGCATCAGCGACCTGACAGCTCAGTCCGCACAGCAGGAGCTGACCATACTGGACATCGCCTGCGGCAGCGGTGATCAGGTGCTCTGGCTGTCCCGCCGACTGCAGCAGCATGGTGTTCGCCATCGGATACACGGCGTGGATATCAGTGCCACTGCTGTTGCTGCTGCGACGCAGCAGGCAGCGCAGTCCGGCGCTTCAGCCGTTACCTTTCACCAGTGCGATGTGCTGCACGATCCCTTTCCGCTGCCGCAATATGACGTGGTGATGAACAGTCTGTTTCTGCATCATCTGGACGAGCCTCAGGTGGTGCGAATACTGCAGCGAATGGCGGCCGCGGCTCGACGGCGGATCGTCATCGATGACCTGCGCAGAACACGACTGGGATATTTTCTGGCTTGGACAGGGTGCCGCCTGCTGAGTCGCAGTCCGATAGTGCATTTTGATGGCCCGGTGTCCGTTGAAGGTGCATTCACCGACGCTGAAATGCTGCTGCTTGCCACACAGGCCGGGCTGCATTCGGTCCGTCTGCAGCGGCACTGGCCGCAGCGGTTTCTGCTGACGTGGCAGCCGAGCAGGACCGGACAATCATGAATGACCACCCAGCGACGGTGCCGGCAGATTCAGAACGCTGGGATGCCCTGATCATCGGCGCTGGTCCGGCGGGCAGTCTGGCGGCGGTGCTGCTGGCCCGTGCCGGGCAGCGAGTTCTGGTGGTGGAGCGACACAAGTTCCCGCGACCCAAGGTTTGCGGCTGCTGCCTGAATCAGCGGGCCCAGCAACTGCTGCGGCGCGCTGATCTGCTGACGGGACTGCAGACACTGCAGCCTGTCAGCACTCAGCAGATGAACCTGCACTACAACCAGCAGACGCTGCCCATCGCCATGCCCGGCGGTCTGGCCATTTCGCGTCGCGCAATGGATTCGTGGCTGGCCGGTGAAGCTGTCGCAGCAGGTGCCACGTTCCTGGATGAATGCAGCGCTGAAGTCCTGCCCGAAAGCTGTGATGCGGACAGTGCAGCGACGGCAGCCTTGCCCGAATGTCGTCGCGTGCAGATCCTGACTGCACGCGGCAGCAGTGTGGCTGCTGCCCGGGTTGTGCTGGTATGTGACGGACTTGGACATCCATCGCTGGCTCAGCTCCCAGGCTTCTCATCACGTCCTCAAACCGGGGCTCGGATCGGTCTGGGAGCTGTGCTCAGTGCAGCAGAATCTGCTGACTGGTGTTCTCCTGGTGAAATCCTGATGGCAGCGGATACCGGCGGGTACTGCGGAGCGGTCCGGACAGAAGACGGCAGTGTGAATCTGGCTGCGGCAGTGGACTCGGCGGCGATTCAGGCAGCCGGCGGTCCGCGGCAATGCCTGCAGAGACTTTTTGCCACAGCCGGGGTTCGAGTGCCGGAGGCGATGGGCAGCGTGCAGGTCCGCGGAACGGTGCCGCTGACTCGCAGATCCACCCGTCTTACCGGACATCGGCTGCTGCTGCTGGGTGATGCAACCGGGTATGTCGAACCTTTTACGGGCGAGGGCATGGCGTGGGCAATGACTGCCGCAACACTGGCTGCTCCGCTGGCCCGCAGCGGGATTATCAACGGCTGGAGCACGGCTTTGCAGCAGCAGTATGAGCGGCAGTTGCGTGATGCTGTCGTACGTGAGCAGACGGTGTGTCGAATGCTGTCCGGAATTCTGAGCCGTCCGTGGCTCCTGAGACTGACTTTTGCAGCGGCCCGCATGGTGCCGGTGGCTGCAGGTGCCCTGGTGCGTCGAGTGAATCGCGTGCCGAATCTTGTGGAAAGAAGCTGATGACTGGCCTCGAAATCCTTGGACTTGGCACGGCACTGCCCGAATACAGCATTTCGCAGGAGGCGGCGTCCGTTTTTGCCTCCACCTGCGTGAAATCAACAGTTGACGAGCAGCGAAATCTGCCAGCCCTGATTCAGGCGTTGTACCGTCGCGCGGGAGTCAGACAGCGACACAGCGTACTGCTGGAATCTTCGTCAGACGGCGAAGCCACAGCCGAACGTTTCTATCGCTTTGCAGCTACCGCCGATGACCGTGGCCCGTCGACAGCAGACCGTATGCTGCGGTACGAGCAGGAAGCCCCGCCGCTGGCCGCAGGAGCCGCAGCAGCGGCCATCGAACAATCCGGAATCAATCCTCAGCAGATTACGCATCTGATCACAGTCTCCTGCAGTGGTTTCAGTGCACCGGGTTTTGATCTGCTGCTGACCGAACAACTGCGCCTGCCCGCCAGCGTGGCACGCACGCACGTGGGGTTTATGGGCTGTCATGGAGCATTGAACGGGTTGCGGGTGGCACATGCATTCGCCGCGGCAGACCCTTCAGCCGTCGTTCTCGTGTGTGCCGTTGAACTGTGCACACTGCATCACCAGTACGGCTGGGACCCGCAGAAGATTGTAGCCAACTCGCTGTTTGCTGATGGCGCTGCTGCCGTGGTCGGGCGTGCTGCCGCAGCCGGATCGCAGATCGCCGGCAAATCCTCACCCGGTATCCCCCGATTGATTGTCGGCAGTGCCTCCCAGGTCATTCCCGGCACGCGGGACATGATGACATGGAACATCCGCAATACGGGGTTTGAGATGACGCTGTCTCCCGAGGTTCCGAGGATCATTACAGAGCACCTGCCGGGGGCTTTGGGGGCCTTCCTGAACCGTCATAGTCTGCAAATCACGGATATTGCCTCGTGGGGCATACACCCTGGCGGTCCGCGAATTCTCTCGGCGGCAGCCGAAGCGATCAGTCTGACTGACCAGCAATTGGAGCCTTCGCTGGGCATCCTGCAGCGCTGCGGAAACATGAGTTCACCGACAGTGCTGTTCATCCTGCAGGAACATTTGCGGCGGCAGGCCGCCGGTCCCTGCGTGCTGCTGGGATTTGGCCCGGGGCTGAACGTGGAAATGTGTCTGCTGCGATGATTCCTGCAGCTTTGCCGGACCTCCTTGCCAAATTACTCAAAAACAGCAAGAATCTGCGGTTTGCCGACTTTTGATTCGGCTGGTTGTTTCCTGTCTTTTTGATCTGAATCCGATTCGATGTCCGCAACCGACTCCCCCGGAGATTCCCGTCAAACTCCCGAGCAGCGTCTGCAGCAGGTCAATACCCTCCGCTGGCAGAAGTTTCCTGTTCTGGACGATGGTTTTGTCTGTCTTGTCGACGTCATGGGCGACGACAGCAGTGTGGTTCAGGCAGCGCGTGTCAGCTACGGCGAAGGCACTCGCAAAGTCAGCGATGACCGCACCCTGATTCGTTATCTGCTGCGACACCGTCACACGACACCATTTGAGATGGCAGAGATCAAATTTCTGGTGCGAGTTCCGATGGATTGCTGGCGTCAGTGGGTGCGTCACCGAACAGCCAACATCAACGAATACAGCACTCGCTATTCACTGGCCATCGACGCGGCTCAGACCACATCCGCGGATGAGTGGCGAACTCAGGCCGAGACCAATCGGCAGGGCAGTGGTGCTCCATTGCCGTCTGAGCTTGGCCAGCGTCTGACTGCCGAAGAGAAGCAGCTGCAGGATCAGTTGCGCGGCGTCTACCAGAGCCGGATTGAGACCGGTGTTGCCCGCGAACAGGCTCGCAAGGATCTGCCGCTTTCCACCTACACTGAAGCCTACTGGAAGATTGATCTGCACAACCTGCTGCACTTTCTGGCTCTCCGCATGGACAGTCATGCACAGTTGGAAATTCGGCAGTACGCCACGGCCATTGGCCAGCAGATTGTGGCGCCGCTGTTTCCGATGGTCTGGGAAGCGTTTCTCGACTATCGCATGGATTCAGCCACTTTAACCCGACTGGACATCGGCGTAATTCAGAGACTGATGGCCGAAGGGGCTCGCCGCAACGCTGCCCCGCCATACAGTGACGCCGACTTTATGGCTGCTCAGGATCCGACGTGGCAGGGTCTGTCCCGCAGCCGTGAGCGCGACGAATGTCGTCAGCGTCTGCAGCAGTTTGGAATTCTTGAATCCTGATTGGTCTACCCGTGGTGCAGTTTCTGCCGTTTTGCGGCTGGCGATATGACCTTTCCCAGGTTGGTGCTCTGGCCGATGTGATTGTCCCGGCGGGCAGTGCTTTAATGCCCTGTCAGCAGGACGAACTGTATCGTCTGCATCCCTGCAATACCGTCCGACTGACGCACAATCGGCCCGAGCCGGACGATGCTGGAATCATGGCTCCGGCAAGGCGTGCAGACGACTTTTTTCGTCTGTGGCGTCGCGAAGGGATCCTGATTCGAGACCATGCAGCTGCATGGTATGTCCTGCAGACGCTGACACCGTGGAAAGGTGAGACCGCAGCACGCTGGGGACTGCTCGGGCTGCTGCCGCTCGAAAATCCGCTCGGACAGCCTCACAACGCAGCAGCAACTCAGCCTTCCTCTCCACAGGAAATTGCCCGTCTGCTGCAGCTGCAGACCACCTGTCGTGCTGATTTTGCACCCGTCTGCCTGTTTGCCGAAGACAGCATGGCGACAGACGAGTCGCTGGAAGAACTGCTGCAGCGACTGACCCGCCCAATCACTCCGACAGAATGCTGGCTGGACTCCGGTATTCGTCATCGACTGTGGACTGTCACCGAACCCGCCGCGATTGCTGCCATTGCCCAGCGACTTGATCACCTGCACCTGTCACTGTTTGATGGTGCCGCAGCCTTCCAGGCGTCAGCAACACTGCTCAGCACGCTTCGATCTGCCGGTGAATCCGGCGGAGTTGAGCAGCCGGCGGCCCGGCGGCTGGCCTGCCTGCTGCCCGCGGAAAACCTGTCAACCTGTTTCCTGCCTCGCATCCACAGTTTCGACGGACCTGCATTCACCGGGCCGCAATTGCGTTCAGCCGCAGAGCACATTCCAGGCCTGCTGTGTCAGTTTGTCGGCAACGAATCGTTTGCTTTGATTGATGCCCTGGAACTGGCTGGACTCAATTCCGATCAGCCCTGCCTTGCAATCGGCACCAGCGACGGTGAATGGCAGCTGCTGTCTGCACCAGCACGCTGCCGCACACTGCAGCAGCTGCGAGACCTGACCGCCACGGAACTGCTGAAGATGCCGTGGAGCACCGCTGTTGAACAGCCTGTGTCTGCTCCGCTGCAGCCGGAAAATGCCACCATCCGAGCAGCCGCTGGCTGCGTGCTGCTGGCAACACAGGTATCAACTGCCGGAGAAACCGGTATTTCCGGATTGCCCTGTGCCATCCCGCAGTATTCGGAGCTGGACCTTCAGCTCTGGCCTCCGGTGCCCTCCGGACTGGTCTTCTCGGCTCATTCTGACCGAGTCGATTCGGTTCCGGGATCTTCGTTGTAATCAACCAGCATGCGGATGAAATCTTCGCTCAGCCCGGCTTCACGGCGAGCTTCAGCCTGAAACAGCTGACCCCGGGCTTTGGAAGGTCGGATCGGCCAGTGCAGCGCTCTGGTCCATGCTTCCCAGTCTGAAAGCTCCGGCTGTTTCCAGTGCCGCAGCCAGACCAGTCCAAATTCCACGTGCCGGATTTCATCTCGGTGAATGGCTCGCATGATGCTTGCACTGCGGCGGTCGCCCACGGCCATGAAACTCTGTTCAAATTCCACCGTATGATCCAGATTGGCTCCCTCAAACACCAGAGGCAGACCGGCTACATATTCAAGGGGTGTGGCGTACAACAGAGCTTTCTGCCAGATCCACGAATTGACCGGACGACTGCCAAAACTGAGTCCCAGTTCGTGGCATCGCTGAGCATGCAGGCGGGTATGTCGCTGCTCATCAAACATGATCCGTGCGAGCCCGCTGCGGAATTCGGCCGGGGCATCCGGGAACGCCAGCAGCACCATGGCCATCACTTCCAGAGCCTGCAGTTCATGGTTGGCCATGATGTGGTGGGCCACGGCACGCCGCGTTGGGTCCAGAAAGGAATTTCCACGAGGCATTGCGGGGGCTGATCGGCGTTCAGCAAACTGCAGTTCGGCCGGACGCCCGGGGACCTGCACTCGCACTGCCGGGCCCGGAGCATTATCGGTCAGCGGCTCGCCGGGCCGCAGCAGCTTCAGCGACAGATCGGTCGACAACAGCACCTGCTCAGCAAAATGCCGCAGTTCCATGGGCTCACCGGGAATGATCAAGAAGCCACGCAAACAGCCCCTTGGCCAGATGCAACCTGTTTTCAGCCTGATCAAAAACGATGCTGCGAGAACTGTCCATGACGTCATCGGTCACTTCCAGTCCGCGTTTCGCCGGCAGATCATGCATGAACAATGCCGCTGCAGGAGCAGCCTGCATCAGTGCAGCATTCACCTGGTAACCGGCAAACGCCTGCCTGCGACGCTCGGCGTCCGCCTCCTGGCCCATGCTGGCCCAGACATCCGTATAAACAATATCAGCAGTTCGGACCGCCTGCACCGGATCATGCACAACGGCTGTGCGATGCTTTGGATAGCGGGACGTCAGCAGGGACATGAACTGCGATGTGAATTCGAAACCCACCGGGGCAGCCAGCGTCAGCTGCATACCTGTCATGGCAGCAGCCAGTGCCAGCGACATCGAGACATTGTTGCCGTCACCCACAAACACAAGATGCAGTCCCGTCAGTTGTCCACGATGCTCACGAATCGTCAGCAGGTCTGTCAAAGCCTGACAGGGGTGGCGGTCATCTGAGAGTCCGTTGATGACGGGGCACGACGAGTGCTTTGCGAAGTCCTCGATGAGCTGCTGAGAAAAGGTCCGCATCGTGATGATGTCAGCGAACGAACTGATCACTTTCGCGACATCGGAAAGACTTTCCCGTCCGTTCAGTCCGGCTTCCGCGGTGGTTTGAAAGATCCCGGCTCCGCCCAGGTGAATCATGGCGGCTTCGAAGCTGTTGCGAGTCCGCAGGGACGGTTTTTCAAACAGCTGGACCAGCACGTGCCCGGGAAACAGCGGTGGCCGATGGCCACGACGCAGCTCCTGTTTGAGTTCTTCAGCACGATTCAGGACCTGCAGGAGTTCGTCCGGGGTCAGATCAAGCAGTGAAGTCAGATGTTTCATAATGCCGACGCTGTTGAAAATGCGATTTGCCAAAACGCCATTCTTGCAGGTTCCTGAGGCGGGTTTAAGGGAAATCGCTGGAATTTTACGCAAAGTTCACGTCTGTGAATTGCCCGGCCACCGGTCACGACAGGCGATCAGGGGCGTCTGATGAAGTGCGACGCATAGCTGCGCACCTCCTGTCCGTTCAACACATGAAAAATCCTCAATTTTTCAATGGTTTCCGCTCCAAATTTCGCCAGTGGCACATGCACGATCTTCTTCCGGAAACGTGATGCGAGGCGTCGCCAGCCGGGTCCCGGCGGAGCGTGGCTGAGCAGAGCCACGTGCTTCTCACGCGAATAATGCAACCCGGCAGCCAGCAGACGCTCTTCCAGAGTATCAGCAAAGTCAAACCGCGGATCATGCCAGATGTCAGGCACCGGCCGCGGCGGAAACAGAAACATCGCCCCGCCATACCGCGACACCGCAATGCCCGGCCCTACCATCTCGGACAGAAAATTTGTCGCAAACAGAGACAGCGTCGACTCGTCCTGATGCTCGGCATGCCACGTGATTCGCCACGGATACTGCCGCGGATCGGCAGGACTGTCGAAC
Organism: Planctomyces sp.; assembly: GCA_005791255.1. Classification (GTDB taxonomy): domain Bacteria; phylum Planctomycetota; class Planctomycetia; order Planctomycetales; family Planctomycetaceae; genus SXXK01. The sequence goes on from SXXK01000025.1 coordinate 15,798, forward strand.
AGCATAATTACGCAGTCAATGCGACCGGAAGCCGGCGGAAATACTCGAACATACAGATCGCCCGTATGCCAGTTTCGCAGGGTTTCCCGGATGTCGAGCCCATCCTTCATGCTGGCCGAGAATTTCTCAGTGCGCGCCAGATCATTGCCAATCAGATCAAGAGCCACATCCTTCACGTGCGTGCGGAATCTCTCAATTGACTCGTCTTCGGGAGGCCAGCTGCACTGGCCGTACGGATTCCACGATTTCTGCCAGCGAAATGTGGTCCGCAGGTCAGGGCGAGTATTCAACTGGCAACTGCGCCAGATCATCGGCTGCCCCGGCAGTCGACTGACTGCATGCAGCTCCGTCCCGTCCGGCAGCATCGCTCGCCCCACACCAAAGCGAATCACCGGCTGATCATCGTCGACAGTCCACGGATACTGCCGGGACGTCTCAGCCACGTGGACCGCAAACTGATCGCCGGCCGTCTGCTTCGATGACATCACCAGAGTGTACAGATCCGGTGTAAAACGGCGTTCGATGAGCGACAGATTCCGAGCATACTTGAGGGTACGTGACAGCAGGCTGGGAGTGATGCGACGGGCACGCGTGCCAAATTCAGCCTTGTAGGCATCTCGAGCATGCAGCAGCAGCGACTTGACTCCGTCGATCGAAAGATTCTCGTCGTCGTCCAGCCGCACCCGCGCCTGCTCATACAAACCTGTGATGAAAGGCAGCTCACCCAGCATGAAAATCATCGATCGACTGTCGACCGGAAATGTCTCGGCCTCTGACTCGGACCACTCCGGCTGCTCAGTCTGCTGCAGTCCCTCCTGAAAGGCCGCTCGCAACCATGGCCAGTCCGGCAGACTGCACAAACACAGTACCGCCGAATACTGCTGCGACAGTCGCTGCAGGCGTCCGGCCATCCACCGCAGATGCTGCCACTGTTCGGCCGATTCCGGACGCTGCAGTGTGGGCAGGACAGCGGCTGCAAAACGTTCTGCTGACACACGTTTCAGCGCCCACGGATCCGGCAGCACCACCCCGTTCGACAGGTAATCGTCAGACTCGATATCGATAAACACCCGCGGGATGCGTTCCTGTCGAGCAATCCGGATTGCAGAAATCACCGGCTGACAGGGATCAATCGGGACATAACTGGCCGTCTGCCGGGGATCATCAGAATCCGTTTGACTGAAATCCGTCAGCGGCTGCCGCTGCAGCACCACGGAAATTCGCGGCAGGCATTCCACCGCCTGCTCAACTTCGGCCTGAAATGACGGCGGCAATGGCACAGCCAGACAGTCAAACCTGCGACTGAGCATCAGCCGGCGAACTTCCACAGCACTGTCGCCGCTGCCGTGCACAACAGGGTACAAAGTGATGTTGCGTCCCAGCCGAAAGACTTCAGATTCACCGTTCATGCGAACTTTCACAGAAATCACACTGGAATTCCCTGCGGAATTCCAGATCCTACGCAGCATTGAACAGTAAGGGAAGCGCCCTGCACACCGCAGTGCTCTGCATTTTCAGAACCGCGTAAACCACAACTTCCCCGCAGAATTGCATGACGACTTACCGAGATTTGCTGGAACAACTCCGCCGCGCCTTTCCGCAGCCCGTTTCCGATCAGGAACACGATGCCTGGTTCGTGTTTTCGATTCTGCGAGCCATCGATCGGCTCGATACGCTGAAATCCCAGCGCCCAATCCTCGGCGAACCCCGAAAAATTGACTTCTCTCAGGCCGTCCACGCCCGACTTCAGGAAGATCCGCAGTCCGTCGAAACCGTCTCGCGAGATCTCGTCGATCACCTGTCCGGACTGTTCATCTACGGCCACCCGCGATCCCAGATCAATGTTCAGCCCCCACCCTGCATCCCCGGAATCCTCGGCACCCTGCTGCCCGCCATCTACAACCCCAACCTGTGCAGTGAAGCCTCCGGGCGCGGAGTTGCGCTCGCAGAAGCCGAAGCCATCACCATCACCGCTGAAATGCTGGGTTGCAATCCGAATCAGGCTGGCGGAGTCTTTACATTCGGAGGCACAGGCACGCTGCTCTACGCACTGCGGCTGGGAATTGAAAAAGCTGTCCCCGGTTCCCTGCATTCCGGGATCACCGGACCGCCTCCCGTCGTTGTCTGCTCCGATCAGGCACACTACGCAGTCAGCACTGCCGCTGCATGGCTGGGACTGGGGCTGGAACAGGTCGTGGTCATACCCAGCTCACCCAACAATGAAATCCGCACCTGTCTGCTGGAATCTGAATTAAGACGACTGCTGCGTGAAGGTCGGCGTATCGCAGCAATCGTCGCCACCATGGGTACGACCGATGCCTTCGGACTGGATGCACTGG
>SXXK01000026.1 GCA_005791255.1 Planctomyces sp.
ACCCCAAGGATCTCGAAGCCCTGCTCGTGCCACGCCTTGTAGGCCTCCTTCATGTGCGGAATCTCGCCAATGCACGGGCCGCACCATGTCGCCCAAAAGTCCAGCATCACGACCTTGCCCTTGTAGGCTTCGGGAAACTGAATCTCTTCACCCTTCATCGTCTTTGCCGTGAAAGTCAGCGCCTTCTGTCCAACCACCAGATTCGGCGGCAGAGGCTGCTGCTCGATCGGCTCAGCAGCCTTCTCCAGCGTCAGACGACCATCCGCAAGTGCGAACTTGTAAGTCGTCCCCGTGAAATTGAAGGCTGATCCGATCTGCACGTTCTCAAATCGACGACTGACACGACCATTTCCATCCCGGTCAATTGGCAGCATCGACCCGTCTGCCAGCGCCCCGGAAACAAACGTCGAAAACGGCTTGCCGTCCAGTTCAAAGGAATACTCTGAACCAAAGTCTGTGTAAAACATCAGCGTCGTCGCAAGCTGGGCTCGCCGCGGATCCTTCGGGTCAAAACGATACAGGCCCAACGCACCCGTTCGATCGGCAGTCAGCTGCACCTTGCCGCGACCGGTGTACTGCTTCAAACCACCACGCTCTTCACTTTTCCACTCCACTGCCGGATCATTCGTCAAATCGCCGTCGGCGTTCGCATCAATAAACAAACGCCCCTCTTCCCCCTCGGGCTCATCGGCAATGAACGCAAACTTCCTGTCACCAAGAGTAATGTAGCCGAACTTCGGAGCCTTCAGACCGTCAGGCGTCTTCGTCGCTATCGAAGCTTCCTGATCCATCACAGCACGCTGCGGACGATAGCCACCCACGCGAGCCGTCACACCCTCCGACAGAAACTTCTCCGTCACCTCTTCAGCCGGCAGCCCAGCGGAAACCGCCACCGCCGCTGCACAGACACCCAGGGCCCTGGCCATCAAACCAGAGGCAGACTTCAGTTTCCCGCACAGCTTGATTCGACTCATCTGCAAAACCCCTATGAACAGGTACAACCTGAATACCGGCAAACCACTTCGCGGAACCACAGTATCGCGATCAGAACAGCACTCGGCAAGCCCGACACAGCCGTCAGTTCAAAACGGATCAGACAGTTACAACGCTGCGAGGTCAGTACAGTCCCTGACAGTCCTCCAGCCGCGTGCCCCGCTCATCAGTCACCGCGAACTTCGCACCCTTATACATGCTCGTCCCGGCGTAGCGACCGTCTTTCGACATCACGTAAAATGAAATGTCAAAATCCGGCTTTCCGTCAGCACGCCGCAACCGCTGCTCGGTCGTTTTCGCAATCCGCCGCAGGACCTCCATCCCGGCCTCCTCCGGACTGGCTCCGTTCCGCATCAGCTCCACTGCAGCAAACGAAGACAGATTCTGCAGATTCGCTTCGCCACGCCCAGTACTGCCACATGACCCCACTCCATTGTCCACGTACAACCCCGCACCAATGATCGGCGAATCACCAACCCGTCCCGGGATCTTGAACGCCATACCACTGGTCGTTGTCGTACACGACATGCTCCCCGCAGCATTCAGGGCAGAGCAATGGATCGTCCCCGTAGGTCGACGAAAACGCAGTCGCCCCGTATCTTCCACCAGCACCGAATTTCTGCGGAAAAACTCCGCCACCGGAGCATCCGCGTCGCCCGGATCCGGCAACCAGTCATCCCGTTCACTCATCGTTTCCTTCCATCGCAGCCAGATCTTTCGCGAATGCTCCGTCAGCAGATTCTCCTCCTGAAAACCGTGCGCCCGAGCAAATTCCAGCGCACCAGCCCCCACCAGCAGCACATGATCCGTCCGCTGCAGCACCTTCAGCGCAACCTGAGCCGGATGACGAATCCCCTGCAATGACGCCACACCTCCCGCTCGATGGGTCGGTCCATGCATCACTGCCGCATCCAGCTCCACGATACCACGCTCATTCGGCAGCCCACCATAACCCACGCTCGTATCCAGCGGATCGTCCTCCACCAAAGCAACACCGCCCACGACCGCGTCCACAGGATCCAGCCCCTCCTGCAGCAGTTCCCATGCCCTCTGCGTCGCACTCGCACCGTTGCCCGAAGCAATCACCCGCACAGGCCCCGACTGCCGCACACCCGCTGCGGCCCCGGAAGAGACTGCCGCCGCCGCCACACTCGCAGCGTGCATGAACAAACGACGCGTTACATCCGTCATAATCAGTATCCCGCTCAAGTCTCCGACAAACCAAAACACGGCCGGCCGCCGCCTGCAGACCATATGATGCTCAAAACTCGCACCGTTTGCAAAGCTGCCAACCCCGCCTCCGGCAAACCGCGAAATTCAACTTCTGCCCCCCACTTTTTGCGATCTGCTTGCCACTCAGCCCGTTCAGTGGTACGCTCATCAGCAGGATATCCAGAGATTTGCCAAAGTTCCGCGCGATCCGATTCCCATCGTCCACAATATTTCCCGGCACGCGGTTTCTCCGCTCAGCTGATCCGATTTCGCCTCCAGCCACAGGTCTGCGGCATGGTTGTTGTCAATATCCCGATTGACATTCGCGAAGTGGCGGATGAACCCGCCCCTCAGGATGCACTGCTCGGAGTCTACGAGCTGCAGGAGTTTCGCTCAGTCCCGCCATTCAGCGGCATGAAACCCGGGCCCGAAAATTTCCCCGGTGCCATGATTCTAAGACGCGTCCACCGCGGTCGAGTCCTCTGCCACCAGGGTGACCCCGGACGTACCGCGTTCCAGATCCTCACCCAGCCCGATGCGCTCAACGTCCTCAAAGCCCTCCGCCGCGCCGTCGATGCCGAAGCCAAAGCCATTCGCGACGCTCTCGCCGCAGGTGTCACCCCGGAAACCAGCGCTGACGAACGCGAACGACTGCTTCGTCGCGACGCCGCCGAAGCACCACTGCGAACCCTCCGAGTCGCTCGCCTTGACGAAGAAATTCAACAACTCGAAGCCGCCGTCGCCAAACTCCCGCCGAACACCGCACCCCGTGTTGTCGCACAGGCTCGTCTGCTCGTCGCACCACCCGGAAATCGCCGCGGACTGCTCAGACGACTGATCAACCTGCTGCCGCGGTTTGGATCTGCCCCAGCCAGCCGCTCGAAACTTCCCGATTACATTCCCAACGATGGCCCCCAGGATCTCAGCGCCGGAACTCTCAGCGCACCCATGTTCGAAGGTGACCTGTTCGGCGAAATGAGCTGCATGAACCTGGCACCACGCTCCGCCACCGTCATCGCCACCGAAGGCACACCCACAGAACCCGTGTACATGATCGAGATGGTCCGCAACGCCCTCGAGGCCCTCCGGGGAAATGCAGAATACCGACGCCGGATGGATGAGATCTACCGGACGCGAGTCATGGAGACGCAGGTCCGCAGCCTGCCACTCTTCCGCTCCCTCAGCGATGCTGACTACAAATGGCTGTCCAGCCAGCTCGATCTGGTCGAATTCGGCGCGGGGGACATCATCTTCGATGAACACGACAGCGCCACCGACTTCTGCTATGTCGTCCGAAATGGTGTGGTCAAAGTCTCCCGCGGACTCGGCTGCCTGCTCGGCCCCGACGAAATTCGCAGCCCCGCGGTATTGCTGCAGGAACTGCAGACACAGGCTCACCAGCCAACACTTCCGCCAACGATCACCCAACTGCTCCAGCCCCTGCTCGACAGCCTCCCGGCCACGCCCACCGACGCTCCCAAATTCCCTGAAACGCTCAGAAAACTGCTGAATCAGTGGATCCGGACTGCAGACCTCCAGACCAAAATCGCTGCCACCACAGACGAACTGCTGGAACGCTCCGGACTCCGCCAGTACTCCGCTGCCTTCACCGACTTTCAGGAAAAAACAGCCGACTGGTGGGAACTGGAAGCACGCATCTTCCACCGCGTCCTGCTCGACAGCCTCTGCCCCAAAGGCCTGAAAGCCCGCACCACAGCACTGCAGCAGCGCCGCACACTTTCCTACGCCAGTCGCGGAGAACTCATCGGCGAAATCGCACTCCTCCGCGGCGAAGAACGGTCCGCAACCTGCCTCGCCTTCACTCACCCATCCTCGGGACAGAAAACCGCCACACAGGCCAACCTGATTCCCCAGCGTGTCGAAGCCGTCCGCATCAGTGCAGACACACTCAGGGCCCTGATGGAACGCTCCCCCGCGTTTCGCCGGCATGTCGATGAAACCATTCGCCAGCGACAGGACCGCGACCAGCAGGTGGCGGTGCAGGCCAGCACCGAAACAGTCGCCAGTCAGTCGCCTGAATTCGAGTCCCTCGGGCTCGCCTGGGGCCAGTCACTCATGGTCATCGACCTCGATCGCTGCACCCGCTGCCAGGAATGCGTCAAGGCCTGCGTTGCCGCGCACGATGATGGACGCACACGTCTGTATCTCGATGGACCACGTTTCGAAAGCCGATACCTGATTCCCGTCAGTTGCCGACAATGCCTGGATCCCGTCTGCATGATTGGCTGCCCGGTCGGCGCCATCAATCGCGGAAGCAGCGGTGAGATTCGGATCGCCGATCACTGCATCGGCTGCAGCAAGTGTGCCGATCAGTGCCCCTACGGATCAATTCAGATGGATCTGCTCGATTCCGCCCAGGAACCCGATGCCGATCTCGCCAGCCTGCTGGGGCCAGGTTATGTGCTCCGATCGGTTCAGGAACGCGCCGTCGTCTGTGATCAGTGCAAATCCACCCCCTCCGGAAAACCTTCCTGCGTCTACGCGTGCCCGCACGAGGCCGCCATTCGCGTCGAAGGCCTGAAATTCTTCGAAAACCTCTGAAAGGCCCGGCGTGCTGCTCGATCGCACTCATTCCCGCTGGGCCCTGCTTTCCGGCCTGACGCTCACCATCGGTGCTGCCGCATGGTTCATCTGCAATGCCGCTGCTCCCAATGGCCTGTCCGGAGGCAGCGTGCCCGGACTGATCTTCGGCATCATCGGCACGCTCATGATGTTCTTCGCCGGAATGCTCGGAGCACGGCGACCACTGCGGCACCGACGCATCGGCAGCGCCAGCTTCTGGCTCAAAGGACACCTCTGGCTCGGAACACTCTGCATCCCCTTCATTCTGTTCCACGCCAGCTTCTCACTGGGCGGCCTGCTCGAACAGGTACTCTGGTTCTGCCTCGCTTTCGTCGCTGCCTCCGGCTTCTTCGGCCTCGCAGTACAACAGTTTCTGCCGCGATTACTCTGGAAAAACGTGCCACTGGAATCCTTCGAGCCCCAGTCGCCGTGGCTCTGCGATCGCATGACTCTCACCGCGGATATCCGCCTCTCAACAGCCTGCGAGCGCAGCCTCCCGGAAATCAATGATCACCTCCGGCAATCCGCCCGCCGACTCGTGCAGGGCTTTGATGAAATCGCCGCAGGCAGCGAAAACCGCAGTGAAAAGAACGCTCGCAAACTGCTGATGATGCAGCAGCTGACCCCCATGGATCACCGCGACTTCTTCTGGTCCATGGCCAAAGTCGCCAAGGCCGACCTGAAAGCCATTTCCTTCGAAGGCGACTTCGCAGACCTGCTGGCAAAAATTTACCAAAATCTCCGCGAACTGCAGCCCGCCAACACGACAAACACCGCTGCCACAACTGCCACATCCGGCACAACGCCGGAACCGGCACCCGTAGCTCCTTCACATACCCGCACAACTGCGGCAGCACAGACATCCGCTCTGGATCTGATGAAGCAAAAGGCTGCAGAAAAAGCGGCCGCAGCAGCAGCCGCAAACACCCCGCCACCGACACCCGCAGAACCCGCACAGGCACCCCCACAGCCCGCCGCTGCTCCGACACCGCAGCCC
>SXXK01000237.1 GCA_005791255.1 Planctomyces sp.
GATTCTTCGCGGCTTCGCGTGAGCCCAAAGACCTGCAGCGGCTTCAGTGATGCGGTGTCGTACCCTGAATCACGCGAGCTCGGGCCATGGCGTCTTCCGCCTCGAAGATCTTGCCGCACCGCTGATAGATCACGGACAGCTGCGTGAACGAGAACGCATCGTTCGGCTCAATCTCCGTGACTCGTTTGGCGTGGTGAATGGCGTCATCAAACTGCCCGTGCTTGTGCAGGCAAACTGCCAGAGCCATGTGGCTGTGCACGTGATCCGGATGCTCCTGAACAATCGCCTTCAGGCCGTTGATGCAGGCCTGCAGGTCGATGTTCTTCAGTTTCATCGCCGCATCGTATTTCTCAGAGATCCCTGGGGCGGACATGGCAGCAGCACCTGCAAAAGTTCTTCAAGCAGTCCCGAACTGCTGTTATGTTAGACTCTGCTCTGAGCATCTCAACCGACGCCCGGGGGATTCGCAGTCTGTGGAGTGGCGTTCGTGGCGGGGCAACTCAGTGACGTTCCACGTGAAACGGGGTGTTCTGCAGGAACTTTGCCGCCGCAACTGGGAATGACCGCACGGGATCGGTAGAGTGTCCGTACGAGATGCGAACCGGGCCAATTCCACCCGCAGAACTCACGGTACACCCCTCCATGCAGCGCTCAGCCGACACCGTTTGCAGACTGGAACTGCTGCTCGCCGTGACCCTGGCTGCGGCCGGGGCCTGGCTCCGCTGTCGGGATCTGCAACTGGAAAAAGTCGAGCATTTCGATGAGGGCGTCTACTCCAGCGTGCTCTGGTTCGGCGGGATGGCAGGTCAGGTCTGGCCGGGCCGCGACTTTTTTGCTCCGCCGGGCCTGCCGCTGCTGATTGAACTGGGCGGACTGTTGCCCGGATTGTCCAGGCTGGCTCCGTTTCTGCCCGCGCTGTGCTGCGGCATTCTGACTCCGCTGGCCTTCTGGCTGACGGCTCGCGACTGGTTCGGCCGCACCGCCGGACTGGTTGCTCTGGGGATTACCGCGACCAGTGATTTCCACATCCTGTACTCCCGCATGGCACTCACGGACGTGCCCGCGCTGTTGCTGGTGGTGCTGGCGGTCTGGCAGGGCAGTCGCGCGATCGGTCTGGGGCAGTCGAAAGCCGCGGTCTTCAGCGGCATGCTGACCGCCGCCGCGTGGTGGCTGAAATACACGGGGTGGCTGCCGCTGGCTGTTCTGTATGCCGGTGTGCCGGTCTGGTGGTTGTCGGGCGGGCATCGATCACAGCGACTGCTGCCGTCGCTGGGGCGACTGCTGCTGATCACCGTGGTGACAGCCGCCGGCTTCATGCCCTGCTGGCTGCACCTGCAGGCTGTCGGTGGGTACTCGGCCGTGGCAGCCGGACACGTATCCTATCTGGCGGGTCTGGCTGGCTGGACAGCGAACCTGCAGGAGCAACTGGCGGGGCAGGACCGACTGGACGGGTATTTCGGAGCGCTGGGGCTGGGACTGGCGGTTGCCATGTTTGGCATCCTGCGAAGTCTGGGGGCTTCCGGTTTCACGTGGAACGCGGGGACTTCAGCGTCGATGCCGCAGGTGGCGTCAGCGGTATGGCGTCGGGGGCAGCTGCTGCAGTCCGGGCGGGCTCTGACGGCCGGCATTTTTCTGGGTGTGCTGTCGCTCCGTGTGGGTACGCCGTTCGTCCTGCTGACTTTGGCGATTGGCGGACTGTCAGGCATCTGGCTGTGGCCGACGCTGACCCTGCAGTGGGGTCAGCATCGCGGGCAGGTTCATCGTGGCGGCAGTGGCCGACCGGTACCGGCTGGACCGGTGTATGGCGGCGGTTCGGCGGCGATCGATCCCGCGCTGGGATTCTGGTTGACGGCAGCCTGGTTCCTCGGACTGCTGCTGGCGACTCCGTTTTATTACCCCTACTCACGGCTGTATCTGCCACTGGCGGCATCGGTCTGGCTGGCGGCTGCTGCGGGCTTGAGCTGGTGGCTGGAAGCTGGCCTTGCCCGGCTGGAACTGGGCTGGCTGCAGCAGATTCCAAAACGATCCGCGACAGCGCTTGCTGCCAGGGTGGCGTCTCTGGGAGTGCTGGCAGCAGCAATCGCCTCGACATTTTTCGAAGTCGACCAGTCCGGAAACGTGACGGCTTTGACGGCCTCGCAGATGCTCAGAAGTTCCCTGTATCAGGACCGTCGGTCGATTGACGAGGTGGCGATCAGAATTGCGGACGTCTGTGTGGCCAGCGCCGGCGGTCTGAATGTCAATCCGCCCCGGACTCCTCGCGGCGAACTGATTTCGCCCGAGCGGCTGCTGCAGTCGGCAGTGGCAGTGTCAATTCCGCAGCTGACAACGGAGCAGCGGCAGCAGGCACAGGCCCTGGTGTATGCCTTCGGTGAACCGGCACTGCTGATGCATCTGCATCAGGCGGGGCTGCTGGTGGGACCGGTCAGTCATGTGAATTCGCAGCAGTTGCAGTCGGCTCAGCCCACATTCCTGATTCTTGGACCCAACGCCTGGAGGACTCCTGGTTTCTGGGACCAGTGGACGCTGCAGGAAGCGAACTACGACTGGCTGGGCGATTTTGAGTATGCTCCGGGAATCGTGACGCTGATGGATCTGTATCCCGAACGATTTCTCAGCGAGCATGACGACGTCTTCGTTCAGCGATTCGAGGTTTACCGGGTCCGCCCTGAAGCCGTCCGGGCATCAGCGGACCAGTGAAGCGGCAGGAGTTCAGTATGGCGACGAAGGAATTCAGCATCATCCCGCAGGATGACGAACTGGCTCGGCAGAAGCGTGATCTGCAGTTCCGTCCAGCGGATGCCGGCCACGCCAGAGTACTCACGGCACAGCAGATTTCCGACTACAACCAGTATGGTTATGTGCGTCGTTTTCAGGCCTATGCTGCGGACCAGATCCGGGACATTCGCCAGTACTTCGATCGACTGCTGGAAAAGACCATCGCTGCGGGCGGCAACAGCTATTCGATCAGCACAGCGCACCTGAAGTACGGTGGCGTGTATGACATTCTGACGAACCCGGTGATTGTGGATCGAGTCGCCGATCTGCTGGGTGATGATGTGGTGGCCTGGGGTTCGCACTTTTTCTGCAAGATGCCAGGGGACGGCAGGGCCGTGGCGTGGCATCAGGACGCCAGTTACTGGCCGCTGTCTCCTTCGCATGCAGTGACGGTCTGGCTGGCGATTGACGATGCGGACCTGGAGAACGGCTGCATGAAGTTCATCGCCGGGTCTCATCATTCAGGGCACCTGACGTATCGCCGCAGCAGTCCTGAGGAGCACAACGTGCTGGATCAGACGGTCGAGAACGCCGAGTCGTTCGGGACGATTGTGGTGGATGATCTGCGCGCGGGTGAGGCATCGATTCACAATGACCTGCTCCTGCATGGCTCGGACCCCAACATGTCGGCTCGACGTCGCTGTGCACTGACTCTGCGTTATGCGGCAGCTTCGGTGCGAGCAGGTTCCGGCTGGAACGAAAAGGGGATCGTGGTGCGGGGCCACGATCCGTCCGGTCACTGGGCCAATCCGGCACGACCGACGGTGGAATGATGGGTGCCGATGCGGGATTCCGCAGACGGATATTTCTTTTGCGAGTCTGATGCGATGCTCATGCTGGACAGTGCGATTCCCGGAATGACTCCCCGCCGTGGCAAAGTGCGGGATGTTTATGACTTTGGCGATCGGCTGCTGTTTGTCGCCACTGACCGCATCAGTGCCTTTGACTATGTGCTGCCGAATGCCATCCCGCGGAAGGGCGAAGTCCTGACCCGGCTCAGTCAGTTCTGGTTTGATCTCCTCGGTGTGCCTCATCACTTCATCAGCGATGATCCGCAGCAGCTGCCATTGCCAGCCGGCACCGATGTCACGTCACTGCGTGGTCGCAGTATGGTCGTACGACGAACTGACGTGATTCCCATCGAATGTGTAGCCAGAGGCTATCTGTCCGGTTCCGGCTGGAAGGAGTATCAGCAGAGCGGGACGGTGTGTGGAATTCCACTGCCCGCCGGACTTCAGGAAAGCAGCCGACTGCCAGCCCCGATCTTTACTCCGGCAACCAAGGCAGAGACTGGTCACGATGAAAATATTTCGTTTGAGCGAACGTCAGAGCTGATCGGGCAGGCACTGGCCGAGCAACTGCGTGAACTGACACTGTCGATCTACCAGCGTGGCTGCCAGCATGCCGCAGCGAAGGGAATCATCATCGCGGACACAAAGTTCGAGTTCGGCATCCGTGACGGGCAGGTCATTCTGATCGATGAAGTGATGACTCCGGACAGCAGCCGATTCTGGCCGGCTGATTTATGGCAGCCCGGACGCGGTCAGGCGTCCTTTGACAAGCAGTTTGTCCGCGAC
>SXXK01000238.1 GCA_005791255.1 Planctomyces sp.
ATCAGACGTTCCAGGATCGTCATCCGGAATCAGCGGAACTCAGAGCCCGCATGGCCAGCTATGAACTGGCTTTTCAGCTGCAGGCCAGTGCTCCGGAAGCCCTCGACCTGTCCACCGAAACTCGTCAAACACTGGAGATGTACGGTCTCTTCGACAGTTATCCGGCCCATCGTCTGGCTGCCGGCCCGGCTGTCTTTGGTCGCCAGTGCCTGATTGCCCGTCGGCTGATTGAACGCGGAGTCCGTTTTGTGCAGATCTACAGCGGTGGCGGTCATCAGCAGCAGAACTGGGATGCGCATTTCGGGGTGGAGGAGAATCTGACCATTCACTGCCCGGAAGTTGATCGTCCGATGGCCGGACTGCTGCAGGACCTGGACCAGCGCGGCCTGCTGGATGAGACACTGATTGTGTGGGGCGGAGAATTCGGACGTCAGCCGGTGTCTCAGGGTGATCAGGGCGGACGTGACCACAACCCCAAGGGATTTACCTGCTGGCTGGCAGGCGGCGGCGTCCGCGGCGGGACATCATACGGAGAGACGGATGAACTGGGCGCCGAGGCGACAACGGATCGCCGCCATGTTCGCGACTTCCATGCCACCATCCTGCGACTGATGGGCCTGGATCACAACCGGCTGACGTGGTTTTACGGAGGCCTCAACCAGAAGCTCACCGGCGTTCAGGAAGCACACACCATCGACGAATTGATGGCATGAGCTGACACTTAAACCGCCTGCACCCCGCGGTCACTGTCGCCCTCTGACGCTGTCGCGGCATCCTCGGCCGGGCGATCTTCGATCGCAACTTCCAGAGACGCGGGAGGCACCGCCATCAGTTTCGGGCCACGGCGATTTTCCTCGATCACCCGATGCATGTGCTCGGCCGACATCGTTTCCATTTCCATCAGATCGGCTGCCAGCCGCTCGAGCGTTGCCCGCTGAGATGTCAGTGTGTCCTGAGCCGTCCGGTAGGCTTCATCCACCAGTCGCTTCACTTCCAGATCGATCTCACGCCGAGTCGCTTCGGCATGCACCGATTCCGATACAATCGCTCCGGATCCGGCCAGGAACGGCGATCTCTGGGCGTCACTGTAGTACATACGTCCGAGTCGGGGACTCATACCAAACTCTGTCACCATCCTGCGTGCGAGGTCTGAGCATCGCTGCAGGTCATTCTGAGCACCTGTCGATGTTTCATTGTAAACAATCTGCTCGGCTGCAATGCCGCCCAGCAGCACTGCCAGCCGGCTCTGCAGTTCCGACTGCGTCAAAAGTTCGCGGTCGTCTTCCGGCAACTGCAGCATGTAACCCAGAGCCCCCATACCGCGGGGGATGATCGAAATCTTGTGGACAGGATCGGTGTGAGGCAGACTGGCGGCGACCAGAGCATGACCGCTTTCGTGGCAGGCCACTCGACGCTTGACGTCTTCCACGATGATCCGCGATGTCTTCTCCAACCCAGCCATCACTCGCTCAATACCGTCCTCAAACGCCTTCATCGTCACTCGCTTGTCTTCCCGACGGGCTGACAGCAGAGCCGCCTCATTGACCAGATTGGCCAGGTCTGCACCAACAAACCCGGGCGTCAGCTTCGCGACGCGCTTCAGATCCACATCATCCGACATCTTGATCCGACGGGCGTGTACGTTCAGAATCTTTTCGCGTCCCTTGATATCGGGGCGGTCCACCAGCACATGCCGGTCAAAACGACCGGGACGCATCAGGGCCGGATCGAGCGTCTCAGGGCGGTTGGTGGCACCCATCACGATCACACTGTGATCTGTACCGAACCCGTCCATTTCCACGAGGAGTGCGTTCAGCGTCTGCTCGCGTTCATCATGCCCGCCTGGGGCACCACTGCCGCGAACCTTTCCCAGCGCGTCCAGTTCATCGATGAAAATGATGGCCGGCGAACGCTGCAGCGCCTGCTGAAACATGTCGCGGACGCGAGCCGCGCCAACACCAACGTACATTTCAACAAAGTCAGATCCGGACAAACCGAAGAATGGCACACCCGCCTCGCCGGCGACAGCCTTGGCCAGCATCGTCTTGCCGGTACCCGGAGGCCCGACAAGCAGGACTCCGCGGGGAATCCGGCCACCGAGTGCCTGATACTTTTGCGGCGTTTTCAGGAATTCGACAACTTCCTTCAGTTCTTCCACCGCTTCGTCAATGCCGGCCACATCAGCAAATGTGACATGCACGTCTTCCTGAGCGTACAGCCGTCCGCGACTGCGACCGAAGGACATTGCTGAACCAGCACCGCCCACTCGCCGAATCACAAAGATAAAACCGCCGACCAGCAGCAGAGTCGTCAGCAGCAGTGGCAGCATCTGCTGCCATTCCGGGGCTGGTTCGGAAAATCCGTACTTAATCCCCGCCTGATCGAGGAGTTGACACAGTTCGTTCCGAGTCTGTTCGCTGGCACTGAGCAATGGTGTGTAGTAGCGACGAACGAGGGTCGCCTTGCCGGAGGACACCGCTTCCTTCGGTTCATCCTGCCAGGTCATCCATGCGTCGGTGATCTTCAGTTCCCAGATCTGATCCTTCTTAAGCTTCTGTTCACGCACCTGCCGCACAAATTCACTGTACTCAACTTTGTCGCCCTTGTATCCGCGGGTCACCACGGAAAACAGCACGGCGGCCAGCATCCCGGCAACCAGCAGGTACCAGAATCCCCCGCCCGACTGGTTGCGGTCCTTCCGCGGCGACTTCGAATTGTTCTGGTTGCCCGATCCGTTTTCCGACGGAGATTCCTGCGATCCCGACATTGGCGGCTGCTTCTTTTGGGTTGGACGGTTCTGAGCCCCGGTGTGTCACCCGAGCACTGCCCCCACTCTAGACCCGCTTTCGCAGCCGGTCAACCTGCGAGTCGGCTGCAGGTGTTCAGTTCCGCAGGTTTGACTGCTGTATTCCGCAGAATCCGGTTCTTTTCAGCCGTTTTGATGGTGAAAACAGGCTGTTCACGGTGGTGTTTTCCGGATTCGGATGTCTTCAGTCCCGCGGTCTGCAGTCGTTTGCGAATCGCCCTGGCGCTGCTGTAACATCTGCCCATGCAGTGCCAGCGGGCACGCGGCTGCCGGTGTAGCGGCAGTCACCTTTCAGCATTTTCTCAGATATCAACCAATTCCATGGCCAAAAAATCAATCAGTGATCTCGCCGTTTCCGGCAAAACCGTGTTGATGCGAGTCGACTTTAACGTGCCGCTGGATGCTGCCTGCAGTGTCACCGATGACCGGCGCATTCGCGAAGCCCTGCCCTCCATCCGTTCCGTCGTGGATCGAGGCGGTCGACTGTTACTTTGCAGCCATCTCGGACAGCCGAAGGACGGCGAGGATCTGGCGAAGTACAGTCTGCAGCCGGCCGCTGCTGTTCTGTCCGGCCTGCTGGGGCGTCCCGTCGCATTTGCCACCGATACTGTGGGTCCGGATGCGGCAGCCAAAGTCGCCGCACTCACGGACGGTGGAGTCGTTCTGCTGGAGAACCTGCGGTTCAACAAGGGTGAGAAGAAGGGGGACCCGGAATTCGCGGGCAAGCTGGCAGCGTTCGCGGACATTTACTGCAATGACGCCTTTGGCACCTGCCATCGCACCGACGCTTCCATGGTGGCCGTTCCCGCTGCCATGCCCGGCAAGCCGCGAGTAGTTGGATTTCTGGTACAAAAGGAAATCCAGTACCTGAACGACGCCATTGCCAGCCCGCGTCGCCCGTTCATCGCGATCCTCGGCGGCGCCAAGGTCTCGGACAAAATCAAAGTCATCAGCAACCTGCTGAATGTCTGCGACAAGGTGCTGATTGGCGGCGCCATGGCCTACACATTCGCACTGGCTCTCGGTGGCAAAGTCGGAAAAAGCCGAGTTGAACCGGACCGCGTGGAGCTGGCGAAGGAGCTGCTGCAGAAGGGCGCAGGCAAACTGGTTCTGCCCGTGGACACTCACTGCGGCGATGCCTTCAAAGGCGACTGCAACAAAGTGGTGGTCAAAGCTGGTCAGATCCCCGATGACTTCGAAGGCTTCGACATCGGTCCGGAAACCGCCCGGATGTACGCGGCAGAAGTCGCCAACGCTGGCACTGTCGTCTGGAACGGTCCGATGGGCGTCTTCGAAATGCCTCCGTTCGACGCCGGCACCCGAGCGGTGGCGGAGTCCATTGCCAACAGTGGTTCCACCAGCATCATCGGTGGTGGTGACAGCGCCGCCGCCATTCAGCAGCTTGGCTTCGCCGATCGCGTGACGCACGTCAGCACCGGCGGAGGTGCCAGCCTGGCTATGCTTGAAGGTGAAAAATTCGCAGCTGTGGAACTGCTGGACGAAGCATGATGCCGGCGGCAGGTCGCCACGGGCTGAGCTGAACCGGGAGGGGACAGTCGTTGACGATTGTCCCCTCTGCTGTTTCAGCAGGTTGCTGCGTGTGCCGAATCAGTTGACGTCCCGACCTGTCAGACGCAGCTCGATCGAATCGGCCCGGCTGCCCAGCTCAAACACGCTGCGACGAATATCCTCGGCCGTCACCGTCCCGCGCGGGTACGTGTCCACCATCACAAAACACGGCTTCCCGTCGATATCGCGAATCGAAATGCCGCCGTGCTGCAGCGATGCGTTCAATCGCAGTGCCTCTTCGTAGAATGAAGGCCGCGCTTCACAGCACAGACTGTAGATCAGCAGCAGTCGTTCGCCAACAGCATGCTCGCTGTTCTCCAGGTGGACCACCTGACTGCGCTCATCACGAAATGTCAGGTGCACCCGAAAACTGCCGTCAGCCTCTTCGTCCCAGACTGCTCCTGGCAGCCCCTGGAACGCTTCGTATACGAGGTCTGTGAGATCGCGGGTCGTGCCGAGCACCGCACGCAGCATCTGAGCGGCGATGGTGCCGTCACGCGGCCGCTGCTGCGGATCCCGCTGCATCAATTGAGCCACGCATTCGGCCATATCCAGCGGAATCTCAGGATTCAGTCTGCGGACGCCCAGCGGCGACTGAGTCAGGATCGCCCGCATCACTTCAGAGATACTGCTGCCCTGAAACGGCAGCCGGCCGGTCAGCATCAGGTAGTAGCAGACACCCAGCGCGTACACGTCACTGGCCGGCGCAGCCGCCTGGCCTTCAAACAGTTCGGGATCCATGAAGTAAGGGGTCCCTGCGAGGCTGGGTGTTGGCAGATCCTCACCCACAATCCGTTTCGCGAGGCCAAAGTCCGAGATCTTCGGGACGCCGGCAGGAGTCACCAGGACGTTGTCCGGTTTCAGGTCGCGATGCACCAGCTGCAGCCGGTGTGCCATCGCCAGACCCGCAGCGATACCGGCAGCCATGGAGGTGGAACGAATCGGACCGATCGGGCCCTCGCGGTCAATCTCGTTCTGCAGCGAGCCCCCCGGAACGTACTCCATCTCCAGAAAGTGAAAGTCGTCC
The DNA here is from genome assembly GCA_005791255.1 of Planctomyces sp. Taxonomy (GTDB): domain Bacteria; phylum Planctomycetota; class Planctomycetia; order Planctomycetales; family Planctomycetaceae; genus SXXK01. The sequence continues at coordinate 5,403 of SXXK01000238.1, forward strand.
GTCTGACCGATGGCATGAGTCGTCACGATGTTGGAGTGCACCAGCGCCGCAGCGGCCCGACCCTCGTTCTGAAAACGCGCAATAAAATCGTCGTCCTGCTCCACTCGCTTCGGTGACAGAATCTTCAATGCGCACAGGCGCTGCAGACTGGTGTTGCGAGCCAGATAGACAATACCCATACCCCCGCGCCCCAGCAGCTTCTGACACTGGTAAATGTCCAGCATCTGCCCCGGCAGCAGCAGCGAATCCAGTTCCACATCCACCGAAAACTGCTCGTCCGCTGCATTCACCGAACTGACAACCACCGTATCGCGTTTCCACGACAGTTCCGGACCGCGCAGAGCGATTCCACAGCGGGGACACTGCGAGAAATCCACGGAAAATTGAGCATTGCAGGCGGAACAGTAGACCGTGGCCACAGAATTCCTGTCATCCGGGAACAAAGGCGGTCGGTTTGGAGCGGAGGCAGCATTCTGCCTTTCGGACCGCGAAATCACAAGACAAACGGGCATCCGATCCGATACACTCAGGCACTCCGTGATTCTGATAATCACAACATCTGCAAATATTATGTCCTCTGACGCTCTACTTCAGAAAAACACCATGCCCAGGATCAAACCGTTCAATGCCCTGCGACCGCTGCCCGACAAAGCAGCCCTCGTGGCCTCCGTACCCTACGACGTGGTCAATCGTGACGAAGCCGCTGCGCTGGCTGCCGGAAATCCGCTCAGTTTCCTGCACGTCGTGCGGCCTGACATCGACTTTCCACCTGAACACAACCCCTACGCACAGGAAGTCTACGACAAGGCCCGGCAGAACTTTGATTGGCTGGTGGACGGCGGAATACTCACTCGCGATGGCAGCGACTGTCTGTTCGCTTACCGACAGATTCAGGGCCAGCATGCTCAGGTCGGAGTCGTCTGCTGCGTTCACATCGATGACTATGAAAACAATCTGATCCTGAAACACGAAAAAACTCGCCGCAGCAAGGAAGATGACCGCACCCGGCACGTGCTGGCACTCAACGCCAACGCCGGCCCCGTGTTTCTGACATACCGCCAGCAGGAGGCTGTGAACGCGCAGGTGGCTCAGGCCATGCAGCAGCCGCCGCTTTACGACTTCACAGCCGTCGATGGTGTGCAGCACACGGTTTGGCGCATCACAGACTGCAGTCAGCTGGTCAGCCAGCTCAGCGACGTCCCGGTCTTCTATATCGCCGATGGCCACCACCGGGCTGCCAGTGCCTGGCGCGCCGGCAACGACCTGCGCCGCCGACTGCCCGACGGAGGTACCGGCAACGAAGAATGCAACTGGTTCCTCGCCGTCCTGTTCCCCTCCACTCAGCTTCGCATCATGGCCTACAATCGCGTCGTCCGGGATCTTAACGGACTGACAGTCAGTGAGTTCCTTGATCGCCTTGATGCACTTGGTGACCTGCAGCCAGCCGAAAGTCCGCGCCCCTCGGCCGCCGGCACTTTCTGCTTCCTCATCGATCACAAATGGTGGAGCCTGACAATTGCCCCCGACCCGCTCTTCGTCAACGACCCCATTCGGTCGCTCGACGTTTCCATCCTTGAACACAAGGTGCTGCAGCCGATTCTTGGCATTGAAGATGTCCGCACAGATCCACGCATTGACTTTGTCGGGGGAATTCGCGGCACCGCAGAACTTGAACGTCTCTGCATTCCCGGTGACTGGGCCGTCGGAATTTCCATGTACCCCACCACTCTTGAGCAGCTGATGCAGGTTTCAGATGCCGGGGAAATCATGCCCCCAAAAAGCACCTGGTTCGAACCCAAGCTGCGCAGCGGACTGCTTGTGCATACTCTGGAATAGCAGCCACACCCGCCGAAACATCGTTCTTCCTCACAATCCAACCCGCCTCCCGGACACTCGAACATGCAAACTCTGCTGCTGTTGCTGCTGCTGCTGCCCAATGACTGGCCCAGGTTCCGCGGACCACACGCGGATGCTCATGCACCCGGACCAGCGACACCCATGCAGTGGTCCGACACGCAAAATGTCCGCTGGAAGGTTGCCGTCCCGGGACTGGGCTGGTCCTCTCCATCCGTTGTCGGGAAACGACTCTGGCTCACCACCGCAGTTCCCGTCGACAGCGGGTTGTCCCTGCGGTGTCTCTGCCTCGATGCGGATTCCGGTGAGACGATCTGGGACACTGAGGTGCGAAGGGTTGCAGAAACGCCGAAGATTCACACCAAAAACAGCCACGCCAGCCCCACTCCGATCATCGACAAGGGGTCGGTGTATGTGCACTTCGGGGCTCTGGGCATGGCACGACTGAACGCCGCTGACGGCAAAATCCTGTGGCTGAACACCGAACTGGTTTATCCTCCGCTGCACGGCAGTGGCGGCTCTCCGGCACTCCACGATGGAAAACTGGCCATTGTCTGCGACGGCAGCACAGATCCGTTTGTGGCCGCCGTGGAAGCCGAGACCGGCAAAGTGCTGTGGAAGAAATACCGGTCCATCAAGGCCCGCATCAGCCACTCGTTCGTCACAGTCTCGGTTGCTGAAGTCGATGGTCGCGCACTGGTGATGGCTCCGGGCCCTGATCATTTCGCGGCCTATGACCTGAACAGCGGCGACGAGGTCTTCCGAGTGCTGGCTCCGGGCTGGTCCGTAGTGCCTCAGCCGACAGTCGCCCACGGACTGGTGATCTACAACCACGACTATGACAACCCGGAGCTGATGGCCGTCCGACTGGGTGGCTCGGGCGATGTCACCGAAACACACATTGCCTGGCGACAGAAGCGCGGTGCCCCCAGTACACCAACCCCGCTGCTCATCGGAGAAGATCTGTTCTGTGTTTCGGACGAAGGGATCGCCTCCTGCCTGAACGCGGTCAGCGGCGAACGCTACTGGATGGAACGGCTGGGCGGCAACTTTTCCGCGTCGCCGGTCTTCGCCAATGGACACGTTCTGTTTCTGGACGAAACCGGACACGCCACGTGGATCAAGCCGGGCCGCACTTTCGAAAGCGTCGGCAGGTGCGAAGTCCCCGGACGAACACTTGCCACACCGGCCTTCGCCAGCGGTTCCATGTTCCTGAGGACCGACGAGTTCCTGTATCGAATTGCCGCCCCCTGAGCAGGCATGGCACCAACCTACTGCCAAAGCAAACGGGGCAGCTTCCGAAAGGAAGTTGCCCCGTGCAGTTTAAGACCTTTGCAGTCGTTTGCAGACCTTCGCAGGCCGAAATCAGCCTTCCTGCTGCTCGCGATATGCGAAGCACATGCGGATCAGATG
>SXXK01000239.1 GCA_005791255.1 Planctomyces sp.
AATAAAAAACCCGCACCGGGCTGCGGGCCTGATGCGGGTTTGATTTGTGATCAGCAACTGGTTGCTGAAGAATCAGTTCAGGATCTTCTCGGTGTCCTTCACGATCTTCGCAATCAGCTCGGCGTTCAGCTCGTTGGCTTTGATCGCGTAGTTGACCTTCACGTTGGAGTCGACCCACATGCAGATCGTGATGGCAGCTTCGGTCGCCAGTTTGTAGTTGGCCGGGCCGGAGGTGTTTTCGAAGACGGTCAGCGGCGAGAACGCGATTTTGTTGTCGTCAGCGATCTTCTTCAGAGCCTTTTCCTGAGCATCCGGGTCATTGCTGAGGACGGTCACGAAAGCGGCCATCTTCTTCTCTTTGTTCTTTCCAACAACAGCGTCCAGTTCCTTCACCAGCTTCGTGGTGTTTTCGTCCATGTTGCGGACGAACAGGCTGACAACAGGACGAGCACCGTACTGGCAGCGATAACACAGTTTGGTTCCGGCAGCCGGGCCGGTCACGTCGGTGACGTAGAAGGCCGGCGGATACTCGTCAACCTGCAGGCCCGACTTCAGGTCGCCTGCATTCACAGCCTGCAGACCAAACATGGCAACGCCTGCCAGACACAGTGCAAAGAACTTCCTCATACCCTGACTCTCCCGAAGAAACGACCTGAAAACAGACGGTCCACAACACGGGACTGTCTGAGGCACAGCAAAAAGCCGGTTTCAACTGCCCCTAAGTCTTACGCTGTTCAACCGGCAGTTCAAGCGATTGAACAGGTTCCGGACAGCGCCACGGCCGAATTATTCGGCTGCCGCTGTCAGACGTCGAATGGTTTCCAGGACATTCAACGCATCTTTTTCCGGATCCACAGCGGTGTTTTTGCGAGCAACCTTCCCATCTTTCCCAATGATAAAAGTCCAGCGGCTGGCGGTGACGCCGCGAGCCAGTACGTAGTCGGCCCCGTCAACCGTTCGGGTGATCTGGTCGCCAGCCCGGACTGGTACTCCGAACTGCCGCGCCACCTTGCCTTCGGAGTCCGAAAGCAGCGAAAAATTCAGGGAATGATGCCGATGGAACAGCTGCTGCCCCGGCGGCAGATCACCGCTGACCCCCACAACTTCAATTCCCTCGGCCTGCAAAGCCTGCAGCTGGTCTCGATACAGGCAGGCCTGCTGAGTGCATCCGCTGGTGAAGGCGGCAGGGAAGAAGAAGACAACAACGTACTTTTTTCCGATGAAATCGTCAGATTTCCAGATCTGGCCGCTGGTTGAAATGGCCTGGAACGCAGGTGCAGCGTCACCTTCCCGCAGTGTCAGATCGGGGACTGAAGCAAATGCCCCGCTGGGCAGCGGGCGTGACGGATCGTCAGCGGCGAGGATGCCCCGGACCGGCACCAGCAGCGGCAAAAGCAGACTGAAAATGACCAGAACACGCATTAAAAAGCTCCGCGGCCGAATAGCAGACATTCGATTTCGGTCGCTGCTCCTTCAACGAAAACACTGAAAATCCTTCAGGTCCGTCAACCGAAGACCGTCGGCATTCGCCAATGACCGCAGGGATGGAACGCAATCGGCAACATCGCCTGGCAACACGACGGAGCGGTTGCAGGAGACGGCACAACGGCGGGAAAATCCATGGCAGGAGAACTGGCGAGTTTGCCGGCAGGGACTGAGCGCAGGTGAGGCGCTGGCAGGACGAGTCAGAATATTCAGGTTTTGTGTTAGGGTCAAACCGACAATTTGCAGAAGTGGCGGGATTTTCGGGAATCTGAAAACCAGGGCTGAGGCTTTCAGTCACCAAGAGAGAACAGGCGTCGGATGGCCTGGAGCAGTCCTTCGGGGGTGCCTGCACGAGCCTCATCCTTGAGTGCTTCAAGCGGGGGATGCAGCAGTTTATTCACAATTCGACCGATCGTCGCTTCAATCGCATCCCGCTGGGATTTGTCCAGATTCGGAAGCTTGCGGAACAGCCGATCCAGCTCGGCTCTGCTGATGTCGTTCCAGTGTTCCCGCAGCCTGTTGATCACCGGTCCGGTCGCCCGGTGGTAAATTTCCTGCATGAAAGTGCGAGTCTGGTTGTTGATGATTTCCTGAGCCTTGTGGATTTCCCCCCGTCGGGCCCGGCGATTGCGTTCGCAGGTTTCCTCAAGGGCATCCAGGTCATACAGAAAAACATTGTCATCCAGCCGGGCGATCTCGGGGTCAAAATCCCGCGGTGCAGCGAGGTCCAGGATGAATACGGGTTGCTTTGCGGATCTTCGCCGAGCATCGGCAAAACGTTCTTTGGTGATCAGTGTCTGTGCGGCACCCGTGGTACTGACAATCACGTCCGCCTTCGCCAGCCACGAATCCAGTTCGGAAAAATCCACGGCCTCGCCACGGAAGGTCTGTGCCAGCAGCTCAGCCCGCTCGCGACTGCGGTTGGCCACCACAATTCTCCGCACACCCTCGGACTGCAGATATGTCAGCGTTTCACTGGCCATCTCACCCGCACCGATCAGCAGCACCGTCTTGTTGTCAAAGCGGCTGAAAATGCTTTTGCCAAAGTCGCCGACCGCGACACTGGCGATCGAGACTCGGCCGTCCGCGAGCGCTGTTTCCGTGCGGACCTGAGCAGAAACCTTGAGTGCATACTGAAACAGGACGTTCGTCAGCGGACCGCAGGCGGAATTCTCCTGAGCAACCCGATACGCCTCCTTCACCTGATTCACGATCTGCGGTTCACCCAGCACCATGCTGTCGATACTGCAGGCCACCTGGAACAGGTGAGACACTGCGTCAGCGCCCGAATGTGCGAGGACAGCTCCGGTGAATTCATCCGGCGGCACGTTGTGAAACTGGCTGATGAACCGTGTGATATCATCGAAGCTGACGCCATCCTGCTGCCGCTCGTCCGCCGCATAAATCTCCACCCGGTTGCACGTCGACAGCACGACAATTTCAGATTCCGGATGCCGGGCACGCCACTGCGTGTACGCTTCCGACAGCTGCTGCTGGCTGGAAAATGCCAGTCGCTCCCGCAGCTGCACTCCGGCCATGTGATGATTGCAACTGACGACCAGCACATTCATGGCGCTGATCCTTCAGTGACAGGGACTTGAGACATTCCTGCAGCAGGCTGCTGCCGCAGGCTTTCAGCAGGACGCCCGTGAATGGAATTCAGCGAGCCGGCGCCAGCCAGCAGCATCGGACCCAGGACAGTCAGCAGCAGAAACCCGCCACTGAGAAATGACAGCATGGCCACCGATCTGCCCGGCCGCTGGGCGGCCTTCATGGTGCGAATCAGCACCGCCACCATCGCCAGCCAGACCACAATCGTGGTCACAATGGTTGGGTCTTCCCACGGAATGCCCGCCTGCCACGAGTCGCGAGACATTGAGATCAGCAGGAAACCTGTAATCAGGCCGATCGTCAGGCAGGGTACGGAAAACAGCACCATCCAGCGATTCCACGCCGCCAGGTTTTCCAGACTGGGCAGCGACAGCCGCATCAGAAACCGTGACCGATTACGCAGCCGCTGATGATGCAGCACATACATCAGCCCCGATAACGCCGCTCCCGCCACAGCCCCGATCCCCAGCACCAGTGAGGCCGCATGAAACATGCCCCAGCGTCTGAGCGTAACTTCGCGGAGCGTCCCGGCCGCCTGAGGACTGGCAAACAGTGCGGCCGTTACCAGCAGCAGCACCGCCGGCAGCAAAAACAGCCCATGCGCCAGCTGCCGATGAGAAATCACCAGAATCAGATACAGCAGTCCACCCAGCCACGCCAGCACCAGCAGCCAGTCCTGCTGACTGGTCAGCAGGGGCGGCAGGTCCTCAACCCGGCTGCGAGTCAGGAGGAAGGACGTGTGGGCAAGAAATCCGGCAGCTGCAAAGCCTATGGCCAGGGTTCGCAGAACGGAAACCGGTTTGCGCAACAGCAACAGCACCTCGAAACCCAGCGATGCGAGGTAACTGAGCAGAAAACAGTAAATGTGAACTTTCGCGAGGAAGCCCACAGGGTGGCTCCGGGGTGTTCAGGAAAACAGGGTGAAACGGTTAACAGACGGCGGGAGCCGTTTGCCGGGGGGCGAGGGGTGAAGTTCGAGGCATGGGGGAACACGAGGGACGGTGCTCGGGCTGGAAGGCCCGAGCTACGGGAGAACACGAGGGACAGTGCTCGGGCTGGAAAGCCCGAGCTACGGGAGGCACGAGGACACGAGGGACAAGGCCGTGACCGTTTGCCTACTCTAGGCCTGATTGGCCATTTCTTCCAGAACTTCCCGAACTGCACTGAGACCTTCGTCCAAATCGTCTGCTGAGACGTTTAATGCCGGCAAAAGCCGTACAACCGTCTCGTTCGTGGCGTTCACCAACACCCCGCGTTCCATGCATTTTGCCACCGCGGGGCCGGAGGGGATGGTTAAATCGATGCCGATCATCATGCCACAAACCCGCACTTCGCGAATAATCGGCAGTTCCGCCTGCCAGCCCTGCAGCTGAGTTCTGACTGCAGCCGAAACCCGCTGGATGTGCTGCAGCAATCCTTCCTGCTCAATCGTCTCGCCCACCGCCAGCCCGGCCGCCATGGCCAGCGAGTTTCCTCCGAAGGTACTGGCGTGCATCCCCGGTCGCAGATCGACGGCGAATTCGTCCCGGCAGATCATCGCCCCGCAGGCGACTCCGCCCGCCAGCCCCTTGGCCAGAGTGATCACGTCCGGCTGCACTCCCAGAGTCTGGTAGCCGAACCACGTTCCCAGTCGCCCCATGCCGGTCTGGACTTCGTCGAAAATGAGCAGCAGTCCGTGTTCGTCGCAGAGTGTTCTGAGTGTCTGCAGGAATCCGGGCGCCGGGATTCGCACTCCGCCCTCGCCCTGCACCGGCTCAATCATAATCGCCGCAGTCTCGTGATCGATCAGGCTGCGGACCGTTTCGATATCGTTCATTTTGGCGTACCGGAATCCGGCCATCAGCGGCCCCAGGCCCTCGTGGTATTTGGGCTGAGCCGTCGCGGTGAGCGCCCCGAACGTGCGGCCGTGAAATCCGTTTTCAAACGTGATGACACGATATCGATTCTGAGCTGAACCGTGCAGCCGCGCCAGTTTGATGGCCGCTTCATTCGCTTCAGCACCACTGTTGCAGAAGAACGCCTTGCCAAAACCACGACTGCAAAGAAACTCGGCAAAACGTCCCTGCTGTTCAATATACCAGGTATTTGGCACATGAATCAGTCGCGCTGCCTGCTCCTGAATCGCCTTCACCAGCCGCGGCGGTGAATATCCCAGAATGTTGCAGCCCCAGCCGGGAAACAGGTCAAGGTAACAGCGCCCATCCGCATCCCAGACTCGCGAACCTTCACCCCGCACAAGAGCGATCGGCTGCCGACGATAATTCGGAATCACGTAGTCATCAAACAGATCAATGATCGCCTGGCTGGCCGACAGAGCAGTGGCAGACATGAGGAGAACTTTCTGAGTCGTGGAGTTCCGTTACCGAGAGATGATGCCAGGACAGCCTTCAGCCATGAGGGGTTCGCCGGCTTGTCAGGGAACGATTTCCGTACCCACTCCGGTGTCCGAATAAATTTCCAGCAGTACCGAATGCGGCATGGCAGCATCCACAATATGCACCTTGCGAACTCCGGCGTCCAGAGATTCCAGAGCCGCTTCCACTTTCGGCACCATGCCACCAGCTATTGTACCATCCGCAATCAAGGCTCGCACCTGCGATCCCGTCACATGCGAAAGTCGGCTGGCGGGATTCTTCAGATCCGTCAGAATTCCCGGAATATCACTCAAAAAGACCAGTTTTTCGGCAGACAGAGCACAGGCGACCGCGGCCGCAGCAGTGTCCGCATTCACATTCAGCCGATGACCGACCTGGCTGAGTGCCAGACTGGGGATCACAGGGATGGTGCCGGTCGAGCAGACACGGGAAATCACATCCGTATCCACCTGCACGACCTGACCGACGTGGCCCAGATCGACCGGCTGACCCTGCTGATCCTGCAGCGTCAGTTTTTCGGCCGTGAGCACATTTTCGGTGCCGAAGTGCAGACCGGCAGCACGACACCCGTGATGATTGATGCGATCCACGATGGACTGACTGATGTCCTGCACGAGGACTCGAGAAGCGATCTGCAGGGTGGGCAGGTCGGTGTAACGCCGTCCGGCGACGAAGCGCGGCTGGATACCGGCCTGAGCCATAGCGGCGGAAATGGCCTTGCCGCCACCATGCACAATCACCGGCCGCATGCCGACTGCCGCCATGAACACGACATCCACCAGCAGGCTGTCCACTGCCGCCGCGTCATCCAGAGTGCTGCCACCGAGCTTGATAACCACGTACCGACCGCGAAACCGCTGAATCCAGCTGAGCGCCTCAACAAGTACTCGCGCCTTCCGTATTGCTTCGTCCATCGTTCTGCCTGATTGCTGTCTGGGATTCCGGGCAGACTGTGCCACGGAGGGGGAAGGGGGAATTCTACGATTGCCGGGAGGTGAATCAAATGCGGGTGGCCGATTGTCGGGGAATTGCCACGGATGCGGGCGAGGATTCTCGCCGCGGCTGCAGGGCAGTTTTGGAGCCACGGCTGCAGGGTGTTTTTTGGGCTGCGGATGCAGGGTGATTCTGAGCCACGGCTGCAGGGCGTTTTTTGGGCCACTGATGAACACGGATTTTCACGGATGGAGCTGGTTTGTTGTCTGTTGTGTGTTGTGTGTAGGGCAATGGCCCCCCTCGCCCCTGGAAGGGGAGAGGGGTCG
>SXXK01000240.1 GCA_005791255.1 Planctomyces sp.
ATCCTCGCTGAATTTGGTGATGCAGGTGCGGCTGTAGCGGAGGTAGCCGCTGCCCACGATATCCCTCTCGTTGTTCATTTTCATGGCCATGATGCCCATCGGAAAAGCCTGTTGACGACAGACATGTTGGTCAGGTACCAGTTTATGTTCAAAACCGCGGCTGCGGTTCTGGTCGTTTCCCGATATATGCGGGATACGCTGGTAGAGCTGGGCTGCCCGGTGGACAAACTGATTTACAACCCATATGGCCCGCGCGAGCGATTCTTTAAGGTTCAACCGGATTACCGGCCTACGGTGCTTTCCGTGGGCCGGTTTACTGATATCAAAGCGAACTATCTTGTACTGATGGCTTTTCAGCAGGCTGTCGGGCAAGTGCCCGGCTCAGGACTGGTTATGGCTGGAAGTGGTGAATTGCTGGAAACCTGCAGGACACTCGCGGAAGTCTGGGGGCTGCAGCAGGTCGTCAGTTTTCCGGGCGCCGTCGAACATGCCCGCGTGCACGAACTGTTCAGTCAGGCCTGCTGCTTCGCTCAGCACTCGGTCGTGCCCAGCTACGGTGATGCCGAAGGTACTCCCAATACCATCCTTGAAGCCAGCGCTGCGGCTCTGCCCGTTATCGCAACCCGACATGCAGGCATTCCGGATGTTGTTCGGGATGGAGTGACCGGATTCCTGGTCGAAGAGCGAGATGTGCGGGGCATGGCGGATGCCATGGTCCGGCTCCTGAAGGACCCTCAACTGTGTCGTGAAATGGGCAGGAATGGTCGACAGCGTGTGCAAACCTGCTTCTCGTCCAGCCAGCACCTGCAAAGACTGCAGGCCGCTGTGGATTTCTCGCGCGAGCGACGCGGCAGCGATATCGCAGCACTGGCAGCAGAATCCCTCGCGGTCGGACTTGCCAGCCCCGATCACATGATTTGAAATGTGCCGTAGGACGGCACTTTGCAGGTCCGCGAAGGCTGTGGTTTTCCGGGCAGATCTCGGGCTGGAAAGCCCGAGCTGCAGATCAGCGTCCGTCAGTGTTCAGCAGCGGTTCCGGATCGCCCCTCAATTCGTGGTTCAACTTCCCAGGAATCTGTCCATGCGCGTGCTGGTGGCCAATATCCCGCTCCCCCAAAACAGATTCCTCGTCGATCTGAACCAGCAGATCGCCCGGCAGACGCACCTGACGCATGATGAGAAAATGTTCTGGAACTGCCAGGGTGAATTCGATGTTGTACACCTGCACTTCCCCGAATACCTGACGTTTCAGCACGAAGCACAATACGTTCGCGGACTGACGGATCAGCTGATCACAGACACAGAGCAGCGTCTGCAGTGGTGGGCAAAACGTGCCAAGCTGATCGTGACAAGGCACGTGCTGCTGCCGCATGACGCGCTGAAAGATCCCCAGTGGGAGAAGATGTACGAGGCTGTCTACCGGAACGTGCACGGTGTTGTGCACTTTGCTTCTGCCAGCATTGACGAGTTTCAGCAGCGGTACAGCCAAACACACTTCACCTGCGGTCAGCCGCAGCACTGTGTCATCCCACACCACAATTACAGCAGTCTGCCCAATACAGTCTCACGCAGTGATGCCCGCCGCATGCTGGGCGTCGCCGCAGATCGACAGGTTATGCTGGTATTTGGAGCCATTCGCAATTTCGAGGAACGCGACCTGATCCTGAAAACTTTTGCCGGATTAAATACATCGCGAAAGATGCTGCTGGTCTCACGCTGGAAAGAACAGCTTGCAAAAGTTCGCTGGATCAGGCTGAAGTACTGGCTTCGCGACTTAAACCGGCTGTATTACCGGCTGCATCCGCAGTACCACTTCAACTACGGCTTCGTCGAAGAGAACGATACTCAGGTTTGGCTGCAGGCTGCTGATGTCCTGTTCATTCCCCGATTGAAAGTGCTGAACAGCGGCAACATCACGCTGGGGATGACCTTCGGAAAAGTTGTCGTCGGGCCAGACTCGTGGGATGTCGGGCAGCTGCTGCGGGAAACGGGGAACCCCGTGTTCGATCCCGATCGGCCCGAAACCGCGGTTCAGGCTGTGCAGTCAGGTTTTCAGCTGGCAGCTGCCGGCCACGTCGGCCTCGCAAATCAGAAACTGGCGCTGGGGCAGTGGACGGCTGAGCAGTGTGGAGATCGTTACGTGCAGTTCTTCCGCCAGTTGCTGGCTACCGCCGCTGCCGGGGGATGAAATCACTGCCAACCCTGCCGGACGGCGTCCGCAAATTTGAACTGATCGGCAGACTCTGCCGAAACGTACCTGTCGCTGACGGAAGTTCCGCAAACTGTTCTGGCTTACCTGGTGCGTTGCGACGAAAATGCCGGTAGTCAGAATCTGGCGGGCGATTTGGCACCCACGGGCACGAAGTACGTCCGCACTGTCGCTGTCCTGCCAAAACCGTCCCTTCGCAGCTCGGGCTTTCCAGCCCGAGGCCAATCTTGCAAATGTACCGTGTTTTCCGGACAGCTCTCGGGCTGGCAATCCCGCCCCGCACGTCCTCCGCAGTCCCGGCATTGCCGTAATCTACATACGTCCCGTACTTGTTTAACCAGTTTGCAGACTTATGCGTAAAATTCTGATCACCGGTGGTGCCGGCTTTGTCGGACGTCGTTTCTGCCGTCGTTTTTTGGAAGCCGGTGATCACGTGGTCTGTGTGGACCCCGTGGCACCGGATACGGGCGGTATCGATCCGGCCAGCAATGGCTGGCCCATGTTTGATCCCCGTGATTTTAGCAATTTCCACTTTGTGAAGCAGGACTGCCGCCAGTGGTTTAAGCAGCACGCTGACTCAGACTTCGATTATGTGCTGCATTTGGCTGCCATGGTGGGCGGTCGGGCCATGATCGAAAACAAGCCGCTGGCAGTGGCCGATGACCGGGCCATTGACGCTGAGTACTGGCAGTGGGCTGAACGCGTGCATCCGAAAAAAACCGTCTGCTTCAGCAGCTCAGCCGCTTACCCCATCAATTTCCAAAAGGACGGTGACTACCGGCTGCTGACCGAGGACATGATTCGGTTCGACGGAGATCTGGGGATGCCCGACATGACCTATGGCTGGGCCAAGCTGACGTGCGAGTATCTGGCGCGGCTGGCATATGAAAAACACGGCCTGAAATCGGTCTGCTACCGGCCGTTCTCGGGATATGGGGAAGATCAGGACGACAGTTACCCGTTCCCCAGTATCTGCAAACGGGCAATGGCAAATGTCGGGAATCCCGTGTTGACGGTCTGGGGTACGGGCGATCAGATGCGGGATTTTATTCACATTGAGGATTGCGTGGACGGTGTGCTGACCACGATGGACCGCATCGATGACGGTGATGCTCTGAACCTGTCCACCGGCATCTACACCAGTTTCAAACAGTTTGCGCGAATCGCCGCTGAGGAATGCGGCTATTTCCCTGAAGTGCAGGGGCTGTCCGACAAGCCGGCAGGCGTCTTTGCCAGAGGCGGTGATACCAGCAAGCAGGCAGCCTGCGGTTTTCAGTACAGGATTTCATTCCGTGACGGCATCCGGGGGGCCTTGACATGGCTCAGGGAGCGTGGGGGCCAGGGGCACTAAGCTGACAAGCAGGTCGATGGCTGAGGTGCAGACGGCATGAGCGGCAGCGAATTACGAGCCTTCCTGCGTTCCTGTGTACCGGCCGGTGCCAGGGACGTTGCCCGACGTGTCCTGGGGCGCTCTCACCCTTTTGGCCTGGCGGAAGCGGACTTGCAGCGACTTCAGGGCCTGCCACGGTATCGTGCGGTGGAGATCGAATTCTTTGGTAGACCACTGTACATCTGTGACGCTGCCTCCTTTCTGTCTGCATGGCGTGAAATATTTGCCGGGCAGATTTACCGATTCAGAGCGACTCGGCAGCAACCTGTGATCATCGATGCCGGGGCGAATATTGGCCTCGCGACAATTTATCTGCGTCGTCAGTATCCGGAATCGCGGATTGTGGCACTGGAGTCTGACCCGCAGATTTTTGAGATACTTCGGTCAAACCTGGCTGCTCAGAATCTGGGAGCCGTAGAGATTCTGAATCGCGCAGTCTGGGATGCGGATGAACCGCTGCGGTTTTCTCAGGATCATGCCGATGCTGGACGTGTCGGTGCCGGGGGTGAAATTCATGTGCAGGGGATGCGATTTAGGTCGCTCCTTGAGCAACAGGATTGTGTAGATTTTTTAAAGTTGGACATTGAGGGCGCGGAAGCCCGAGTGCTTTTGGACTGTGAATCTGTGCTGCACCGGGTCCAGCAAATTTTTGTTGAGTATCATTCCCTGACAGGCCAGCCTCAGCGGTTGTCCGAGTTGCTGGGGGTTCTGCAAAGGTCTGGTTTCCGCTGCTATATAGAACGGGTGGGGGTCCGTAGTGGCTGCCCTCTGGTGCATATTGAAGTCGAGTCGGGGTTTGATCTGCAGTTGAACATTTTCGGAATTCGATGCGGAATCTGATGAATCAGAAGGGCAGATCAACACTTTCCACACGTCATGGATTTAGTGTTTGCCATATTGCGTCAACCCGCTTTGGCGGAGCCGGGATTGCGGCTTCGCGTCTGCATGAAGGGTTGATTCGGCAGTCTGTTGACAGCACATTTTTGGCCGAAGATCGCGTTGCCGGCGCTGAATTCGGCTACGTGTCGTTACCACCCGAAACCCGAACGTGGGTTCAGCGATTGGCTGGCCGACTGGGGCTGGCCACGTCAGACAGGCTCCGCTGGATCAGAAAGCTTGAGTCGACAGATTGTAACGGGGTGTTCGCCAGTGGTCCGGGGGGGCGTGAAGATCTGCTGTTCGCGTCCGACGTGCAGCGTGCCCAAATCATCAATCTGCATTGGGTAGCCGGCTTTCTGCCCTGGGCTGCGTTTTTCAGTCAGGTGCGCAAGCCGCTTGTCTGGACGCTGCATGACATGCAGCCATTCAAGGGAATTTTTCATTATACCGTGGACCGAGATCGGGCCGGATCGGGCGCCCGGCAACTGAACGAGCAGGTGCGCAGCTGGAAGGCGAAAGTGCTTTCTGAATTGTCCCCTGAAAAACTGACGGTTGTTACTCCGTCCATTTGGCTGGGGCGAGAGTCGCAGGCTTCGGAGGTTCTGGGGCGTTTTCCGCATCGTGTCATTCCCTACGGTCTGAATACACAAATTTTTCGACCCTGGCCCCGTGAAGTTGCTCGCGGAATCCTGAATCTGCCTCAGGGCAGGCAAGTGGTGCTGGTGGTAGCAGAACGGTTGGATGACTACCGCAAGGGGCTGGATCTGGCGGCTGGAGCATTGTGTGCAAAAGGTGTTCTGCCGGGCTGAGATGTCGTAGCCACGGGTGCTGGCACTGTGAATTTTCCGGGCAGGACGGTGCATCGGACAGGCAGCCTGCCTGATCCGCGTCTGATGGCATTGCTCTACAATGCTGTGGATCTCGTACTGGTGCCCAGTCGTGAAGACAATTTGCCGAACGTCATCCTTGAGTCACTGTGCTGCGGCACCCCCGTCGTGGTCACTCCAGGGGGCGGCTGTGCGGAACCGGTTGTGGCAGGACGGGACGGTTTGATCAGTCAGTCGCTTGACATTGCTGGATTTACGAAAGCGGTTGCTGCAGCGGCGGACATGCGTTTCGATCGCACCGTCATTTCTGAAGCAGCTGCCTCTCGCTACGACGAGTCTGTCACAGTGGCGGCTTATCTGGAACTGTATGGTTCAATAACGGATCCACGCTGACTGCGGTCAGCGATTGGTGGGAACTTGCAACCCCAACATGGGCAGGTATTCTGTAAACCCATCCGTGTTTGGCATTCGGAAAATCCATGTCTCGCACTTGCCGGGCCCCTGTTGCCCTGTTTGCATTCAACCGTCCTGAGACGACTCTGCAGACTCTGCAGGCTCTTGAACGTTGTGCCGAATTCAATGGGCGGCGGTTGTATCTGTTTTGTGACGGCCCTCGTGCATCGCAAATCGACGATGCTGCTTCCGTTGGGGCCGTCCGCAGCCTGCTTGAATCATGGGCAGTGGGAAAGGATGCCGAATGCGTGTTCAGTCCGGTCAACAGTGGGCTGCGGCAGTCGATTGTTACAGGTGTACGGGAAGTTCTGACGCAGCATGATCAAGTCATTGTGATGGAGGACGACATCATTGCAGCGCCGGGTTATCTGCAGTTCATGCAGCAGTCTCTGGACCGCCTGCAGGACGTGCCCGCGGTGTGGCAGGTGTCCGGTTATTTTATTCCTCACCGGCGCTGGCGACTGCGTTCCGGTTTTTTGCGGCTGCCCTGCTGCTGGGGCTGGGGGACATGGAAGGATCGCTGGAACGGGTATTCGGATGACGCCGTGGATCTGGCTGCGAAGGTAGCGAAACGCGGCATCGATCGGTTCAATATGGATGGTACTTACGACTACTTCGGTGACTTGCGGGCAAATGCAGAGGGCAGGATGAATACCTGGCACGTGCGATGGTACGCGTCAATGTATTTGCAGAACGCGCTGGCTTTTTACCCGGGGCATTCCTTGACAAGGAATATTGGGTTCGACCGCACTGGGACACATTGCAGCAGCGCAGTTATGGGAAGGGTTTTCAGCAGCCAGCGGCTGGGTAAATGCCCGTCGCCGATCAAGGGAACACCGCGGCTCACTGAATCTGCTGATCTGCGTGAAACCATGAAAACGTTTTATCGTTTTCAGCAACAGGTCTGGAATGGCATGGGTTGGGGCAGGCGTTTAAGAGTCCGCGTTGGAGCTGTGCTGCGTCGCGCCGGACTGCTTCGGGGAAAGGTTTCGGATTAGAGTGTTTGCGCCTGTCTTGCTGTTTGTTTACTGTCGCCCGGAGCATACTCGCAGAACGGTGGAATCTCTGCTGGCCAATTCTGAGTCAGCGGGGTCAGACCTGATTATCTGCAGCGATGCGCCTCGGTCGCCGGCAGTTGCGCCGCGGGTGCAGCAGGTCCGCGATTACTGTCGAAGCCTGCAGGGCTTTGCCTCTGTGCGCCTGATTGAAAGCGAGACGAATCTGGGGCTGGCTGGCAGTATTATTCGGGGAGTGTCGAAAGCGCTGGAGCAGTACGAGCGGGTCATCGTGCTGGAAGACGATCTGGTGCTTTCCCCCTATTTCCTGAAGTTCATGAACGACGGGCTGAATACGTATTGCGACGATGAGCATGTGGCCAGTATTCATGGCTATTGCTATCCCGTGAAGAATTCGTTGCCCGAGACTTTTTTTTTGCGAGGCGCGGACTGCTGGGGGTGGGCGACATGGCGCCGCAGTTGGCAATTGTTTCAGCCGGACGGGACCCTGTTGCTGCAGGAACTGGAATCCAGAAATTTGGAACAACATTTTGATCTCGGCGGGGCTATGGCGTTTACGCAGATGCTGCGTGATCAGATTGCCGGGTTGAACGATTCCTGGGCGGTGCGCTGGCATGCTGCCTGTTTTCTGGCGGAACGGCTGACTCTGTACCCCGGAGTTTCTTTGGTGTCGAATGCAGGGCTGGACGGCAGTGGTGTGCACTGCCGGGCTGAGGAAAAGTTGGCAGCGGATGTTTCCCTGAAGCCGGTGAAAGTTGTTCGGCAGGCGATCAGGGAGGACCGCACCGCCCGAGCCCGTATCGCTCGTCACCTGGCAGGAGGACATCGCTCGCGATTTGGGATCCGGCAGCTGTTGAAATGGTTGCGCAGGGGTTTGAAATAATGGCGTTCAACAAGCTCAAACGAGTCAAAAGAAGGTTGTTCAACCTGCTGAACCGCCAGGGGGCAGTGAGGACTGCTGGCAGTGCAGAAATCAGATTTACGGGCGATTATGCGTCATGGGATGATGCCCGGCGGGAGTGCTGTGGCTACGACGCAGTGCACATCGCTGATCGAGTCCTGCAGACCACACTTGGTGTGCTCGAGGGCAGGTTTGCCTGGGAGCGAGACTCTGTAGGCTTTGCAAATCCCGAATACAACTGGCCACTGCTCTCCTGTCTGTTGCACATCGCGGCCAGCAATGGGGGAAGGCTGAGGGTCGTTGATTTTGGGGGAGCTCTGGGCAGTACATTTTTGCAGCACAGGGTATTTTTTAAGGGGCTGACCGCTGTTGACTGGCAGGTTGTCGAGCAGGACTCGTTTGTCGCTCGCGGAAGATCTGTGGTGGCCGGGCACCCTGACATGGCCGGACTGTCTTTTTACGGCTCCGTCGACGACGCGCTGCAGGCTGGTGAGCCCGATGTGCTGCTGTTGGGAAGCGTGCTGCAGTATCTGGAGAACCCTCTCGTTGAGTTACAGCGGCTTTTAAGCAGCAACTTTCGCTTTGTGCTGCTGGACAGAACGGCGATACTTCGTGGCGATGCTCGGTGTCTGCTGACTGTGCAGCATGTTCCCGCGACCATCTACGAGGCACGTTATCCGGCGTGGTTCCTCGGCTGCGATCTGCTGATGCAGGTGTTCAGCAAAGAGTACATGTGTATGGTTGAGTGGTGCTGCAGCGATTCCTACGATGCGACTCGTGGTCGGGCTGCATTCATCGGGTGCTGCTTTCGCAGGATCGCCGAGGGGGCGTTATGAGTGATTCGGGACTCCTGATCAACCTCGGTTGCGGTGAACGCTTTCACCCGAGCTGGCTGAACCTGGATCTGTCGGCAGCGTCACCTGACGTGGTACAGTGTGATTTGACAAAAGGTATTCCTGTCGAAGATGGAAAGGCAGGGATGGTCTACAGCTCCGCAGTGCTTGAGCATATCCCCAGAGTCTTTGTGGGGCAGTTTCTTGCTGAATGTTTTCGGGTGCTGTGTCCGGGGGGAATTCTCAGGCTATCAGTGCCCGACTTTGAAGCACAGGTGTTGCAGTACCTCAGTCTGCTGCAGCGTCAAAGGTGCGGCGAAGACGTAGCGCAACTTCGTGAGTGGATGATACTGGAAATTGTGGACCAGTGTTCGCGTGAGCGACCGGGTGGTGAAATGCTCGGTTTCCTGAGTGGCTGTTCTGATCGTTCCAGGGAGTACGTGCTGCAGCGTTTCGGTGAGGAGGCGTCCGGGTTGTTTCGATGGCTCAGTCGGGATGTCACCAGCACGCTCAGTCATGCCGTGCCCGGACCGGCACGGGTCAGGCTGGGTTGGTTTGGCAAATGGCTGCTGCGAATGCTGGTACCTGGCTTTCGGGGAACTGCAGACCTGCAGGCGTGGGAAATAGGCCGGTTTCGATTATTTAGCGGCGAACTTCATCGTTGGATGTATGACGATTTTGAATTGGCTCGGGTCATGGTTGCCGCTGGATTTACACAGGCCGAAAGAAAACAGCACGGTGACAGTCGACTGGAAAACTGGCGGGAATTCGGGCTGGAGGTGACCCCGGAAGGTGCCATTCGCAAGCCTGACCTCTTTGTGATGGAAGCAGTGAAGCCCCGGTGATTGACTGCGACTTCAGAGATGCCCGTGTGCTGATCACCGGCGGGGCCGGTTTCATTGGCTCCACGCTGGCCATTCGCCTGGTACAGCACGGGGCTC
>SXXK01000241.1 GCA_005791255.1 Planctomyces sp.
ATGGAGTGATAGGCTGTTTCGGCCTAAACATCCTGTATCGAAGGACGACGCGAGCATTCCCGACATCCCTGTTCTGGCAATGAGTACCACTACGATTCGAACTCGCCTCGTTCGAATCCTACCACCTCCACTACAAAACCACATGTTTCCC
This sequence comes from Planctomyces sp., assembly GCA_005791255.1. Lineage (GTDB taxonomy): Bacteria > Planctomycetota > Planctomycetia > Planctomycetales > Planctomycetaceae > SXXK01. The sequence continues at coordinate 152 of SXXK01000241.1, forward strand.
CTGGGAAAACGAGGGTTTCGAGGCGACTCTGGCGACTCACTGGACGACTCACCAGGGGGCAAGGCAGCTTACTAGACGACGCAGCACCTGCAAGCATGCACGTGCATGGACGTGCAGGAAAGCCAAAGCGATTGGCCAGAAATGCGAAAAACCCGGGGAAAACCAGAAGGTAGAAAGTAGACAGTAGAGCGGTCCTGCGGACAGGACAGGATTCGAACTCGTCGATAATTTCCTAATGTTTTTGCGATGTTCGAAAGGCAGTCGCCGTGGAATCGCAGAGAGCAGGGCGGATCGTTAATCATCTCAGACGTCGCTAGAGAATGACGGAAGTAACTTGACTTCGGGGAACTCGAAAGCAATCATGTACTTACATTGGTCGACCATCGGTATCGATTGTAGCGTGGAGTAGGTGATGATCAAGAATTTGGTGAAACATGGAAACAGCTGGGCGGTTGTCATCGATCGTCCCATTCTGGAATTACTTAAGATCGCACCTGAATCCCAAGTCGAATTGACTACCGATGGCAAGTCCATTCGGATCGCGCCTGTCGATTCTGACGACCAGAAAGCCAAGGTTCGCGCTGCACGAGCCAGGGTGAATTCGAAGCATTCCAAGGCTTTCAAGAAGCTCGCGGAGTAATAGCCCTTGCTGTTCCTTACCCTCGATGACATCCTGGAATCTCATCAAAATCAAATCGATACCTACGGCGGCAGTCACGGTATCCGAGACATCGGTCTAATTGAATCTGCCATCGCTCAACCCGAGGCAAGCTTCGGCGGTGAGTACTTGCACGCAGACATTTTTGAAATGGCCGCCGCTTACGTTTACCATTTAGTGATGAATCATCCGTTCGTCGATGGGAACAAACGTGTAGGCTTAGAAGCAGCGTTGATATTTTTGGAAATCAACAACGAGAACTTAAATGCCAGCGACGAAGAACTTGTTGATCTTGTACTGAAGACCACCGCTGGCCAGGTCGGGAAACCGGAAATCGCCGAGTTTTTTCGATCCCACTGCGCGTGATGAAGATGCACTCTCTTCGGCACTTTCCTGGACGCAGCCTTCGAGATCTTCGGTGACAAAAGCGAATACGTGGTCGCCGCACCGCAGTATCGAGCTGCCGCTAATACAGCGATGGGCTGGAAGAACTCGAACCTACGCACCGAAATGACGCGATTCTGGCGCTCTGCTGCAAAACCACCTGTTTCCCCAGGAAATACGAGGGTTCTGAGGCGACTTTGGCGACTCAACAGGTTCCATGACAGCGCACAAGACGGCGCAGCACCTGCAGGCAGGACACGCGTGGACAGGCAGCAAAGCCAAAGCAATTGGCCGGAAATGCGAAAAACCCGGGGAAAACCAGGGTTTTGCAGCGGAGAGGGAGGGATTCGAACCCTCGGTACCGTTGCCGGTACACCGGTTTTCGAGACCGGCACATTCGGCCGCTCTGTCACCTCTCCGAATTCAACAACACCGCCACTTCGCAAATTACCCCGTAGGGATTTGAACCCCAACTGACAGAGCCAGAATCTGTCGTGCTACCAATTACACCACGGGGTAGCGTTTTCAAGGCCAGACAGGATAACAGAAAACTGCAGGGATGTAAAGCGCGAGGTTTTTCCGCCGAAGCGTGTCTCGAGCAGTGGAAATTTCCCCATTTCCACGAGCCGGGACACCCCAAAAACTGCTCGGTTCACCCAAATTTGACCGGAAACTCAGGAATTCGCCGCAGATCAGCCGCCAACGCTCAGGCCCGGCTCCAAACGGCCCTCACTGGTTGGCAAACTGCGATTCCGCCGGGGCCCGGTAGGAAATGTGCAGATGCGGAGTCTCCACACGCCGCCCCAGACCCGCAGAACGCACTCCCGCTTCCACCAGTCCCGTCGTCAGCAGAGTCCGCTCAATCGGCACGCTCGCTTTACCGGTCGCCAGCGTCTCCTCCGCTCGCGACATCAGCTCCGCTGAATACGCAACATTCGGTACCGGAGGCAAATAAAACAGTGTCGACAATGGCTCAGATCGGCCACGCAGCCGCGCTGCAAATGTAAAATCTCCCACCAGACCGTTCATCAGCAACATTGTCGCCCGCAGACCGTCCCGGTACTGAATCCGATAAGCCACCGGATCCTGCACCCACTGCCGTATCTGCTCCATCGTCGGCAACCGGTGACTGTTCGTATCCGCCTGATGCAGCGTCTGACTGCGAGCAAGACAGGCAGCAAACAACCGCTCGTCCCAGCCTCCCTGACCCCAGTTCCCCGCATCCAGCGCCTGCCACACCCCGGCTCCCCGCAGCCCGTGCACCCACTGCACCCCGGTTTCACCGCCACGACGACGCTCAACCATACACTGAATCACCTCCAGCGCATGGAAGTCGTAGCTGTCCATCCCTCCCATCGCCAGACACATGACCTCCTCCGTGTCCGCCCCGGCCGGCAGGTCGATCGCCGGCATACGCCAGGTCTCCGGCAGCGATGAGCCTGCGTCCAGAGTAAAGCCCAGCTCCCGCGACCAGTCATACATCTGCTTCGCCCACTCCCAGTTCCACGACAGATGCTTGTCATTGAATATCGGCACTGACCGACCATCACGCCGAAACACATCGACCGCATCCCGAAACAACTCATACCGCGGATACTTCGTCTGCCCATACTCCGTCTGCTCGTACTTGCCATGCTCGCCAATCAGCAGCACGGCATCGACCGCCAGCTTGTCAGTTCCGCACCGCAGGGCGTCGGCCACACTGCCGTAAATCGGGAACCCAAACTCCTCAGAACGCTGCCGGCTGAGATCATTCTCAGGGAACTGATCGACATACGCCGATACCACCTGCAGCCGCGGCTGGTGCCAGCGCCCCCCCGTCGGATAACCGGCCAAAAAACGCTCCGCCATGTGCCAGGCATGCGAATGATAACGCCATTCGGTGGTCAGTACCGCCAGCCGCAAACGTCGCTCGGACGCAGGCGGCGGCTGCGGCCCCGCAAACACAAATGGAGCACCACTCAGCCCGGCCAGAACACTCCGACCGGCCGTGTCAAGAAAATTCCGTCTCGTCGTCATGGAATAGCTCCGATTACTTCACTGTCAGTTTTCGTCGGTACAACCGCGTGCCGTGAGCAATATACAGCGTGTTGAAATCTGACCCGGCCAGAATACAGGTCGTCAGCGGCTGATCCCTGTGCACCACCGGAAGGACTCCGCAGGGCCGACCCGTCGGGTCAAACACCTGCACCCCCACTGAACTCGTCACGTAAAACCGACCAGCAGCATCCACCGCCATCCCGTCACCCTTCGAAGCTTCCAGATACTGCGGCGCTGCACCCATCCGGAATTCCCCCTGCTGGTTGATCGGCAGCCGCATCGGCATCACAGGCATCTTCGCATCCAGCGTCCCGTCACTGCGAATGCGAAACATCCACGTGTACCGACCACCATAATCTGACACAGCCAAAGTCCCGCCATCAGCGGTAACCGCAATGCCGTTCGGTTTGCTGATCCCCTCATCCACAGTGCTGACAACAAATTCACCAAGCTTGAACCGCTTCACTGCCGAGGCCCCGGTGTCCGTAAAATACACCCAGCCGTCCCTGCCCAGCGCCAGATCATTCGGGACCACGTTCTCCACCACAGCTCGAGTCTCCCCGGTCTTCGAATCAATCCCTATGATCCGCTTCTTTGACCCCTGACAGGCAATCAGAAAGCCCTCAGAGGTGATCTCCATGCCACTCACGGATTCCGCACAGATCAGCGACTGCGTTCCATCGGCAGCACTGATTCGATACACGGCCGGAGCCCGCATGTCGCAGTAAAACAAATTGCCCTCGCTGTCCGCACACAACGCATCAGCAAACCCCAGACCCTCGGCAGCCAGCTCCCAGCCCGCGCCTGGTACCAGCAGCTTCAACAGCGTCAGGTCACCTCCCAGATCACCACGAGTGTCCAGGACAGGCTGGTGCTGCTCCTTGCGCCACAGCCAGCGCATGGCATCCGGGAAGCGAGCTCCGCCAAAGTCTGAGTTGTGTGCATAGCCTTCAGCCCAGTCAAACTTTACGTCATACCCCATGTACTGCAGAGCCGCTGCCATCTGCTGATTGGCCCACGGCCAGCTGCCGAACTGGTTGTCAATGTCACCGCTGGTGTCGGCCATGTAAACCCGAATCGGCCTGGGCTCGGTCTTGCGCACCAGCGACGGATAAACGCTGCCACCACGCAGATTGGTGAAACTTCCGACGCTGGAATACACTCGCCGAAACACATCCGGACGCTCCCACGCCGCGGTGAATGCGCAAATCGCCCCGGAACTGGAACCTCCAATCGCCAGCAGATTCGGATCGTCCGAAATCACATACTTCTTCCGCACTTCCGGCAGAATCTCCTCCAGCAAAAACCGCACATAGCGATCGCCCGGACTGTCATACTCGAAGCTGCGATTCGAAGCCCGATTGTTCTTCAGCTCCAGCGCCTTGTCGTGGCCCGGATCGATGAAGACAGCGATCGTCGGAGGCATCTCGCCGCTGGCAATCAAATTGTCAAACACCACAGGCACTCGCCACCGACCGCCCACATCCCGAAATCGCTCCCCGTCCTGAAAGATCATCAGGGCGGCCGGAGTTTCCGGGCGATACTGAGCCGGCACGTACAGACTCAGCTTGCGCGTGGTGCCGGGAAAGATCTGCGATTCCCACGGCGGCAGCTCTTCCACACGCCCCTGAGGCACACCGTCCCGTACCACAGCATCCGGATGAGGTGTCCATGCGGGGCTGGTTTCCTGCGATGGTACCACGGTGGAAGGAGCGTCCGACCACAGCCACTTCAAAGCCTCCGGCAATCGCTCGCCACCCGCCTTGCCACTGTGTCCGCCATCCGTCATTTCCAGCTGATACTGATACCCGGCAAACTGCAGTGCGGCTGCCAGCTCCTGATTCGACAATGGCCAGTGACCATGCAGATTGTTCAGGTCCTCACGCCCCTCCTGCAGATACACCCGAATCGGCTTCGGCTGATCCTTCGTTTTGCGAACCAGACTGGCGTATTCCCAGCCGCCGCGGATATTGGTGTAGCTGCCGATGTGGCTGAGCACTCTGCCAAACTGATCCGGTCGTTCCCAGGCCGCCGTAAAGGCACAAATGGCACCCGAAGAAATGCCGCCCACCGCACGATCACGAGGATTGGCTGATACGTTCAGCCCCTGCAGCACCTCCGGAAGAAACTCGTCCAGCAGAAACCGCACATAACGATCACCCAGAGAATCGTATTCGAACGAACGATTGCTGCGGTCTGCGGCATTGGGCAAATCGGCTTTGATCACCCCCGGATTCACAAACACCGCAATCGTGACGGGCATCGCCTTCTGATGGATCAGATTGTCAAAAACCACCGGCACGCGGAATGCACCGTCCGGTTTTGCGTACCCCGCTCCATCCATAAACACCATCAGACTGGCCGGCTGATCGGGTGAGTACTGTGCCGGGATGTAGAGACTCCAGCTGCGAGTGGTGCCGGGAAAGATCTGACTGCCGCTGAATTCCCCGCTGGTCAGCTTTCCCTGTGGCACTCCGGGCTGCACCGTCCGATCAGGATGATCCTGAGCCGCAGCGAAGCTGCCCGAAGCCATAAGTGCCAGCCAGGAAAACACCAGAAATCGCAGAGAACTGTGAAGGCGGGAATGCATCAGAAAACTCCGGGGAACTGATTCGACTGTGACTCGCGTGCCATCCGGCCGTGCCATCCGGCAGGTCGGCACAGGCCCTATTCTGGCATCGGCTCGTAAAAAAGTCATGCGATCCCGCGCGACCCTGAACACGAAGCTGTTCCAAAACCGCAGGGGACGATAAACAGGCAGGCAGACTGACAGACCGTCACGATCAACGATGGTCGGCACGCAGCCGCGGTGCAGCCGAACGAGTTTGTGACTGATATGCCCCCAGGCACAGCGTCAGGGAATCAACTGCCGGCGGCTCAGACGCAGCAGCCCTGCATCAGTGCAGAGCAGCAGATCACCGCTGACAGGATGCTGCAGCAGAGCATTGATTCCGCCCGTTCCCGTCTGTTCGGTCCTCAGTACCTGCAGAGACTCAGGATGCAGCAGCAGCAGGCTGCCATCGCTGCAGCCAACCAGCAGCACATCACCGCCGGAAGTCAGCAGCAGCACCTGCGGAATTGAGCTCAGCCGCGCAAAGCGGACCATCCGCCCGCGAGTCGGTTGCCACAGTCGCACAGTTCTGTCACGCGACGCTGAATACAGCAGCGGCATGCCATCGGCTGGCGGTTCGGGTGCCAGCAGGTCAGTGATCGGAGCGGTGTGATTGTCGAATGTACGGACGGCCTGTCCATTCTGAGGCTGCCACAGCCGGATGGTCCCGTCCATACCGGCAGTCACTGCCTGCGCATCGGAAAAACATGTCAGTGCCAGCAATGGTCGGGAATGCAGTGTGACACGCTGCAGCAGTGTGCCGCTTTGGGCATCCAGCACAGCTGCTGTGCCATCGTCTGATGCCGTCACAATTCGATCGTCTGCTGCCAGCCAGCAGGTTTGCGTGATGCGATCGGTATGCGGTGTGCAGGTCAGCAGGATCTGTTCAGTCTGCAGGTCCAGCAGTTGCAGCATGCCGCTTTCCCCGGCTGTGCCTCCCGTCAACAGCAGACGCCGCTGATCACCGGCAAGGCACAGATCCAGTATCTGCTGAGGTTCAACCGGGACCTGTCGCTGCAGTGTCAGCATTGGCCAGGCACAGACCTGCAGGCCGGACTGTGAGCCCACCAGGACTTCATTGGCAGCGGGAGCCCAGACAGCGACGGCAGGGCGAATTTGAGCTGGCACCTGTGACTGTTGTGTCAACACAGTGAGCAGCATCACTAGGTGCAGAATTCGAGCGCCCGGCCAGATGCTCATACGGTCAGGCTCCGCCTGCGCCGGGCAGCAGTTGAACAATCGGCCGGGCATCCTGTACCAGCGGAATCGGACGACCGTCCGGAGCCGTGAGAACGTGGCCTGGATCAAGGCCCAGCAGAGTATAGATGGTGGCAACGAGGTCGCGTGGAGTGACGGGCTGATCCTGCGGACTTTCACCGGTTCGGTCACTGCTGCCGATAACCTGGCCTCCGGGAACACCAGCTCCGGCCAGCACCGCGCTGAAGACTCGCGGCCAGTGGTCTCTGCCGCCGCGCACATTCAATTTGGGCGTGCGTCCGAATTCCCCAACAGCAACAACCAGCGTCTGTTCCAGCAGTCCTGACTGCTGCAGATCGGAAATGAGTGCGGCAAAGGCCTGGTCAAAGGTCGGCAGCAGTCCGACACCCTGCTTTGCTCCGCTGTATCCGTCTCGCAGCTGCAGCACCAGATTCTCGTGCGTGTCCCAGCCGGTAAAGTTGACTGTCACAAAGGGAACTCCGTGCTGGACCAGTCGGCGTGCCAGCAGACAGCTCTGGCCAAACATCCGTGGCCCGTAAGCCTGTCGCTGCCCTGCCGATTCCTGCTGCAGGTCGAAGGCAGTGCGGACGCTGTCCGAGGACGCCATCTGCAGAGCGGTCTGCAACTGATCGGCGGCAGCAGCCTGCTGGTCGGCAGCGCGGATGCGGTTGCGATTCCATGCCTCCAGATACTGCATGCGTCGCTGCATGCGAGTTCGATCGATGCCCGGAAACAGGTCCAGATCGCGGACTTTGAAGTCCGGCTGTGCCGGGTCTCCTCCGGTGGCGAACGGCTGTGCTGCTGCACCCAGAAAACCGGCTCCGGCTGAACCGGCTTCGGGAATGGCGACCCACTGCGGCAGTACCTGCTGCGGGGCCATGGCTCGCAATGAAGCAGCCACAGCCGGCAAACTTGGATACTGCAGCACCGGTGAGGGATGATAACCGGTCAGAACATAGGTATTGGCAAGACCATGTTCGCCCAGCGGGGATGTGAGGGAGCGAATGATGGCCAGGTTCTGCGTAATGGCAGCAGTGCGCGGCAGTTCACTGCAGATGTGAATTCCGGGAACAGAGGTTTCGATGGTGTCAAACGGTCCGCGGACCTCTGCGGGTGCGGTGGGTTTGGGGTCAAACATTTCCAGATGGCTGGGGCCACCATCCAGCCAGAGCAGGATGCAGGAACGAGGCTGTGCGGCCGTGGCTGACCGAGCAGCGGCCCGAATAACTGGTAGTCCGGCGAATGCTGACAGCGCTGAGAGACCGCACTGCAGGCTGCTGCGTCGTGTTGGCAGTCTGACAGGGACGGGAGAGATGACGCGGGGCGCGGGCATGGTGTCTTTCTAGGGTATCCGGCGGAATTCCTGACAGTTCAGCAGGCTCCAGAGAAAGTCCTCCAGCTTCTGCCGGCGTTCATCAGGGGTCCGGGCCTCCAGTTGCTGCAGCCAGTCAGCCAGTTCGGCGGGCGTGGGCTGGCGACTGAGAGCGAGCAGTGTCAAGTGGGTGACGATGTCCGTATTCGAATGGCCATCCCGCAGCATTTTGTGAAGTCGTGAGGCCGAGTCGGTCGTGCGGGCATTGATCAGATGTCCGTTCAGCAGATGCAGCTGTGCGGACAGCGGCAATTCGGACTGTGTGGAATTCAGTGTGCAGCCGCTGAGTTTGCGGCAGCGACCGAGCAGATCCAGTTCACCGGCCGGCCGCGCGGGATCGAAAACCTGAACGGCCCGTGCCGCAGGCTGAGGACTGAGATCAGGTGGAATGTCACAGACGTCCGCAATGGCGTCCGCCAGCACCTCGGCTGGCACAGCGAGGGAAGTGCGGCAGGCGAGGAACAGTGCCGAGGCGTTTTGCAGTGACGGATTCGCAGGGCTGCTGACATCGTTGGCAGCGAGCGTCACAGACGCGCGTCCCCAGGTTTCACTGAGTACTATCTGACGGAGCATCGCGCGGAGACTCCAGTAGCTGCTGACCAGCTCTTCCGCCAGGGCTGTCAGCAGTTCAGGATGTGTCGCAGGATTGGTCAGACTGAGATCATTGACCGGTTCGATCAGGCCGCGTCCGAACAGGTGTTTCCACAGTCGATTGGTGACGTTGCGTGCCAGCGGTGGTGCAGAACCCGAGGTGAGCCAGTCGACGACGGCTTCGCGATGATCACCGTCAGGGCTGAGGTCTCGCAGTCCGGGAATTCGCGGCGTGGCCGGGTCTCCGGTACGCAGGTTGGTCACGGATCCACGTCCGGTGAACTGCACCATGCGTCCTCGATCCAGCGGTGCAAATACAGCGGCCAGGCCATGAAAGTCATCCTGCGTCCAGCGATCCAGCGGGTGGTTGTGGCAGTTGGCGCAGCCGAGGCTTAAACCGGCAAAGGCCTGTCCAATCAATTCGGCGTGGCTGCGAGCGTCTGCAGCCATGCGGCTGAACCCGGCAGCACCATCAGCATGGGAATCGCCGGAAGCCAGCAGCAGCTGTCGAACAAGCTGATCCAGCGGGCGATCCTCAGCCACAGCCGTGCGCAGCCAGACAGCGGATGCCTGGAACGCTGCCGGTTCATTTGGCAGCGAGTGGAGTTGCAGCAGGCGGGCCAACTGCAGGGTCCAGTAGTCGGTGAATGCAGCGCTGGCAAGAAAATCATCGACGATGCGCTGTCTGAGCGCGGGCGAATCATTGGCCTGCAGCCGGC
>SXXK01000242.1 GCA_005791255.1 Planctomyces sp.
ACCACTATGGCGGACCGCTGTGGACCGACTGGAATTCCCGCATGCGTCCCCTGCTGGTTTCGCAACAGATCCGCAATGGTCCGGCCAAAGGCAGCTGGGCCCTGCGAGATCCATGGGGCAACGCAGGCGGCCAAATCTACCAGACTTGCCTCTCGACACTTTGTCTGGAGGTCTACTACCGCTATCTGCCCATGTTTGCGACCGACGGCAATGACGCCACCGAGAACCGGGAAAAGCCCTGATCAAAACACGCCAATCCGCGATCTCATAAACTGTGTGACCGCGCGTCTCGGGTTCCGACAATGTCGCTGCCCCCATCAGTCCACCCTCGCCCCGGGATGGTCACTCGCGAGTAACTCCGCAGAGTGTCGCGTTTCGCTCCGCGAAACGTGCACCCCTCATTTTTTCAACCTCACTTCGCCCTGAACAGCCCCGCCCTCAATGCCAAAAGAGATGAAAAACCACCCCTCATACGCCCCCCCCAACCCAACGGCACTCCCCCAGTCCCGACCCCCTTCACTCTGTGCCCTCTGTGTCCTCTGTGGTTAAAAAAACGCCCCTCCCCCGCCTCCCTCCCCCGCTCGCTTGTGCATTGCCGGACAACTGCCGAAACTAACCAACCGCTCGTTCTTTTCCCGGTTTCACCCTGCCCCGCCTGTCATGACTCACACCAGCCCACAGCCCGCTGCCACCGCAATTCGCTGCTCCACGATCGAACGACTGCTGATCACCACCGCGGTCGTCATCGCGGTCGCCGCACTGCTGCAGGCACCACCGCTGCAAAGCGCCAATGATCGCTCACGCTGGTGCTCCGTCTGGTCGCTCGTCGAACGAGGCACCTGGCAGATCGACGAAATCGATGCCTTCCCCCACTGGTCCACCATCGACAAAGTCCGCTGGCGAAACAACGCCAGCGAACCCTGGCACTTCTACTCGTCCAAACCACCGCTGCTGTCTGTCCTCGCCGCCGGAATCTATGCCGCCGTCAAAGCCCTGCTGGGCTACGGTCTGTTCAGCCACACCGCGCTCGTCTCCCGACTGATCCTGCTGCCGCTCAATATCCTCCCCTTCGCGCTGATGCTGGTCAGCCTCTGCCGTACTCTGCACCGACTGGATCTGCACAGCACCGCCCGCTGCCTGATCCTGCTCACCGCCGGATTCGGATCACTGCTCAACCCCTACCTCACCACACTCAACAATCACACTCCCGCTGCCGCCACTGCCATGTTCGCCGTCGCCGCCGCTGTCCGCATCCTGCAGTCCGCTCAGACCCGCGACTTCGCCATCCTGGGACTGTGCAGCAGCCTCACCGCCTGCTTCGAGCTGCCCGCGGCACAGCTGACCGCACTCGCCGCCTGCCTCGCACTCGCCCGCTCCCGCAAAGCCACACTCACCGCCTTCCTGCCACTCGCCACGCTGCCCGCCGTCCTGTTCTTCGCCGCCAATTACTCCGTCGTCGGCAGCTTCAAACCGTTCTATGCCACCTACGGATCAGAAACCTATCGCTACATCCATAACGGAATCCCCAGTTACTGGATGGAACCACGTGACCTGGACGCCAGCACCGAATCCCTGCCCGTTTACCTGTTCCACTGCCTGCTCGGACACCACGGACTGCTGTCACACATGCCCGTCCTGCTGCTGGCCGTGCTCGGCTGCGGACTGGCCTGCCGACAGCTGCCCGCTCTGCTCCGCCTCGCCCCCCCCACCCGCGTCCCCCGCTCGCCCGCCGAACAGCAGCAGACGATCAGCAGCCTGCTGACACTGACAGCCGCCGCCAGCACCCTGCTCACACTCGGCTTCTACCTCACGCGCACTGAAAACTACAACTACGGCGGCAACAGCGTCGCACTCCGCTGGATGCTGTGGCTGTCACCGTTCTGGTGGCTGGCCATGGTTCCGGCACTCCGCCATTGCGGACGACGCACATTCGCCGCCGCTGCCGTGCTGCTGCTGGCCTCCATGCTGACCACCCAGTGGTCCATGCAGCGGCCGTGGAAACCGTCGTGGCTGTACGAGCAGCTCGAAGCGGCGGGCCTGATCAGCTACCGCACTCCCCGCCCGCCCTTCGACCCGCCCCGCTACTCGCTGCTGCCCCAGCTGCCCCCCGCCGGTACCCGACAAACCTTCGTCAGCAGCCGCGGCGACAAAGTCACACTGGAAAGTTTCGAGGACACTGGCAGCGGCCGAATCCTTGTACGAGCCATCGCAGCCAGCCTGCACGGCACCGCACTGCTGCCCAGCCCTGCCCACCCCGCAGGCCTTGTGCTGCAGCGTCCCGGCATTCCCCCCCGCAGCCTCACTCCGTCCCCTGACAGCCTGCAGTTCGCCCTGCAGCGCATCTTCGGCCGACTCGACTCCGGCCGCCCCTATGCCAACGCCGGCACCACCTGGATTCCCTCGAAAAGCAACCCCGGGACAGCGTGGAAAACGGAACGAGGAGCAGTGCGAGTCTCCGTCGCGGACCCGGAATTCGGCAGCTGCGTGGACCGAGTCGACGCGTGGTTCTGCAGCCAGCAGCCCTTTGGGATTTTGAAATGGAAACTGACGGTCCTTGACTCCGCCACCAGCGAAGAACTGCTGACCGAAACCTGGACAACAGCGGAACCCCCCGCCGCCCCCTGACGCGGGATCAATCCCCAACCCCAAAGTCAACAACATTCCGCCCCGATTTCCGCCACGGAAGTCAAAAAAAACGTCCCAAATTCAAACTCTCGCCCCCCTCGTCCCCTCCGTGCTCGTGCTCGTGCTCTCGCCCGTACTCGTACTCGTACTCGTACTCGTCCTCGTACTCGTGCTCGTGCTCCTGCTCGTGCTCGTGCTCGTGCTCGATCCCCCCGCGACCCTCCCCTCTGTGTCCTCTGTGCCCTCTGTGGTTTAAAAAAACAGCCCTCCCCCGCCCCCTCTGCAGCCCCTACCTTCGCGGCTTCGCGGCTTCGCGTGACACCATCCACCCCCTACTTCGATTCATCCGTGCCAATCCGTGGCGACCCGGAGCGGCAAGGGGATGCACGAGCACGGTTGCGACGTACCAGTCCCAGCCTTGGAGCCGGGCTACGGTCTGGATGCTCGAAAATGTGTCACTGCCCCTCGAAAAATCCGCAAATCCATGTCAATAAGCGACTTGTGTAAGCAGACCAGCAAATCAAACAAAACGAAATTGACATGTCATTTTTATGTCATAAAATTGAAGCTTCGGATTCGATACAGTCTGCAGCACAAGAAACAGCTGGTGCCTCGTTCCTGACACGGTACTGCGTCAGTTGGTGATCGAACCGACCGGTGGGCTCACAACGGGCGTGAATGTTTGGTTGTCGCAGCATGATCGTGGCAGAGCGTGCTGACTAAGGTGATAACATGGCAACACAACTCGACAACTTTCCACACGATGCGTTCCGGGCACTCCTGAAGATCCAGCCCAAACAGCGTGAGTTCATTCGTTGCTATCTTGAATGCAGCGAAGAAGTGCAGTCGGTTGTTCGCTCGATGTTTGCGGTGCTGGAATATGATCAAACCACAGACGAGGATCGACAGCGTGCGATCAAGACGATTGCGGATGCTCTGGTTCCGAAGCCTGTCGCAGGACACGGTCGCTGCGGGATGGACCTGTCAGTGATCGACACAGTGTCTGCCGACAAGCACCAGCAGCCCCAGCGTCAACCTGTTGTCTCCAGCCGCCGGGATCACCTGGAATCGCAGCAGGCACCATTTGCTCAACGGCTGCGACAGATTCTGGAAGTGAAGAATGTAACTCAGGAGGAGTTGGCTGAACGAATCGGCTGTACACAATCGGCTGTGTCAAAGATGTTGTCTCGGGATGCTCGTCCCCACAAAAAAACGATTCTCAAGATGGCTTTGGCGCTCAACATCGAACCAACTGAACTGTGGCCCAATCTCGAAGTTGCGGCCATTCTCGACTCGGTTGCTGACTTTTTTGAAGATCGCGAACTTACAGCAGATCAGGCGAAAGCCATTGAAGCTGCTGGTTCACGCGTACCCGCCAGAGTCAAAACTCGCGTTCTTCCTTCAAGGACCAGGAAATAGCAGTTGGCCGTGACGAAGAACCAGACACTCTTCGCTGATGAATTCACCGTGGCAGACCAGCCTTTCCTTGCAGGTCTGTCATGCGGTGACGAACCGTGGTCGCAGGCCGCAACACAATGGATTACCAGTTCCGAAGTCATCGAATCAATCGAGAAGTTTGGTACAAGGGTATGGGTTTATCGCAGTTCCGAGGCTGATGATTCGGTGGTCGGCTTCGCTTCACTTGCCAAAACTGGCTGGCAGAAGTGGCCTCCACCGGATGGCGAAAGATCTGGCGAGACAGATCAGGCAAGAGCAGCCGCCTGGCAAACACGCGGATCTGCTGACCCTCAAGGTGCATCGAGACAATATCGCAGCTCGCAAAGTCTACGAACGCTTTGGCTTCGAATTGCTTGCAGGATTTGAAGACAAAGAACACCTCGTCATGTCGCACAGGCTCGATCCCGGAGAGTAGCAGTTCGAGTCTCCGTCGCGGACCCGGAATTCGGCAGCTGCGTCGACCGAATCGACGCGTGCTTCTGCAGCCAGCAGCCCTTTGGGATTTTGAAATGGAAACTGACGGTCCTTGACTCCGCCACCAGCGAAGAACTGCTGACCGAAACCTGGACGACAGCGGAACCCGCCGCCCCCTGACGCGGGATCAATCCCCAACCCCAAAGTCAAC